>JAFRXS010000110.1 GCA_017443405.1 Clostridia bacterium | reverse complement strand
CTGTTCGTAGGTATCCGCATAGGAAAGGTCGGGCTTGCGACCATGTCGCTCGTCGCCCCGGTCTATATGATCTACAACGTACTGGACATCGGCATCGCCGTCGGCGCGTCGGTCCATTACACGAGGGCTCTCGGGAAAGGCAAGGCGAAGCAGGCGGTCTCGATCTATTCGCAGATGCTCACGGTCGCCGTGACCGTAAGCGTTCTGCTCGCGGCGGCGGGGCTGATCTTTATGCCCCAGATCCTGAATTTGCTCGGCGCAGGCGAACCGGGCGGCGAGCTTTGGGAATATACGCGGCAGTATCTCCAGATCATGTTTCTCGGCGCGCCGCTGACCTTCCTGTTCTTCCTGCTGTATTACTGCATACGCTGCGACGACAACGAAAAGCTCGCCAGCGCCGGATATATGATCGGCTATTTTACCGATATCGCCGCCAGCGCCCTGTTCATACTTGTGTTTAAAATGGACGTGCGCGGCGCGATAATCGCCACGGTGTTAGGCAAGGCGGTCGGCATCTGCGTGTTTCTTCTTCACTTCACGCGTAAATGGGCGATCCTCCGTTTCCGTTTGGTCAAGCCGGACCTAAAGCTCATTTTCTCGGTCCTGAAAACGGGTATGGCGTCCTCGTTCGGCTATATCGGTCAGTTCATCGCTCTTCTGATCGTGAACAATATGCTTATTCGCATGGGCGGGGACAGCGCGCTGGCTCAGCTGAACATCGTGCAGAACGTCTCTTACGTCGCGCTTGCGATATATCACGCCCTCGGCGATACCGTACAGCCTCTGTGCGGCACGTTTTACGCGGAGCACAACAGAGACGGAGTGCGCCGCGTGATGGCGATAGCCGTCTTGATCGGCGCCGTTTCCGGAGCCTTTATGGCCGCGCTGTTCTCCGTTTTCGCGCCGGCCGTATGCGGCGTGTTCGGGCTGTCGGGAAGCGCGATCTCCGCCGGCGCGTTCGCCGTCCGGCTGTTCAGCCTCTCGATCATTCCCGCGGGACTGAATATAATATGGAGCTCCTGCTTCCAGGCGATCGGCAGGGAAAAGATCGTTTTCCTGATAAATCAGATGCGGACCTTCGTCTGCTTCGTTTTGTTCGCGCTGCCGCTCTCCCTGCTTGACGTCAAATGGTTCTGGTTCGTCTTCCTCGGCGCGGAGCTCGGCACGATCGTCGTCTGCGCCCCGTTCTTCCGCGGCAAAAAGCGGTCGGAGCCGGAAAACGTTTTTTCATACCTGCTTGACGCAAATTCAAACGACATATCAGACCTTATGAGCCGCGCGGAAGCGTTCTGCGAAGAAAACGGCGCGACCCCGAAACAGATATATTACGTTTCCATGTGCATAGAAGAAGTCTGTCAGGCCATTATCGAGAACGCTTTCACCCGCGACGGGGACGAGTACATCCAGCTCACGCTCACCTTTGAAGCGGACGGAAAGACCGTCCTTCACATGCGGGACAACGCGGTCAACTTCAACCCCTTCGCGATGAAAACAGGCCTTGATTATGAGGACGAGGATAACCTCGCGTCGCTGGGCATCCTGATGGTAAAAACCAAATCCAAGCAGTTCTTCTATCGCCGGTACGCCGGCTTCAACACACTCACCGTGGAGGTATAAAAAAATGAGCGACTGTTTACGTTTTGCCGAAAAGAGCGACATCCCCGCGCTCTGCGATATATGGGAGGTATGCTTCAACGATATCGAGGACTACGTCCGGTTCTTTTACCGTGAGAACTTCGACTTCGTCACGACCTCCGTGTACGCGGTAGACGGGCGTCCGGCGAGCATGCTTCACTGGTTTGACGCCTGCTTTGTCGATGGAGACAAGCGGCGCAAAGCCAAATATCTGTACGCCGGGGGCACGCTTCCCGAATACCGCAAGAACGGGTACTACGGCGCCGTGATCCGGTACGTTCTGGATTACGCGGACAAAAACGGTTACGCGCTTTTCGGTAAGCCCGCCAACCAGCCCCTGATCCCGTATTACAGGACGTTCGGATTTATTTCGGACGCCTGTTTCAAGCTCCTTCGCGTCTCGCCCGGCGGCAGGATCCCGCTGAAGACCGGTCCGATCTCGCCGGAGGAATACAACCGTATGCGGAACAACGCCTTCCGTTCTCATCCTCACGTCGAATGGCCGGACAGATACGTCCGGTACTGCTTCGCCGAAAACGAGTTTCTCGGCGGAAGGACGCTCGCCCTTGAAATGGACGGAGAGGATCACTTCCTGATGGGAGGTCCGCAGGGAGAAGTCCTCCGGATAGCCGAAACGGACCTTTCCGCCGAACAGTTGATACGGGCGGGCGGCGCATTGTGCGAGCTGTTCGGGACGGCTTCCATTGAGGCGTATATGCCCGATTTTTCCTGCGGCGAAGGAGAGGAGATCGTCTCCTCGGTCATATATAACGCTCCCCTTTGCAACACTTACGTCAATTTGCTTCTAATCTGAAAGGAATGGGTACAATGATGAGAATAGCGCGCAAAAAGAAAAACAGAGTGGCGTCCCTGCGGTTGAAAACGGTCGTGGTCATCGTTTTGGCGACGCTGATCCTTTCCGCCCTCGCGGTGACGATAAGCTACCGCGTATACAGCGACACGATGGACAACCACTATATAACGCTGACCTCAAATCTCGCGAAGACCGCGGCTTCTCAGCTCGACGCCGGCGATCTCATGCGGTATTATGACGCCGTCAAGCAGATAGGAACGTACGACGACGAAAGATACTGGAACGACGAGGCGTACCGCGCCGAGTACGACGCAAAAGCCGACGCGCTCAAGGACGAGCGTTATTACGAGATGCTCGACACGCTGTTCGATATCAAGGACAGCAACGGGATCAAATATCTTTACGTCCAGAAGCTGGAAGGCGATCAGAGCACGTATATACTGGACG
>JAFRXS010000109.1 GCA_017443405.1 Clostridia bacterium | reverse complement strand
GCAGTTTTTCAGAGGCAGATTTTTTTCAAGACAACGAAGCTGCCGCAGATAATACTGTCGTATTATCAAGGCAGATGAGGCAGTATTGGGGAAAAGATGCTCTGAAAAACCGTTTTGTGTTCAACTCCCCTTACCCTATGCTCGTTTCCGAGCATCCCGACGAGTTTGCCGCGGCGATCGAAAAGCTCCTGTAACGTCAAATAACTGATAACAAAACTCCGTCAGGCAAAAAATTGCCGACGGAGTTTTTATATCGATCAAATAACGATTCAGACTTTATACAGCAGATCGAGGACCGCTTTGACAAGCGGGTACGCTTTGAAATACAGGAATTGGAACAGTGAGTTGCGCTTCGCCTCCGACTCTTCGACCTCCGCCCATCTCGTCGTTTTTGCGTTGATATCGTCGGTCAGCTTTTCCGTCTCCGCCTTGCGCGTGAAAGGTGACGAAAACTCCGACACGCGGTTTTTCATTTTCCAATAGCGCCAGCAAAGCTCGGAAGCTAGCACATTGGCTTTCTCCGCGCCGTCCGTTACGTCCTTCGCGGACTGCCACAGTCCGTCGCAGCGGGCGATCTGTTTCTTTTTGAGCGACAGCGTATTGCTCTGGAATTCGTAGATCCCCAGATGCTTTTTGCCGGCGTTTTCGGTTATCATATCAAGAAATTCCGCGATATACTTGCCGCCTGCGCCGTAATAGGCGTCAAGGAAAGCGTTACGTTCGGCGGTATAATCCATATACGGGTCGATCATGAGCCTGCCGATAAGATAGGACCGCAGCTCGCCGAATTCCGTCTCCGCCTGCATGGTGTAATTGCCTTCCTCATAAACGCCCTTCACGTTGTTTTCGGCGAAGATCTGCATATTCCTCTGCAATGTTCCGAAGTCGGGGAAGATTCCGACGAACGCGCTGTAATTCGTGCAGTAGTCCCAGATATACAACCGGTCGCAAATCGCGGACCATCCCGAGAGGTCCTTCATGAATTCGACGTTGGTCGCGCACGCTGGATCGTCGAACGAATGGGAGAAGCAGCATTCGATCGTGCAAAGCCGGACTATGACGTTATCCTCCGGCGCTATGCCCTTCGGCGGCTTCCTTGTGTATCTGTAAGCGAAGGTATCGATCGCGACGTTGCCGTATCCCGCGGCTTTCACCTCGCGGGCGACGGCGTTGACAAACTCCAGCATCGTCCCGGCGTGCGAGCCGTACTTCCTGTCGGTCTTACGGCATTCGGGGCAGGTGCAGAACATTATATTGTCCGCCTGCGTAAGGGAAACTATCTGCAGAGGAAGCGACGGATCGTGCTTTTGTTTGAGAAGGTCCATGACCTCGTTCTTCACTATCTCAAGCACTTGAGGATTTGAGAGGCAAAGCTGACTGTCCGTCCTGATTCCGTGATAAAGCGCGAAATATTCGGGATGAGACTCGTAGTATTTGTTTTTGCCGCAAAACTGGCCGGTCAGAGTATGCCCGAAAGACGAAATATAGTCGACAGTACCGCCGAGTTCTTCCGGGATACTCCTGTATTGACCGCCGTTAAGCCCGTTAAAAAGCGAATACTCCGTGTCGCGGGGACTGAGCCAGTCTGTATCCGCGTACTCAAAGACAGGAGAATAAACGAACTTTTCATTCTTCGGGACGGATACTTCGTTCTTTTCGTATTTGATCAATTCCGACGTATAGCGGCGCACGCCGGCGTATCGTTCAAGAAACGCGTAACCGCCGCGCACGGTCTGAGCAAGATCGCTTCCCTTAACATAAACGGTCCCGTCTTTTTCTTCGATAACAAAGCCCTTATCCGCTTGCGGGTCGACGTCAAGAAAAACAGAGTCCGCGCGGGGCTCGCCCAAAACCGCGGCAGGCTCCGCTCCGCAGACCGCGCCGATGTATTCCGCAAGCTTTCGGGCTGCGGGAAGCAGGCTTTCGCCGCCTGCGACGATCATTGAGTTCGAATCGATCATAACGGCCTCCCCCGCCTGCGCCCGAATGGAAACAGACGCACCGGCAATCATAACTAAGACCAAAAGAAACGAAATCAGCTTTTTCATTCCGACACTGCCCTTTGATGATTATTATGATAAAGAATTCGGTCTTCGGCTTTAATAATCTTATTGTACAGGGAAAACGTCGGTTTGTCCACTGATTCGGAGATATATTTATAAAATTTTCTCAAAAACCATCCCCAATTTTGCCGTTCGGAAAATACACGGCGGAACAACACAATAAACTACTTGAATACAAAAGTTTGACCGGACCTGCCGTCTGATACCGGCAGGTCCGATCATATCAAATTATTGGTTAGACCTCGAGAGAAATGATCATATCCATGATCTCCGTGACGTCGCTCTGTCTGTTAAAATATGCTTGATAACAGATCCCGCTTTTTCCTGTCAGGAAATACCGGACGCTGAGTCGGTCGCCGTTGAACTCCGGGAGGTGAACGTAGAACACCCTGTCCTTATATTCCCGCGCGCCGCTTGTTGGAATGATCACGCCCTCGTCCATCCTGTCCTGATCCCTGAGCTCTATCAAGCCGTTTGTGAATACATAGTACATTACCGGGCAATAACGCTCCTCGGAGTCCCTGTCGCTGTCAGGGTAAACCATCAGCAGCGTGTAATTCACGAATTCGCTCCTGCCGCAAGCCTTGATCGGATGCCCGAATATCTCTCTTGCAGTCTCATAATTGACGGTCAGATCCTCATAGACCGTCGGATCGGTCGGAGGACCGGCGGATGTAGGATCCATTGTCGTCGGGGCAGTACCGGTCTCCGACGGAGGATCGGGAACATCCGCGATGCGTGTTGTCGAAGGCTCTACGGCAGTCGGCGTTTCCGATGTCGGTTCTGTATTCCGTGAAGTTGGAAGCTCTGTCTAAGAAAACTGCCCTTCACATGTTATGTCAAACAGAACTGAACGCTCCACCTCGCCGGCATAACCTACGTAAACGACTTCAAGAGTATAATTACCGGGCTTGTACGCTGTAGCGCAAACAGCAGACCAACCATGATCGCCGGGCTCGTACACATCGGTCGTTTCTAACGGTCTGTTCTCAAGTTCAACAGCGAAGTCCGATGAAGATTCCGTGACCGGTCTCAATTGCCAGAGATCGGAGAAATAACCGAACCGCAGTGATTGACCGACCCGGAGCTTGACGGGAAATCCGCTGAGCTTTGCAGCGTACCGCAGGATAAGTCGTGCGTCGACCGCATTGACCTCGCCGTCAAAATCGATATCGGCAGTCTTCTTCTGATAGTCGTTGAATTCGTCGAGCTTGGCGGAATATCTCAACACATCCCGCGCGGCTGAAGCATTCAGTTCGTACTTGATGACGCCTGAATCGTTGGCTTCTTTATGAACGTAGCCGGGGAAATAATCGATCACGGTCTCGCCGTTCATCGGAGCAAAAGACGTATCGACTACCAGGGTTACGTCGGCGTTTTCAAAAACCGCTGTGAATTCATGTTTTCCGGCGGTGAAGGACTTTGCGTAATCGGCCTTGAGGTTTATCGATACGCCGGGTCCGAAGCTCCCGACGGTATAGCTCGAAGGGTCGACCTCTTTGCCGTCATACAACAGCTTCTCGAATATTTCTATTCCGAATGATATATCTTCGTTGCCCGCGATATCAACGGACAAGGAGCTTTTTCCGTCCCACGGCTCATCCGGATTTGTCGTAAACACAAGATCGCAGGGGACTCTTTCGGTAACGACGAACAGCCGCAGACCGATCCTCGCTTTCTCGAATTCCGCGTGGAAATAATACGCTTTGGCGTTTTGAAGTGTTTTCAGATAATCCTCTTTCAGTGTAACGACAGCCTTTCCGTCGGCGTCCGCGGCAACCGAGTAATACGACTTGTCGAGCTCAGCTCCGGCAGTTTCAAGGCAGACGAACTCATCAGCCTTCAGCATGGGGTCGATTTCGGAGTCAAAGGAGAGTGTTGCGGAGGAATCTCCCGCTCCCGTCCAGACTTCGAACGGGATATAAGCGTCCGTAACGATCGCTTCCGTTCCTTCGGCATACGCCGCAGGAGACAGAGACAGCGACACGAGAACTGCGGCGATAACAAATACGATCTGTTTTTTCATGATAATACCTCCTTCACTGTGACGTTTCGGTTTTTCTTGTTTGGTTCAGTCGGTCGAACTAAATCTCGATTGATATGATCATTTCCATGATCTCGTTGACGTCCTTACGGCTGTCGAAAAACGCCTGATAACAGATACCGCTGTTACCCGTGGGGAAATACCAGACGCTGATCCGGTCGCCGTTGAACTCCGGGAGATGTACGTAGAACGTCCTGCCTTTATATTCCCGGGCGCCGCTTGCGGGGATGATGACGTTTCCTTCCGTCCTGTCCTGATCCCTGAGGTCGACAGAGCCGTCGATGAAAACGTAGTACAGCACCGGGCAATAATACTTTTCGGGGTTCTCAGCCCCGTCCGGGTAAACCATGAGCGCTTCATATTTTACGAAATCTTCACGCTCGCACTCCCTGATCGGGTGTCCGAATATCTCTCTCGCCGTTTCATAGTCGACCGTCAGATCCTCGTAGACCGTCGGGTCGATCGGTTCTCCGGCGATCGTCGGAGTGACGGAGGACGCTTCGGAATTCGGTTCGGTGATCGTTTCGGTCTCCGAAGGGAGGCGAGGACTTGGCCTTATGACTGTCGTCGAGTGCTCCGTAGTTGTAGGTTCGGCGGAAGACGGCGTTTGGTTCGAAGGCGCCTCGGTCGTTGTTGCGACTGTCGCGGGCTCTTCGGTCGTCGGGTCCGTCGTCGAGGGAGCCTGAGGCTTCGTTTTGCTCGGATCGCTCGAAGTCGTGGGACCTACAGTTGAGGGAATCCGAGGCTGTGTTCCGGATGTAACGTCTTGCACCGACGTCGCCTCGTCGCTCACGCTCTCACTCGTGGCGTCTGCTCCGGGGAGGACCGCAACGCCTGAGTTATCGGAGGGGTCTTGTGAGCCGAGGATCCCGGTTTCGGTCGCGTCAGAGGGGACGAATATCGGCAGAGGATCGGGGAGGGACCTCATCACCGCAAGAACTGCTATACAAACGACGGCGGCGATACCGACGGCAGCAAAGCGTCTTCTCATCTTTTTACGGTCGGACTCGACAGCAGCTTCGATAACGGAGAAGCGTCCGGACTCGACGAGCATACCTTCGTCGATATCCGCGAATGCGCACAACAGATCTCTGCCGTTCATGTTAAAGCTCCTTTCAGATATTTTTTGAGTTTCTTTCTGGTTCGCATAAGTATGGTCCGAACGTGCTCCGCGCTGAGACCGTATTCGTCGCCTATCTCGAAAGCGTCCTCGAAGTAATAGTATCTTCTGATAAAAACGTATCTGTCACGCCCGGACAGGGACTGTAAAAAGGTGTTGACCGTCCGCGAAAGGACCTCCGGAGGAGCATCGGCGCCGACCGGCACGCAAGCAGAGAGTTCTTCGGTCAGTATGCGCTCTTTGTCGAATATCTCATCGACCTCTACCGAAAACAGATCCGCGAGCTTTAGGATCATTTTATAATTCGGCGGGCTTTTCCCGGTCTCCCATTTGGATATCAGCTCACGGGAAACGTACAACTCGGACGCAAGCTGTTCCTGAGTCATATTCGCCTTAGATCGAAGCCCGGCGATCGTTTGCCCGATATCCACTGTATTCACCCCCTGTTGCAACGTTATTATAACACAAAGCGTACCTTTGTTCAAGGTAAAGAACGTAACAATGAGTTCCCGACAGCGTCAAAACGAT
>JAFRXS010000008.1 GCA_017443405.1 Clostridia bacterium | reverse complement strand
GTCAAGGTCGTATCGGCACAATTTCTACCCCGTGATCCTACCGAAATTGCGCCGATCTCCACCTTGACGAGACCGGTGTGTACTTACCACTGGCTTACCGATGTGCTGACACTATCTACTTACCGATGTGCTGACCTCACCTCCGCCCGCCCGAAATTGCACATTGCACATTGCTAATTGCCAATTGAAAACAATAAAAACCCCGGTTCCCCGGGGTTTTATTGTTTCAGAAAATCACAGCGCGGCTTTTGCCTTCTCTGCGAGAGCGGTGAAGCCCGCGGGGTCCGCGATGGCTATCTCGGAGAGGCTCTTGCGGTTGAGCTCGACGCCCGCCTTCTTGAGGCCGTTCATGAACGTGGAATAGTTCATGCCGTTGAGCTTGCACGCGGCGGAGATCCTGGTGATCCAGAGTCTGCGGAAATCGCGCTTCTTCTGCTTGCGGCCGATGTAGGCGTAGTTGCCGGACTTCATGACCGCCTGCTTCGCGGTCTTGAAGAGGGTGTGCTTGGAGCCGTAGTAGCCCTTCGCGCTCTTGATGACTTTATTTCTTCTCTTGCGCGTCATGACCGCGCCTTTGATCCTTGCCATATCTTCTTACCTCCGATTCGCGATTATTTGTAGGGGATCAGACGCTTGATCTGCTTCTGATTGGTCACATCGGCAACGACCTGCTTGCGGAGATTCCTCTTGCGCTTGGTGGTCTTTTTGTTGAGGATGTGGGATTTATAGGCGTGACCGCGGATCGGCTTACCGTTTTTTGTCATTCTGAAGCGCTTCTTCGCGCCGGTGTGTGTCTTGATCTTAGGCATAGACTTTCCCTCCGGTTTATTTACTGTTTGACCGGCTTGGGAGAGAGGAACATCTGCATTGTCCTGCCCTCCAGCTTAGCCGGCTTGTCGACGGTGCTTATTTCCTCGAGATAGGAAGCGAACCTGTCCATCATCTCGACGCCGCGTTCCGGACGCGCCATCTCGCGCCCCCTGAAACGGATGGAGACCTTGACCTTGTTGCCCTGCGAAAGGAACTTCTTCGCGTGGTTGACCTTGGTCTCGATGTCGTGGGTATCGATATTCAGCGAAAGCTGTATCTCCTTGACCTCGACGACGTGCTGATTCTTCTTCGCTTCTCTTTCCCGCTTCTGCTGCTCAAACTTATACTTGCCGTAGTCCATTATCTTGCAGACGGGGGGCTTTGCAGTGGGAGCGATCTTGACAAGATCGAGATCCCTCGCCCTCGCTTCTTCAAGAGCCTGACGGGCTGACATTATACCAAGCTGTTCGCCTGAGTCGGTAACGACCCTGACCTCGCGGTCGCGGATCTCGCCGTTGAGCTGCATATCTCTGGTAGCTATAAACAAACACCTCCGATAGATACGGCGCGTGCGTCGCGCCCGCCGACAACAAAAAAAGCGCAGAAAAGCGCTCTCGAAAACAAAGGCGGATGCCTTGATGTTTATTGACCGGCGGAGACAAACGAAAGCCCCGAACGGTGAGAGCGGTGAAGACCGTCTTCTTTATTGCCCGGCTATAATAACACACTCCCGCCGTCATGTCAATACCGAAACGAAAAATTTTTTCAGACGGCGCGGCGGACCGGCCGGTAAAAGCAAAGCCGCCCCGAAGCGGGACGGCCTGCCGTCAGTATCCGTTTATTTCACGGAAGAAGTCAGAGAGTCCATCGCCTCAAGGATCGCCCCCGCCGTGTCCGGTCCGACCGAGTTCGTTTCCTCGTAATGCGTCCTGCCGAACCGGTCCTTGCAGATATCGAAAAAGCCGAGCCATTCGTTGTTGAGGAAGTCGTTGTCGGGTATGATGTACCCCAGGGCGTCGTTGCAGAGCCCCACGACAAAGCTTCGTTCGCAGTCCGTCATTTCGGACAGCGCCTTATAATCGGCGTCAAAACCGTTCGCCGATTGCTCCGCGGGCAGGAAATTCCCGCTGTAAAGCTCTGAATACAGCTCGCCCGGCATCAGGAACATGCCTATCTGTCTGTCGCCGAGCTCCATATACGAGATCTCCGTCAGGATATACATCGTCGTGTCGAGCGGCTTCTTCTGTATATCGTTGTTGAGGATACCGATGAGTTTGCCGAGCTTGAAGATCGTGTTCTCGCATTCGAGGGTCAGCGGCTCCGTCCTGATATTTATAAGCGGCGATATCTCCTTTTCGCCGGAAATGCCGAGTACGGTCTCCCCCATCTCCCTGCCGTACTGCTTCATGTACGCCTCGCAGTCGAAATCCGGATCCTTGAGCACGTCGTCGATCCTGTCCGCCGAAAGCTGGCCGCCGACTGCCCCGTTGA
Organism: Clostridia bacterium; assembly: GCA_017443405.1. Classification (GTDB taxonomy): domain Bacteria; phylum Bacillota; class Clostridia; order Oscillospirales; family Acutalibacteraceae; genus RGIG2893. The sequence goes on along the minus strand of JAFRXS010000008.1, from coordinate 20,618 downwards.
CGAACATGAACTCGCCGCCGGTACGCTCCTCTATCACTCTGCCCATATACGCGGGGAAATCGGCGCTCACGTTTTTCGTGCCCCTGCCCAGAAGCTCGGGATGGCACGACATATTGACGATGTAAACGTCCCCGGAGCCGTCCGCGGGAGCGAACCTGACGCTTGTGAGCAGCGGATCGAAATCGACGGGCGTCCGCGTATCGGCTATCCTGTCCGAAATATCCGCCGTGCCGTAATACAGGCGGCCCTCGCGGCGCGACGCATAGGCGTTCACGATAGCCTGCGCGGTCTTTTCCTTAAGGCTTTTCTGGAACTGTTCGTCCTTGCCGTCGCTGAAATAGGACCGTCCCCAGAGCCCCTGCGTATCTATCGCGGAGTGCGTATGCGTGGCGCAGATATTGACGGACCGGAGAGAGGGGATCGCGCTGCTTTCGATAACGGCGGCTCTGATCTCACCCACGTCGTGACGGCTCAGCCCCACGCAGTCGACGGCGCAGAGGACCACGCCGCCGCGCCCGGTACCGTCGTCGAGCCAGACGGCGCGCGCGTACATGTCGTCCAGCACTCCCTCGGCGGGATTGTCGGAGTTGTACCCGGCGATATAATAAGTCTTTTTCCCCACGTCGTCCGGCGTCAGCACCGTTTTCGCGAAGCCGACGCTCCAGCCGCTCCCGGCTTCACGTGAGAAGCTCGCGTCGCCCGGGAGCATGTATTCGGACGCCTCTTCCGGGGTCGAATACTCGACAAAGGGAGAAATGATCAGGATAAGAAGCGCGGCAATGACCGAGATAAGTCTTCTGACCGCAACAGGAAAACCGAGGAACCTTAATACCGTCATAGATGAGCCTCCGTCTTTTGTACTTTTATTATTTTCGCTTCTCAGCGTCAACGGTCCGTCATAAACGGCGCAAAGCTGTCGCCGGGGCGGCGGCAGTGACCGTCCCGGCGAAGCGGGGTACCGAAGCGAACGTTCGGTTTTAAGACTTATCTCGTACCGAAGAGGTGGGCGAAGAAGTAGAGGATGCTGTGGAAGAAACCGACGATCTTGCCCATGAAGCCGGTGTGGACTCCGCTGCACCATTTGCAGACGCTGCCGCCGTTATCGTCGGGCTGTCCGGGATCGTCCGGAGTTTCGGGAGTTCCCGTCGCGGGTATGACGTCGATCTCCTTGCCGCCGCAGACGGAGCAGGTGCGGGTCTTTTCGCCGTCCTCTGTCGCGGTGGCGGGAGTAGTCTCGACCCATGCGCCCCAGGTGTGGACGCCGGTGGCTGCGATCTCGTGATAGGTGGTGTAGTCGCAGCGCGAGCAGGTCTCGTAGGCGTCCCAGCCGACGGCGGCGCAGGTCGGGGCCTTCGCGGAGTGCTGTATTATATCGTGGCCGAGCGGCTCGATCGCTTCGTAGGTCGTATAGTCGCATTTGTCGCAGGTCTCGTAGTCCTTCCAGCCGCCGCCAAGGCAGGTCGCAGCCTTGCCCTCGTGCGCGGTAAGGGTGTGGATCGGCGAGTAATTGACTCCGGCGCCGTCCAGAAGGTCTTTATTCGTGCTGTCGCACTTGATCTTAAATTCGAACCACGGCGCGGCGACGCACGAGGACCCCTCGGAAGTGCTGATCTCATAGGACGATATGAACAGCTGACCGTTTTCGCTGTCGATCCCGAACTTGGCGTCGATCGCGTGTATGAGCGCCGCGCTCTTGCCCTCTTTTACGTAACCTGCCCTGCCGGCGGCAGCGAGCGTATAAGCGTCGTCGCCGGTCTTGCCGAGGTCGGAGTTGATCTTCGCGATGATGCCGTCGATCAGACCGTCAACGTCTGTCGCCTCGACGCCGTAGTTTTCTTTGAACATCACGATAAGATCGCTGATCTCCCGAGTGATCTCGGCGGATGCGTCCTGACGGCTCAAGCCCTCGTTCTCCGCCGTATACCAGTCAAGCAGACCCTCGTAGTCGTTCTTGACCCAAAGCAACTCGCTCAGATAGCCTATGAGCGTGAGATCGACGCCGTACATGCCGGTGTAAAGCTCCTTATAAAGCGTCACGCTCGGTATGAACTGATAATATGACTTGAACATCTCGTCGACCGTCAGCCCGGTCCCGAGGCTTTCATTGATCCTGACAGCCAGCGCAGCCGAGAACTCGTCGTTCGTCGCGTTCTCGGGGATCCCGCGCGCGACCTTGGCGGCATTGAATTCCGCAAGGTACATTTCGTCGACAAAGGCGAGCGCGTCCTCTTCGGTCATATACCCGCTGATCACGTACTGCATCGCCATCGAGCTGCGATAATGATCCCAGCCCACGAGCATGGCGAGGATGTCGAGATCCTCTTCAAGAGTCTGATAATCGGCGAATTCCTCGTAAGTCGTGAAGGGGAAATCGCTTTCAACGCCGGGGATATAGAAATAGTCCAGCGGAACGTCGCAGAGCAGCGTGACGGTGCGAAGGGCGTCGTTGCTCATGAAAGCACGGCTGTCGAGCCTTTCGACCGAAGCGGGGATCGTGACCTCGACCAGGTCGTTGCCGGCGAAAGCGCTGGCGCGTATGGCTTCAAGGCCTTCCGGGAGAGTTATCTCGGTCAGTTCGCATTCATAGAACGCGAAGTTGCCGATAGTTTTCAATGTGGAAGGCAGGACGCATTCGGAGACCTTGAAGGAAGAGTTGAAAGCGTTGTTGCCTACGCTCGTCACGCCCTCCTCGAGGACCACGCGCAGTTTCGTGTTGCGGATATCGTTCGACACGCGGAGATACTCCGCCATATCTGCCGTTCCCGCCTGCATAGCCTGCCTGAATTCATCGACGGTGGCGTAGCCCAGACGGTCGAGCATTTTTTGATCGTAAGCCTTGATCCACGGCGCAGTGACGCTTTCCGTGTGGCCCTCGCCGGTCTCCTCGTCGTCGATCACGTAGACCTCGCCGTAATCAGCCATGGCGCCGGTGCCGGAAACCGTCAGCACGTCGTCCTCGGTCAGCGTCCACGTCAGGTTGCCGCCGTCTGCGCCGCATTCGCCCGAGGCTATCACCGCGGGCTCTTTCGCGAAAGCGACGCTGCCGACCGACGCGAACGCCGCGGCGATCATCGCGATGGAGAGCAGCACGCACAAAAGCTTTTCGGTCTTTTTCATACTCTTTGCTCCTTCTGTTTTTGTTTAAAAGATATCATGCGCGGGAAGTCGTTCCCTGCGTTTTTATTATATATAACGAAAACGCTAATACAATAGAAACGGCGCGAAAAGGCGTTTTAAGGGAGCAGAACATTCGGCGCGGACGCATAGTATAAAAATCGCCGGAACGGTGGCAGGCCGTCCCGGCAAAGTGAGGTGTTCTGTCGAACTATCGGCTTATTATTTGCTGCCCTGCAGCCATCTCAGCAGACGGAGCAGGAAATCGATGATGCTGCGCAGCGCCTTCGCGATCCCGGGAAGACCGTTCTGATCCGAGCCGGCGTCGGGACCGTCGGGCGTATCGGGCGTATCCGGTGTGTCGGGGGTCACGGGCTCCATGGCGTAGAGTCCGGACTCGCCGCAGACGGTACAGACGATGATGACCTCCTGCGCGCCGGTTTCGGTGTACTCGTCGAGATAGGTGCGCTCGCCGAGCGTGTTGTGTACGAGTTCGTGACCCGAGAGCCAGGTCTCGCAGTCGGGGCAATACGTGCCCGCGGTATGACCGTGTTCGGTCGCGGTGGCTTCCGTCGCGGCGACTTCGACCGCGTTCGCGTGAGCTGTCGCGGGGATAACGTAGGACTCGCCCTCATAGCCGCAGTCGGAGCAGACGTAATGCCCGGAGCCGTCGGTCTCACAGGTCGCGGGCGTATCGGTATGCCCGACGAAGCTGTGTTCCGTCTCCGTATAAACCGGATAGAAGACAGCGTACCGGTAATTCGGCCTGAAGGAATAGATCCAGCTGTCGATAGTTTCAAGGTCAAGCGGCTGATCGGTACCGGTCAGCAGAGCGTCGGTAGCCCAGTGATCGAATTCGTAATGGTTCTGAGAGTCGGGATCCTTCGACGGATAAACGGGAAGGAGCCCGTTCCGGTTGACCGTGTACACGTTGTAGCCGGAGGAGGTCACGGTATGTGTAAAGTAGGGCAACAAGAGCTCCGCCCATTTGCTGCCGGTGTAAAACTGCGCCTTCAGGACCGTCGGATTTTGTTCGACGTATCTTTCGCCGTATCTGTAATCAAGGAACTGATTTCCGTCGGCGTCGAGGAACCTGAACTGCATATAGTTCTGTTTTCTCGTCTGCTCAACTCTGACCGACGTTCTTTGGGTAAGACCGTCGAAGGTCTGCACGACGTTGAATCTTGCGCCGCCGATATTCAAACCGTTCGCGCATCCGAAGTAGATCATCAGATAACCATCCTCGCCTACCTGGACTCTGTTTGCGCCGGAGTGGTCGACGGTTTCGAGCGTCGTCCGGGCGATTCCCATCTGATCGCCGTCCTGATCGAAGACCTCGTTGTTCAGGGAAAAGCCCGCCCACATTCCGCCGAGAGGATCGCTTTCTTCGGCCTCAGCCGCCGCATAGTTGTCATAGAAGGGATCGGCGGACAGTAAGATGACGTAGTCGCACATCCCGGTGGGGTCGGTCTGGATGCCGATCACTCCTTCGCACGGATCGGCGATCGAGGTCGCGATCCTGCCGGCAGCGGGTATCGTCTGCGTATACGTATGGGACGGGTCTCTCTGACAGGTATAGGTCATCACGCCGGGCGTCGTCGCAGTCGCGGGAGTCGTTACGACGCCGTCGTCATACAGGTGCCCGAGAGCAGAAGCGGTCTGTATCCATTTCGTTTCTATCTCGGCGCCGCAGTAACTGCAGCGCTCGGTCCGGTTATAGCCGCCGGGTCCTTCGCAGGTCGGCGCGGTCGGGGCGCCCTGGTTCTCAAAAACCGACGTGCCGCCGCTCGGATAATGCGAGTGTATCCGCGCGACGGTCAGCGCCTTGTTGCCGTTGACCATAGTGAGTCCGGACATGATCTTGGTTTCGTCTATGCTGATCGTGTTCCACCTCGAGAGAGTATCGAGATAATACACGTCGTCAAGCTCGCCGCATTTGAAGAACGCGCCCTCGGCGACGCGGTTCACGCAGCCGGGGATAGTCACGGTCTTCAGATTCCCGCAGTTGTAAAAGGTGCGGTAGGGGATCAGCCCGAAGCTTTCCGACAGCACGGCGCTCCTGAGGTCTTCGCAGTCACGGAAGACGTTTTCACCGAAGGAGGTCACGCCCGCGGGGATGACGACGCCGCGGAGAGCGGCGCATTCCCTGAAGGCGCTGCCGCCTATCGAGCGAAGGCCGTCGGGAAGAGATATCCCGGATAACCCCGAGCAGCCCTCGAACGCGCTTTCACCGATATCCGTGACGGAGTCCGCCAGAGTGACCGTGCGGATATTGACAAGGTCTTTGAAAAAGGCCTTTCCCACCGAGGTGACGCCCCGCTCCACGACAACGGCGCTGAACTGATCGGCGTACGCCTTCCACGGCTGACCGCCGAAAGCGATCGCGACGGAGTCAAACTCTCCGGTCGGTCCGGCGCCGCTGAAGGTCAGGACGCCGTCGGAAGTGATAGTGTAGATCACGCTGTCGCTGAAAGCGCCTTCCCCGTCCTTCGGGCCGCAGTTGCCTTCGGCGATGACGGTGACCTCTGTTTCGCCCTCGGCTGACGCGTTAAGACCGCAAAGCGGCAGCGCGATCAGCGTGAGCGAAAGCAGCAGGACAAGTATCGATCTGAAAGATTTGCTCATATAAACGACTCCTTTTTCGGTGGTCTGTCTTAGCCGATTATAGTATTTCCGTATATGAAAAGTAAACCCCTTCCGCGCGAAAACGCGTTTCCGGGGAGCAAAAAGCATATCGTTACTTATTTTCGCCCGCGGTCCTGTAATCAAGGAACAGGCGAAGCTCGAAAACGCCGTTTTCCGTAATGAACGAAACGTTGTCCTCGCCGTACTTCGACGCAGCCTTTCTGATGCTGCGGAAGCCGTAGCCGTGGGAGGCCTTGTCCGCCTTGCCCGTCTGCGGAAGCCCGTTCTTCGTCCTGATCTCTCCGAGCAGGGGGTTGCGGATCGTGACGAACACGGTCCGCGCGTCCATGCGCGAGCGGAAGGTTATGACGCGCTTTTCCTCCGGCAGGGCGCGGCAGGCTTCTATCGCGTTGTCGAGCGCGTTCGGGAAGATCGTGTAGACGTCGTCCGGGTCTATGCCGTCGGCGGGGAAAGCCGAGTCGAACGAAACGTCTATCTTCGTGCCGTCGCGGTCGGCGAGCTGCTGCTCGAAGGACAGCACGGTGTCGAGGCGGTAATTTCCCGTGTGGAAGCGGTCGCCGATCTTTACGGCGAGATCGCCTATCTGCTCCGCTATCCTTTTCGCTTCGTCCGGGCGGTCCGCGTCGAGATACGCGACGATGGGCCGCATCTTTTTCGGGAGATCGTGGCGGAAGATCCGCACGTCCTCCATGACGCTCTCCATCCTCTCGAACTGCGCTATCTGCATCTGCAGCTGCCGCTTGTAGTTCTCGGATTCGTTCTTCACGCGGAAGAAGCGGATGAACGCGAAGGCGACCGTAGCGCTGATGACGGGTATGTTAAGAAGCAGCAGCAGATACTCGATCCTCTTCGTCGCGGAGATCGACGGGCCGATGATCAGCAGCGTGCTGATAAATACCGAGAACGACAGCACGACCATCAGATACAGCGCCACGCCCGTGCCGGTGACGTCAAGCGTCGCGCTGCGCCTGTTGAGTCTGCGTGTGAACAGGAACAGCGCCGCGCCGAAAAACAGGACGTCGACGGCGACTCTGACAAGAAGCTCCAGAGTATCGTTGCGATCGGTGTAATCGAAGCCGAAAACCGCCATGACGATGACGAAGCACGCGCCCTCAACGAAGCTGTAGCCCGCGACGGCGAGCATCGGCTTCCAGAGCCCTTTCCCGCGAAACATCAAAGCCATCGCGCCGAACGGAAGCATCATCCCCAGAGCGGACCAAATGACGGCAAAACCGTCGGAATCTACCCGCAAAGCGGCGGGCTCCGCGGCGGCGAAAGCGACGACGAGCGCCGCGCAGACTATCCACGGCAGGGGCTTGCGGCGGACGGGGATACGGAAAAACACGTAAGAAAGCATCGCGCAGCCCGATATTGCGAGAAGCGAATCCAGAACCGACAGCAGCGACCATACGGGCAGGCTGCCCCGCAGAGCTTCGGCGGCGTTGAGCATTTCGGTCCCCTCCTTTCGTCACCGGTTGAGCAAGAACATGTATTCCCTGTACGCGCCCGGGAAGCTTTTATCCTTGAGCGACAGGGTGTCGCCGTTGCGCATCGTGACGCTCTTCGCGTCGTAGGAATACACGTACTGAAAATTGACTATGAACGAGCGCTGTATGCGGAAGAACAGATTCTTCGGCAGCATCCTTTCGATCTCGGTTATGGAATAATTGTAATTCTCGGCGCCGTCCGCCGTGTGGATGAGCACCGTCTTGTCGGACGCCTCGACGTAGATGACGTCCTGCGCGTAGAGCGTGCGGAAGCTCTTGCCCCGGCGCAGCTCGAAGCGCTCGAAATACGAGGTGTGGTAAAAACGGTCGAGCGTTTCGTCCAGCGCCGCCCTGTCTGCGGGCTTTTTCATGAAGCCGTCGGCGTGCACGCCCTGATTGATTATCTGCGCTGCCGCGGCGTCGTAGCTCGTAAGATAGCAGACCGTAACAGCGTTGCCGAATTTTTCCTTGAGCGCCTTCGCCACCGCTATGCCGTCCATCCCGTCCATGCGGAAATCGAGGAAATAAAGGTCGTAACGGTCCTTTTTCAGCAGGGCGGGGCCGTCGGCGAAACGGTCGCACGTAATATCGCAGTCGCGCTCCGCGGCGTAATCGCTTATCAGCCGGGCAAGCTCTTCGGTCACGTTCGGCTCGTCGTCGCACAGGGCGATCCTCATGTCGGACACTCCTTTTCGGTTTTTCGGACGTCTTTCATCTTTCCTTCACCCGTATTTTTACGCATAGGCGCAAAAAAGTCAAGCCAAACGGTACGAAAAGCCGTTTGTAGGGAGCGAAAAGGACATAAAAGCGAAAAAACACGGCTAAGACCGTCCCGGGAGCGACAGGTAAAGTGTATATAACGTATAATATTGTACAGAAAAGCCTAAAATCCGTTGATGCTCACGCTTTCCTTTGTATATTTAAGGCTTGAAATCCGCAAAAGAATATGGTATACTTCGTTTGTTGAAAATGAAGAGTGAAGGTGAGAGTGGGTTTTGCCCGCTCTCTTCTTTAAAAACAGGCTGAACGCCGCGACCGGAGAAGGCATCATGGGAAAACAGAAAGACGTCGAAGCAAAAGTCCGCGCTCTCGCGGCGCCGATCGTCGAGGATCTGGGGCTCGGTCTCAAGCTCTGGGACGTAACGTATCAGCGCGAGGGCTCGTCCAACGTCCTCTGCGTCGTCATCGAAAAGCCCGGCAGCGGCGTCTGCATCGACGACTGCGTGGCGGTCAACGACGCTCTGGACGCTCCGCTCGACGAGCTCGATCCGATAGAGTCGAGCTATTCCCTGCGCGTCCAGTCGCCGGGCGCCGAAAGGACTCTGCGCCTGCCCGAGCATTTCGCCGCCTACGAAGGCAAAAAAATCACGGTCAAGCACCGCGTTCAGAGCGGAGCCGCCGTCGAGACCAAAGCGACGCTCGTTTCCTATGACCCCGTCTCCGGCGCGATGAGCGCCGAGACCGCGGACGGAGCCGCGTCGTTCACCAAAGAAGAAATCATCAGCGTAAAAGCGGACGATCTTGACGAGTTCTGCTGACGCTGCCGAAAGGTTGTAATCATTATGCCCGCAAGGAAACCAAAGAAAACCGAAGACGTTTTTTCGCCCGATAAGGTCTTTGACGCGATCAATCTGCTGTCCGCCGAAAAGGGCATCCCCCCCGAGGAGATATGCGACGGCATCAGCGAAGCGATAGTCACCGCCCAGAAGAAGGCTCTTGAGGATCAGGGCAGGTTCGACAGCGCTTATTCGCGTCAGCGCAAGGATTCCTCCGCGTTCGAGGACGTCGTCCGCTGCGTCATGGACCCCGCGAAGCGCGAGATGAAGGTCTACATCGTCAAGAACGTCGTCAACTCCGTGAGCGATCCCAGGCTCGACATCCTGCCCGAAGACGCCGCGAAGTACAGGCCCGGCGCCGTGGCGGGCGAGACGGTCGAAGTGCCGCTCGATCCCCGCAAGTTCAGCCGTATAGTCGCCTATAAGGTCAAGCATATGATCCAGCAGGGCGTGCGCGATCACGCCAGAAGGACCGAGATCGAGGAGTTCGAGAAGCTCAGCGGTATGGTCGTCAACGCGAAGATACTCTCCGTCGACCAGAACACCGGCCACACGGAGCTGGATCTCGGCAGCGTCAACGCGCTGCTCGCTCCCGCCGACCAGGTCCCGGGCGAGAGACTCGTCCGCGGCGACTACACCAAGGTCTACATCGAGGTCGTCCGAGAGATCCTGCCCGACGGCACCGCGAAGCCCCCGAGGATCATCGTCAGCCGCACCTCTCCCGAGATCGTCCGCAAGGCGTTCGAGGACAACGTGCCCGAGATAGCCGACGGCACCGTCCTTATCAAGAATGTCGCCAGGGACGCCGGCAAGCGCAGCAAGATCGCCGTCGTTTCGATGGACGACAGCGTCGACGCGGTCGGCGCGTGCATCGGCCAGCACGGCTCGAGGGTCGCATCCATAGTCAATCTGCTGCACGGCGAAGAGATCGACATCGTGCCGTGGAGCGAGGACAGGGTCGAGTTCCTCAAGGCCGCCCTCGCGCCCGCGGACGTCCTTTCCGTCGAGATCACGGACGAGAACGGCGAGGCGTGCAGAGTCGTCGTTCCCGACGATCAGCTTTCTCTCGCCATCGGCAAGAAGGGCCAGAACGCCAGCCTTGCCGTCCGCCTTACCGGCTGGAAGAAGATCGACATCGTCTCCGAGAACGACGAGAGACTGAAAGAGGTCTGACGTGCCCGTCCGCAAGATCCCCATGCGCAGATGCATGGGCTGCAATACATCAAGGCCGAAGAACGAGCTCACGCGCATAGTCCGCACGCCCGAGGGCGGCGTGACTCTCGACCCGACGGGCAAGCTCAACGGCAGGGGAGCTTATCTCTGCCGCGACGCGGAGTGCCTGCGCAAGGTCCGCAAATCAAGGCGCGTCGAGCGCACGCTCGAGGTCGCCGTGCCGGATGAGGTATGGGACGCTCTCGAAAAGGAACTGTCGAATGGATGAGAAGCTGAAGGGCCTTCTGGGGCTGTGCGCCCGCGCGGGCAAACTCTCGGCGGGGCACGACTGCGTCAGGGATTCGCTCAGGCGCCGCCGCTCGAAGCTCGTCATCCTGACGTCCGACGCCTCACAGCGTCTTAAGGACGAAACAGTCCGCGCCGCGGGCCGCGTACCCACGGTAACGGCGGACTTTGAGTCGGGCGACTGTCTTGCCGCGTTCTCAAAAAAGGTCTGCGTGATGAGCGTCGACGACGGGAATTTCGCGGCGGGCATCCTGCGCCGCTTCGGCGAAATAAACAGCAAACGCCCCGAATAAACAGTTATAATCACTAAACAGGGAGGATCCGCTGAATGGATTCAACGAAAAAATACAAAATAAAACAGCTCGCGGACGACTTCGCCGTTGACGTCAAGGACGCCGCCGCGCTCGTTTCGGATTGGACGGGTAAAAAGAAGAACCAGCAGTCCTCCCTGAGCCCGGACGAATTCAATCTCTTTGTGGACGCTCTCACGACGCAGAGATCGGTCGGGACCCTCGCGGCTTATTTCGCGAGGGTCAAGCCCGTCTCCGAAGTCAAGGAGGAGCCCAAGCCCGAGGAGAAGCCCGAGGAAAAACCGGAAGAGAAGCCGGCAGAAACGCCCGCCTCTTCCGAAGCCGAAAAGACGGAAACGCCCGAAACGGCCGAAAAACCCGAAACGGCGGCGGAGAACGCCCCCGCGGGGAACGTCAGGCGCTCGCAGAACGGCAGCATCATCGGCGGCGGCAAGGACAAGGACAAGAAGAAGAAAAAAGATCAGAAGGATCAGCGTCCCAGGCAGCAGGCCCAGCAGCAGAGCGGCGAAGGCCAGCCCTCCTCTCCTTCCCGCCCGTTCGAGAAGAAGCAGAAGGATCCCGACCGCGTCATGCAGGCGCGCACCAAGGGCGAGCGCCGCACGATCGACACCCGCACCGAGCAGATCCAGCTCGACAAATATAACGAGCATTACGACGAGCTCACGCCCTCCGGTAAGGGTATGAGGGACAACCAGACGTCCAAGCAGAAGATCACGCAGAAGTCCAAGCAGAACCGTCACCAGGGCACGCACCAGTCCAAGCGCGAGACCGAAAAAGAGAGGCTCCAGCGCATAGCCGAGCAGCGCGCCCAGCAGACGCTCAAGGTCACGATACCCGAGGAGATCACGGTTTCCGATCTCGCTCTGCTTCTCAAGGTCAAGTCCAACGAACTCATCGCGAAGATGATGAAGGAAGGACTGCCGATAATGTCGCAGAACCAGACGATAGACTTCGAGACCGCCGCCCTCATGGCTGAGGAATTCGGCGCGAAGGTCGAAAAAGAGGTCGTCGTCACGATAGAGGACAGGATAATCGACGCCGCGGAGGACAAGGAAGAGGACCTCAAGCCGCGCGATCCCGTCGTCGTCGTTATGGGACACGTCGACCACGGCAAGACCTCCATCCTCGACGCGATCAGGCACACCAACGTCGTTTCCGGCGAATCTGGCGGCATAACGCAGCACATCGGCGCCTACCGCGTCAACGTGCATGACAGGGACATCACGTTCCTCGACACGCCCGGTCACGAGGCGTTCACCGCGATGAGGGCGAGGGGCGCGATGGCGACGGATATCGCCGTCCTCGTCGTAGCTGCTGACGACGGCATCATGCCGCAGACGATAGAAGCGATCAACCACGCGAAGGCCGCGAACGTCAGCATCATCGTCGCGATAAACAAGATGGACAAGCCGGGCGCGAATCCCGACGCCATCATGCAGCAGCTCACCAATTACGAGCTCGTTCCCGAGGCGTGGGGCGGCGACATAATCTGCGTCCCCGTTTCAGCCAAGACGGGCATGGGCATAGAAGACCTGCTTGACAATATCATCCTCATGGCGGACGTTCTCGAGCTCAAGGCGAACCCCGACCGCGCCGCGAGAGGCACGGTCATCGAGTCGAGGCTCGACACCGGCAAGGGCCCGGTCGCGACGCTGCTCGTTCAGTACGGCACGCTCAACGCGGGCGATATCGTCGTCGCGGGCACCTCCGTCGGCAAGATAAGGGTCATGACGGACGACCGCAACAGGCGCATCAAATCCGCCGGTCCGTCCATCCCCGTCGCGGTCATGGGACTTGACAGCGTCCCGACGGCGGGCGACACCTTCGACGCCGTGACCGACGAGAAGCTCGCGAGGGAGCTCGTCGAGAAGCGCCGCCGCGAGATCAAGGCGGAGCAGTTCAAGGCCGCCGACCGCGTCACCCTCGAGAACCTCTTCTCCAAGATGGAGCAGGGCGAGGTCAAGAACCTCAACGTCATCGTCAAGGCGGACGTCGACGGCAGCGTCGAGGCTGTTTCGCAGAACCTCGAGAAGCTCTCGACCGACGAGGTGCGCGTGCGCGTCATCCACGGCGGCGTCGGCGCGGTCACGGAGTCCGACGTCATGCTCGCCAAGACCTCCGACGCCATCATAATCGGCTTCCACGTCCGTCCCGACCCCGTCGCCAAGCAGCACGCCGAGCGCGATCACGTCGAGATGAGGATGTACATGGTCATCTACGACTGCATCGAGGACGTTCAGAACGCCATCAAAGGCATGCTCGCCCCCAAGACGCGCGACGTCGACATCGGCAGAGCGGAAGTCCGCAGGGTGTTCAACCTCTCCTCCGCGGGTACGATCGCGGGCTCCTACGTGCTCGAAGGCAAGGTCACCCGCAGCGCGAAGATCCGCGTCGTGCGCGACGGCATCGTCGTCGCCGAGGACAGCATCAGCTCGCTCAAGAGGATGAAGGACGACGCGAAGGAGGTCGCCTCCGGCTACGAGTGCGGCATCGGCCTGACCAAGTTCAACGACATCAAGGAGGGCGACGTCTTCGAGGCGTTCGTGACCGAGGAATACAGAGACTGAGACGCTTTGCTCAATTAGCAATGTGCAATGAGCAATGAAGGGCGGGCAAGCCCGCGCCCGTTCTTTCTTGTCGCGCAGCGACATATCGGATCCCGAAGGGATATATCGAACTTAAAAACCTCGCCCGGCGGCGGGGTTTTTAAGTATATCGAATATCCGCGCAGCGGATATACATCGAATCTCTGCAGAGCAGAGATATATCGAGCGAAGCCGCGCGGCTTTGGCGCGCGAGCTACGCAACTAACGTTTTCATATCGCCTGTCGGCGATTCGATATATGCTCTCTTCGTTCGCGTTAGGTATGTTTGCCCTTTCGGGCGAACGGGAAAACCGGGGAACAACGTAAGACTACTTGATTTTTCCCTTCAAAACGTGTACGATAAGAGAAAGACAGGAACGGAGGTCCAGGTGTCGTGAAATACATGAAATTCAGGGAAGTAGCCGCCTATTCGCTCGGGCTGTTCGGTTTCCAGGCGATCGTCGGGCTCATCAATTCCTATCAGGCAGAGTTCTATCACTCCGCGATGGGCGCGAATCTCGCCGTCGTCGGCGTGCTCATCCTCGCCGTCAAGGTCCTTTCGGCGGCGTTCGACCCCGTGGTCGGCGGGCTGATAGAGAAACGCGGCGGCAAGGGCGGCAAGCTGCGCCCGTTCATCGCGTATTCCGTCATTCCCCTCGCGGTCACGACCGTGGTCATTTTTATAAAGGTTCCGCTTACGGGCTTCGCGCTCTACGCCTACGTTTTCGTCACGTTCTTACTGTGGAGCATGGCGATGACTCTCGGCGACGTCCCGAGCCAGGGCATCGCTTCTGTCCTGACGCCCGACGCGCAGGAGAGGACGAACGTCATCTCGATCGCGAACACGCTCAAGCAGATCGGTTTCTCGGCGTCGGCGGTCATCGTTCCCGTCGTCTGCCTGCTTATGCCGGGCGGCTCGAAGGTGATCGGGCTCGAAAAGGGCGAGACCGACGCCCCGATAAGCTCCGGCGAATACCTCGCCACCGCCGCCGTGACCGCCGTCCTGGGCTGCGCGCTGTTCTCGCTCATTTATTTCATGAACAGGGAGCGCGTCGCCTATGCCGGCGAAAAAATGAGCTTCGGCGAGACCTTCGGCATATTGAAGAAGAACAAGCCGCTCGCCCTTGTCATCATCTCGTATTTCCTCGGAGCGGGGCGCCAGATGGCGATGGCGATACAGGTCCAGGCGTCGAAAGCCCTGCTCGGCAGCGAGAACTACGTTATAGTGCTCGGCATAACCACCGCCGTCGGCAGCATGATAAGCATGGCGCTGACGCCCGTACTCATCAAAAAACTCGGCGAGAAAAAAGCGTATATCGCGCTTTCTCTCTACGGCTTCGCGGTCAGCGTCCTCGCCTTCTGCGTCTACGCCTTCGTGACGAACAACATGATCGTCCTGTTCGTCATGCTGTTCCTGACCGGTCTCCAGTTCGGCGCGGTTACGCTGATGCCGATGATAATGGTCAGCGACTGCGTCGACGACTATGAGCTAAAAACCGGCAAGCGCGCCGAAGGCCCGGCGTTCTCGATGCTTACGCTGACCATCAAGGTCTGTCTCGCGATCGGAGCCGCTCTCGGCCTGATACTCGTCCAGCTTTCAGGCTTCGACGCCGCGGCCGCCCGGGTCGCCGACAGGACCAAAAACGTCATCCTCTTCGCCTACGTCGCTCTTCCCGGCATATTCAGCCTGCTTTCTGTCTTCCCGATACTGAAATACGATATTTACGGCGAGAAAAAAGCGGCGACCGCCGCGCAGCTGCAGAAGCGCAGGAGCGAGCAGCAGAGCGCGCAATGATATCCGTTCCGTTTGGAACGGATGATATACGGCAAAAGCCGTATGATATACTGCTCCTTCGCCGCAACATGATATACGCTCCGTTCCTTCGGGAACGGAGCGTATTGTTTAAGGGGCGCGGGCGGGTCCCGCCGTTCATACGCCGAAGGCGTATATCACACTTTAAGGAAGTATATCAGAGCATCAAAGTACGTATCACCGCGGCGCAGTCGTCGGGGTCCATTATCCTCGGCACGGGGTAGAGCGGGTTTGCCTCGCGCAGGGCGCGTTCGACGAGAATCGGTATATCCTCTTCCCGGATGAAATCGAAGCCGGTCGGGATATCCATAGAGGCGTTGAGCTCGCGGATAGCCGCGATGAACGCCTTTGCCTTGGCTTCGTCGCTCTTGTCCTCGGTCTCAATGCCGGCGCAGTCGGCAAGGTCTGCGAGGCGCGCCCACGCCGTTTCGGCGTAGAAGTCGAGCACGTGCGGCAGGATAACCGCGTTCGCGAACCCGTGAGGGGTGCCGTACAGGCCGCCGAGATTGTGCGCGATGGCGTGCACGTAGCCGACGTAAGCCCTGGTGAAGGCTATGCCCGCGTAGTGCGACGCGAGGAGCATCTTCTCGCGCGCCTGGATGTCGGCGCCGTTGTCGTAAGCCCTCTTGAGATAGCGGAAGATGAGCTTGACCGCAGTTTTTGCCTTCTGCTCAGTGTCGGGCGTGTTGCTCCTGCCGATATACGCCTCGACCGCGTGCGTGAGGGCGTCGATACCGGTGGTGGAGGTTATCTTCTTCGGCAGACCTACCGTGAGCTCGGGGTCGAGTATAGCGTACCTCGGCAGCAGGCAAGGGTCGTTGATCGCGTATTTTTCGTGCGTTTCGGGATCGGACACGACGGCGGCGACCGTCGTCTCGGATCCGGTGCCCGCGGTGGTGGGGACGGCGTAAAGCGGAACGATCTTTTTGGTGACCTTGAGCGTACCGCGCATCTGCCGGATGGACTTTCCGGGTCTGGCGAGCCTCGCGGCGACCGCCTTCGCGCAGTCCATCGGGCTCCCGCCGCCGAAGGCTATTATCCCCCGACATCCGGCGCTTTTGTAAAGCGCGAGGGCCTCCTCGATATTGGGTATCGTCGGATTCGGCTGAACGCCGTCGTACAGCGCGTACCTGACGCCCGCGGCGTCGAGCCCGTCAAACAGAGAGTCGAGCAGATGAAGGTTCAAAAGACCCTTGTCGGTAACGACGAGGACCTTATCCATTCCGTCCTTTTTCACTATTCCCGGAAGCTTTGCCACCGAGCCCGCTCCGGAAACTATCTTCGGGAAATCCCACGGGATGACCGCCGTACCTATGCGCATGCACGCCTGAAAAACGCGGCACACGGTCGGATTGTCCGCTATCCTTGACATCATCATCAGCCTCTTTCTTACTTATTGTGAGACGGTACCGGGGCGGACCTTTGACGCGCCCTGCATTTGATGTCGAGGAGAATACCGTCGGGTTTCTGTTTGTTTGAACAGTTGAGTCCGCCCGTTCAGAACGTTATATCCGCTATAACTGCGTCGTGGTCGGAGGGAGCGGAGCCGTCGGGAAGACGGTCGTGAATGACTTTGAAGGACTTGACGTCCGCGTCTTTGTTGTTTGTGAAAATGTAGTCTATCGTCTGCGTGCCGTCGGACGTGTCTATATTATCGAAATCGGTGAAGGTGCCGCGCACGTCGCTGTCCTTCGCAAGGGCTCTCGTATCGTAAAAGCCGCCGGTCGTAATGACCTTGTACATCTCGCTGTCGGGGAAGTCGTTGAAGTCGCCGGTGAGTATCACGTTCTTGTCGGGGAAAAGCGCGTTCGCTCTTTCGACGATGAGCTTCGCGCCTTCGACGCGCGCCTTGGGTCCCCTGTGGTCGGTGTGTGTGGAGAAGTGGGCGAATTCCTCGCCCGTCCGCTTATTGCGCAGCAGCGCCCAGGAGCATATCCTGACGCACGCCGCGTCCCAGCCCTTGCCCGGTCTGCCGGGCGTCTCGGACAGCCAGAAGTGACCGCAGTCGGCGACTTCGTACTTCTCGCGCAGATAGAATACGGGAGAATACTCCCCCTCTTCCTTGCCGTCGTCGCGGCCGACGCCGACGCAGCCGTACTCGGGCAGCGCGGCGCTGAAAGCGTCCATCCAGCCCTTGTGCGCCTCTTCAAGCCCGAAGGTATCGGGGCGCCTGTCGCGGATAACGGAAGTAACGGCGTCGACGCGGCCTTCCCATCTGGCGCAGAGAACGTTGTAGCACATAATGATCATAAGACTTCACCTCTTTGAAAAATAAAAATCTTACTCGATATCCTTAAGGGCGTCGATCTCTTCCTTCCTGACGGTTATCTTGCCGTCGCGGATGATCTTAACGCCGTCGCGGTGGATGACCTTCGGCGCAGCCGCGGGGTCCTTGACCGATTTGAGCGTCAGCATGCCCGTAAGCAGGTTGATGTCGGTCACGTTGAATCTGCCCTCGGGCGTTTCGACGAGCGCGCCGACCTTGGGAGTGATCGACAGAAGGTACTCGTAGCTCTCCTGCTCGTAGGAAAGGCAGCACATCAGCCTGCCGCAGGAGCCGCTTATCTTCGCGGGATTGAGCGAGAAGCCCTGCTCCTTCGCCATCTTGATGGATACCGGACGGAAGTTGCGCATGAAGCCGCGGCAGCAGAACTCCCTGCCGCAGGGGCCCAGACCGCCGATGAGCCTCGCGTTGTCACGGACGCCGATCTGCCGCAGCTCTATCCTCGAACGGAAGGTATAGGCGAGGTCCTTGACCAGCTCGCGGAAGTCGACCCTGTTGGGCGAGGTGTAGTAGAAGGTTATCTTGCTGTTGTCGAAAGCGTAGTCGACCTTTATCAGCTTCATTTTCAGCCCGTGTTCGGCTATCTTCTTCTCGCAGACAGTGAACGCGCGCTCGCTGTCCGCCTTCATTTTATCGAGTCGGGCATAGTCCTTTTCGTCCGCCTTGCGTATGACCGGCTTGAGCGGCTGGACGACGTCCTTCTCCTCCGCCTCGCGGTTGGGCATGACGACGAGAGCGCATTCGGTACCGTTGACGGTCTCGACTATCGCCCTGTCTCCCTGACGGAATCTTATCCCTTCGGGGGAGAAATAGTATATTTTTCCGAGGTCTCCGAAACGTACTCCGATGATCTCCATGTTTTTCTCCTTAATGGGTTTTTCTTGTTTTATCGGCAAGGCAAAGCATATCGCCCGCGCCGCGGCTCACTCCGTCAGTCCGAGTATCCTTTTCGCGTTCAGGCCGAGGACCTTTTCCTTCTCGGAGTCGGTGAGCCTGCTCGTCGCGACCTTGCCGACGACGTGGCGGCAGTCGTAGAACGGGATGTCGCTGCCGTAGCACAGACGGTCCGCTCCGAGCTGCCGTACAGCGTCCTCTATCGCGCCGTCGTAAGCGACTGAGACCGTAGTATCGGCAAAGACGTTCTCATATTTGCGTACCGCGGCGATGACCTCCCGCTTGACCTCCCAGACGCGCATGGCGCCGTGGCCGATGATCAGCTTCGTATTCGGGTAGCGGGCGGCAAGCCGGGCGATATTGACGGTATCGGCAGCCTCCCAGGCGTGGAACAGCACGGGCAGACCTTTTTTGTCCGCGTACTCAAAAAACGGCTCGTAACGCGGGTCGTCGATGGACGAGCGGTGGAACGCCGCGTGGACCTTGAGCCCCTTCACGCCGGGATGACGGAAGAACCCGTCAAGGTCGACCCCGTTGTCGTAGGGCGACACGGTGACGTAGCCGCGCAGCTTTCCGGGATAGCGGTCCACCGCGTCGAGCATCATGCGGTTGCCCAGCCGGCAGTCCGCGTGGATCGAGAGTATCGACGAAACGCAGCCGCCCGATATGCCGAGCCTGTCCATCGTCGCCGTGACCTCCCGCGCGGAGGTGTGCGTCATCTGAAAATCCGAAGTGGAGTGCAGGTGAGCGTGGATATCGAAAATAAACACGCCGTCGAAAGGCTTTCCTTCCAATACGTTAGAACCGATCAAAAGGACACCTCCGACAAAAGCTTCCTTATATTTTCCGCTCCGATCATCCGCTTTTCCTCGTCGGAGATATCCGAAAGAAGAAGCTGCGAGGCGGAAGCCGCCAGAGACGCGTCGGGAACGCCGCTGCCGAACAGGAAGCGCCCTGCCCCCTGATACCGACAAAGATCCTTAAATCCGTCGTGCATGAAAAGATCCGAAGTCTCGACCCAAAGATTATCGCAGGCGTCAAGTATCGGGACAAGCGAACGCAGGCACCGGTAGCCGGGACGGCACAGCACGAACCTGCCGGCGGGATAAGCCGCGCAGAGCTCGTAAAGTGCGTCCCAGTCCGCAAGCTGATCGAGAGCTATGAACGCCGGGATATTGCACTGCGCCAGAGCGTCCAGCAGTTCTCCGGCCGCGTAGCGTTTGAGAGAATGCTTATACTGCGCCGGGAACAGGCGCACCGTCTTCACGCCGTTTTCTTTCATCCGCCCGATCAAGTCTTCGGGCGAGGGGAACAGGTCCCACAGCGGCGGCAGCACCGCCCACTGGGGCAGGAGCCGTCCGTTCGCGGCGGTCTCGCTCAGGACCATCCCGTTGCCGAGAAGCGGGTCGGAATACTCCGCCACGCTGTGGTGGACGAGCGCGTTCGTCACGTGAAACTCATCCATGAGGGCAAGAAGCTCCTTAGTGGAAGCGATCGCCCCTTCCTGTCGCGTCGGCCCCGCGCCGATCCGGCAGTTTACGTCAAACAGTTCGGTCATACCATCATCTTCGTTGCCGGCAGCCGCGCCCGTATCACTGCCGCGCCGCCGCGACAAGCTTCGCCGCGGCAAGGCAGACCAGCAGATTGAGATTGATATTGCTCTCCGCTTCGTCGGAAACGTCGCGAAGTATATAGTAAAGCTCCGTGAGCTTTTCCGTTTTGAACGCTCCCCGCATACGGTCGCGCTCGGCGTCGAGCTCCGTCAGGTGGGCGGCGCCCTCCGGCAGAGCAGCGTCGGCGCAAAGCGAGCCGAACGTATCGGTGAAAGCCTTGAACCTCGTTCTGTCCTTTAAAAGGGGCGCCATGGCGACCTCGAGAGCGAACTCGTCGCCCTTTATCAGAGCGCTTACCGCCGAGGACAGCAGCTCCCTGCGGCGTTTGACGGCGGCGGGAGCGTCGCCCGCTCCCTCGCCCAGGGAATACGCCGTGACCCTTGACAGCACCGTCGGCAGTATGGTCTCGTTCGTCTGCGCGGTCAGGATGAAGCGCGACGCCGGCGGGGGCTCCTCTATGTTCTTGAGCAGGGTGTTCTGTGCGACGGCGGAAAGCCTGTCGACGTCGGTTATTATAAAAACGCTGTAGGGCGCCGAGGCAGGCAGCAGCCACGCCTTTTCGCCAATGGAGCGGACGGTGTCGATTATCGCCGCCTTGTCCTTCGCGTTCTTCGCGCCGTCTATCATATTGCCGACAGGGTAAACGTAAACGTCGGCGGCAGGGCTCTCGCCTATGTCCTTTTTTGACCTTATCTTCAGCGCCGAGAACGCGCGGCATACCTCGCAGCGCCCGCAGGGCTTCTCGCCCGCGGCGCCGCAGATGAGCGCGTTCGCGAGAGCGAGAGCCGTACGGTACCTTGTCATCTCGTCTCCGCCGCCCAGAAGCACGGCGTGCGACAGACGCCCCGAGTCGAGCG
>JAFRXS010000108.1 GCA_017443405.1 Clostridia bacterium | reverse complement strand
CTTTAGAAATATCCGAAAGGAAGGTATCATTATGGGCAAATTTGTCGTAAAGACCACCAACACCGGCTTCAAGTTCGATCTCAAGGCGGGCAACGGCGAGATCATCGCGACCTCCGAGGTCTACAGCTCCGAGGCAGCCTGCATGAACGGCATCGAGAGCGTCCGCACCAACTGCGTCGCCGACGTCGAAGATCAGACCGTCGAAGAGGTCGTCACCCTCAAGCATCCCAAGTACGAGATGTACGTCGACAAAGCGGGCGAGTACCGCTTCCGTCTCAAAGCCCGCAACGGCGAGATCATCGCGACCTCCGAAGGCTACAAGGCGAAAGCTTCTTGCATCAACGGCATCGAGAGCGTCAAGAAGAACGCTCCCGACGCCGAGATCGTAAAGGCTGAATAAGTCACAAAACGACCGAGAGCCGTCAATAACGAAAGACCGCGCCCCTGACCGGGACGCGGTCGATCCTTGTCTGCCCGGGTATCAGCCGGGGATATCGGGTATCACGCTGTAGCGCGTGATCCGCTCGTCCGCGCTGAGATATTTGATTATATCCTCCGCGGAAATAGAGGAGGAGCTCCTAAGCAGCGCTCTGTAGTGGCGGGTGCCGTTGATGCCGTCCTCAATCTCTATCTCCTCTATATGGACGTTCCATTTCGCCATCTGATCGAGAAACTCTTTGTTGAAGTTTTCGTCCTCCCGGACGTTGAAGTCCACGTTGGTGTCGCCGAGGCCCTCGGAGTCGATCTTGACCTTGTGCAGGATGAACTGGATCGCGGCTATCGTTGTGACGGAAACAAGCCCCACTACGTACATCCCGGCTCCGATCGCGAGGCCTATGCCCGCGGTCGCCCAGATGCCGGCGGCTGTGGTCAGCCCCTTGACCGTGCTCCCGTGCTTGAAGATGACGCCCGCGCCGATGAAGCTGATGCCGCTGACGACCTGCGCAGCGATACGCGCGGGGTCCGCGCCTCTGGTCCCGTTAAGGAATTCGCCTGCGGGCATAGTCAAGTCCATAAAACCGTATTTGGAAACTATCATCATCAGGCAGGCGGCGCAGCAGACGATGATGTGCGTGCGGATGCCCGCGCTCTTGGAACGGCGGCTGCGCTCGTAGCCGATCACGGCTCCGCAGAGGCACGCTACGAATATCCGGATCACAAAATCCAGATACTGCCAGCCGCTGATCTGTTCAAGAAAATACTGTATCTGAGTCAATCCAATCACCCCGAAGTCATCAAATGACCTAACGTATAATATTGTATTATATTACTTCGCGTCGGCAAATGCAAGGTTTAAAAGTGGATTTCTACTAAAAATAAAGCGAAAACGCGCTTTTTTTGACGTTTTCGCTATTCGTTAGCCGAGCATTCGATCAGTCCAATATCTGCTCCATCTGGGTCTTTCTTACGAACATCCCCATCTTTTCGTAAAACGACTTCGCCGGGTCGTTGCCCTCCCATACGTTGAGGGTAATGTTGTAACAGCCGTTCTCCTTAGCGAATTTCACGGCGAACTCGTACAGCGCCGTCGCGACGCCCTGCCCGCGCGCGCTTTCATCCACGCAGATATCGTCTATATATAAGGTTTTACGGGGATAAAGATTGCCGCCGCCGGTCTCCTCGAACACGGCGAAAAGATGTCCGAGAGTGTTTCCGCCGCCGTCCTTCGCGACGAACACCTGCTCCGGGCCTTCCTCTATGATGCGCCGCAGCTCGTCCCCGCCGTATTTCACCGTCCCCGGAATAAAAATATCAGGCCTCAGCTTCGCGTGCACCTCGAGCACCTGCCTCAGCAGAGCGGTTATCGCGGGTACGTCCTCGGTTTTCGCCCGGTCTATGATCATGGCTTTTTCTCCCTTGCTGTGAAACGTAAGTATCATAATGAGTATAACACGTCACGCGCCGCGACGCAAGTGAAAAACGGAACGACGGTTACAGGCGGCGATTGAATTATCGGCCGACGCGTGATATAATCGGACAGGGAAAAAACATTTTCAAACATGTGAGAGTTTTCCGTTCCTGATTCGTCTAATAAGTGAAAAGGCAAACCGATCTACCCCAAAGGAGGGTTGCGCTTGGACAGCGGCGCGGCGAGTTACCGCCGTTTTCTCGACGGAGACGACGATGGGCTTGTCGGAATAATAAAGGAATACAAGGACGGCCTGATACTGTATCTCAACACCTTTACTCGGGATCTCGATCTCGCCGAGGATCTGATGGAGGATACCTTCGTCAAGCTTGTTACCGACAGACCCGCTTTTAAAGGAAAGAGCTCGTTCAAGACGTGGCTCTACGCGATCGCGCGAAATAAAGCGCTCGACCGTCTTCGCCGCAGGCGTCATGACGTGCCGCTCAGCGAGGTCGAGGGGCAAATCGACGACGGCAGACTGCTCGAGGACGAGTATCTCCGGCAGGATCGGAAGATCGCCGTCCACAAGGCGCTCGACGCTCTCCCGCCCGACCGGAGACAGGCGCTCTATCTTTCATACATTGAAGGATTCGATAACCGTGAGGTCGCGGCGATAATGAAGAAATCGGGCCGCCAGATCGAAAATCTGCTGTACCGCGCCAAGGCTTCCCTGAAACGGGAGCTTGACAGGGAGGGATTTCGCTATGAAGACATATGAAGAAGTCGCCGCGAGCGTCTTCGAGAAAAGCGCCGGGATCATGGCTGCGAGAAAGCGGAGAAGGAAAAGGGCGGCCGCCGCGGGCGCCGTCTGCGCCGCTCTCGCGCTGACCGTCGGCGTCGTCGTCTGGGGCAGATACGGACGCCCCGAGGTCCTTATGACTGGGGATGCGACCGAGCAGACGTCATATTCCGGGAGCGTCGGTGCGACCGGCGTCCCGGCAGGCGGAGCGGACGGGGAAAACGGCGCGTCCGCGGCAGGAAACGAGCGGACGGCGACAGAGGCGGCAGTTCCGGCGTTCGGGATACCGGAGGATCCGACCGGGGCTCTCGTGTACTCTTACGGCGGCAATAAGATCGTCGTGAACGAGCTGGCAGGGGAGCCCACCGGAGAAACCGAGAGCATCGCCCTTCATCAAACCGACGAGGTCGCGATGACTCCGGAGGAGCTGAATGAGTATTACGGGACCGACGTTTTCCCTGAAACTCTGCCGGAGGGGCTTGTAAGGATCACAGACCGCTTCTGCGTATACCGTAACGAAGAACGCGGGGTATATTACGACGGAAACACGATAGTTTACAGTACGCCGGACTCTTCGCTGTTCTATAAGGATTACGGCTACTACGATCTGTCTCAGCCCATTCTCAACGTCGGCGTCAGCAAGGTCTTCGGGCCCGCCTTCTCCGACGCCTCGCTCACGCCGGCCGGGGATCAGCCTGTCAGGGCGTCCGTGATAAACGGATACGAGGTGTTCGTTTACGGTTACAAGGGCGTGAACGGCGTCGACTGGATCGCGTGTTTTCAAAAGGACGGCGTCGGTTTTCAGATCGGCGGCAACAATATCTCTCTCGATGATCTCATCTATGTGGTCAACGGTTATCTGTTTTGAAACTAACGGTTAAAGGAGTGTTTGAAATGAAAACGGTAAGATCTGCTATATGTTTTATTCTCGTTTTCGCGTTGGTCGCTTTGAGCGCGTGCACCGGCTCGGAGAACGGCGGCGATGTCACCGTTCCCGGCGAGTCCGGGACGTCGCCGGAATATGAGACGACCGAGGCTCCCTCGGGAGCGGAAACGGCGGAGACTTCACGCCTTCTTCCCGCGCACGCTCTCGCGGTCGCAGCCTATCCGCTCATGGCGGCCTATCCCGATGAGTCGAAGTATATCGGCTCGGACGGGCAGTTCGACTCGGACGGATGGGACAAGGTCTGGTCTGCCTGGAACAGCGACAGGAATAAGCAGCTTGACCGCGCGGCCGACGAGAAAGCGGAAAGCATGTCCGATTTCCTCACGCGCAGCATACGCCGTTTCCTGTCCGGCAAGGAGGGGGAGAACGCCGTTTATTCTCCGCTAAACGTCTATATGGCTCTGGCGAT
>JAFRXS010000107.1 GCA_017443405.1 Clostridia bacterium | reverse complement strand
CCTCGAAGACGGCGGGGTTAAAACCCCGCCCTACGGTGTTCGGTGCGTCTTTCGACGTTTCAGCACCCAGACTTTCTGGCGACCGGCGACCGGCGACTCTTCTTTAAACTTTAAACTTTGAACTTTGAACTTTGAACTACTTATTCATCGTCCTCGCGATGACGTTGTCCTGAAGCTCTTTTTCGAGCCAGACGAAATAGTCGCTGTAGCCGCCGACGCGGACGATGAGGTCGCGGTGGCGTTCGGGATGCGTCTGGGCGTCGAGCAGCTCCTCCGCCGAGACGACGGTAAAGGTCAGCATCTGTCCCCCGCGTCCGAAGTAGCTGTTGACGAGCGAGATAAAGCCCGCCTCGCCCGCCTCGGTGCAGAATATCTGCTTATCGAACTTGACGTTGAGGATAAACCCGCTTCCGGGGAGCCGGTGATCGAACTTAAGGCAGGAATTGAGCAGCGCGGTGGGGCCGTTGACGTCCTCGCCGGGCGTAGAGCCGATCGAGTCGGCGATCAGGCACTCGTCGAAGCGCTTGCCGTTGGGCAGGGCGCCGAGCGCCTTGCCGTAGCCGGAGGCGCGGTTGTATGGGGAGCAGCCTCCGCTGAACACGCCTCCGCGGTATGTGCGGATATGCGTGAGATATTCGTTGAAGTGGTTGACGGTCGCGGCGGCGATGGTGTCGACGTAGTCGTTGTCGTTGCCGAATTTGAGGGGGCTGTTCTTGAAGGTGCGGAGCATCTCGTCATGACCCTTGTAGTCGTTTTTGAGGGCGTCGACGACCTCCGCCATCGTGTATTTTTTCTCCTCAAAAACGTACTTCTTTATATTCGCCAGCGAGTCGGCGCAGTCGGCGATACCCTCGGCGAGGATCTGCCCGTTGTTGTAGAGCGGCCCGCCGTCCGAGTAGTCGCGTCCCTTTTCTATGCACCCGTCGATCAGTATCGAGCGGAGCGGATTGGGGGAATTCTCGGCGAACGCCTTCTGCCCGACGTTGGACATCTCGCACGCAAGATCGGTCAGGTGATCGAGCTGTTTGAGGAAGGCGGCGTAGAAGGAGTCGAAGTCCGCGAACCGCGACGGATCGCCGGTCTTCAGCCCGAAATCGGTGTTCTTTTTATACTCTATTCCGTCGAAGAGCAGATACTCGAGCGCGGCGGGGAAAAGCACCTCCCCGTCCTCGAGCCCCATATGGCTCTTGCCCTGTATGTCGATCTGGTTGCAGCCGTTCATTACGTACTCGTGGGCGTCGGCGGCGGGAACGCCCAGCGCCTCCAGCGCGGGGCAGACGGCGGCGTCGTTGTAGAGAGTCGGCATACCGCAGCCGGACGCGATCGCCTTGTAGGCGGCGCGGATCAGCTCCTTGGGGGTCCCCTTGTGACAGCGCATGGTCAGGTTGGGGGTCTGGAAGGCGTACTTTGCGGTCAGCGCGAGGATCTCGTAGGAGAGCTCATTCGTAAGATCGTTGCCCTCGGCGTCCGAGCCGGAGATGCAGAGGTTCCAGCTCCGCGTCTCGTGGAAGAATATCCACAGAGCTTCGAGATATTCGCGCGCGGCGTCCTTGTCCCCGGTAGCCTCCCAGAATTTAT
>JAFRXS010000106.1 GCA_017443405.1 Clostridia bacterium | reverse complement strand
GCGGATAGAACGTCGTTCTCCGTGACGTTTTTATTTATGACGTCGCGTAGTCTATGCGTGCCCGCTTCCGCGGCAAAGGTCAGACCGCTTTTTCGCACGCTGTTGAGTTTTGAGGCAAGAGCGGCGTTGAATCTGTCGGCTCTCATCGACGGCAGGGCGACGTTGACCTTCATTTCCTCCGCCCAGTCGAGCATATCGTCAAGCAGCTCGGGAAGCCTTGAATAATCGGACGCGGAAAGTGAACAAAGCGATATTTCGTCATAGCCCGCGTTTTTGCAGATTGCTTTTGATTGACTGCTGATGACCTTCGGACTTTTTTCCCTCACCGGCCGGTATATGAAACCCGCCTGACAGAATCTGCAGCCTCTGGTACAGCCTCTGAATATCTCGTGAACTCCCCTGTCCTGGACCGTTTCGATAAACGGAACGACGAAATCGAGCGGATAATAGATATTGTCAAGATCCGAAACCACGCGTTTTTTAATTGTTGCGGGAGCTCCCTGCTTGGGCGTGACAGACTTAACGGTATTGTCTGCGTTATATTCGACATTATAAAGAGAAGGAACGTAAATGCCCTTTATCTGAGAGGCTTTGACAAGGAATTCCTTTCGGGAAACTCCGTCCTTTTTGCAGGCTGCGTACAGATCGAGAAGCTCGCTTACGACCTCCTCTCCTTCGCCTAACATAAACAGGTCGAAGAAATCGGCTAACGGCTCGCTGTTGCAGACGCAGGGACCGCCGCCGATAATCAGCGGATGAGCGTCCGTTCTGTCCTCGGTCCGCAAAGGTATACGCGCCAGATCGAGCATGTTCAGGATGTTTGTGTAGCAAAGCTCGTATCCTATAGTAAAACCGATGATATCAAATACCGAAAGTTCGTCGCCCGATTCAAGTGCAAACAGCGGCATATCTCTCTGTCTGAGCTGCGCTTCCATATCTGCCGCGGGAGCGAATACCCTCTCGCACCAGGAATCTTCTCTGCTGTTTATAAGACCGTACAGTATCCTCATCCCGAGATGAGACATACCTATCTCGTACAGATCGGGAAAACAGAAAGCAAAGCGTATACCGACCTTCGAAGGGTCCTTTTTTACGCAGCCGACCTCCGTGCCGATATATCTCGCAGGCTTTTCGACAAGTGGGAGAACGGCGGATAAGCGTTCATTCATAAGACACCTTTTAAAGTTTAAAAATGAATTTATATATTATTATACTGCTTATTGATTTGATGGTCAAGTTGTAGTATAATAAAAAATAACTCCCTACTGTTTTAGGAGGATAGTATGCCCAAAAAAGTATTATCGATCCTTTTATCCGCGCTTATGCTCGTCCTGCTTTTTGCTCCCGCTGCCGCAGCCGCGGACAGCGGATCGATCTACCCTGTTGTTTATCTGCAGGGCAAGGGCGATTTCCTTTACGATAAAGACGGCAATACCATCTTCCCCATACCGAAGGTGACGACCTCCTTTATCGAGAAAAAGGGCGCAAATCTTCTTTGGAAGTACAATTACGCCGCCAGAGTTTCCGGCTTCCAGTACGCCTGGGACGATTATACCAAATCTTTCATCGACGTTATGAAGGAGGTCTATGAGGACGTTGTGCCGAATGAAGACGGCAGCGTGACCGACGGCTCCGGCGCTAACTTTTCATGGACCGTCGAAAGTCTGCGTGTACAGGAACCCGAGGAAAACGATCCCTACGGCGCGTTCGGATTCAAGTATCATTATGACTGGCGTCTTGATCCCCTTGAGGTGGCGGAAGGCCTGCACGATTTCATTCAGGATCTCAAGGAAGCCAAGGGCGTGAAGAAGGTCAACCTCCTCGGCCGCTGCCTGGGCGCGAATATAGGTCTGGCGTATCTTTATAAGTACGGGGCGTCCGACATCAATATGTTCATAGATTACTGCGGCGTTATCAAAGGAACGGACCTTATCGGTGAGGGCTTCTCCGGCAAGATCCATGTGAACGAAGCGGCTTTTAATAGCTATATAGATAAAAATCTCGGCGGTATCAGCACCGCGAACAATATGCTTGTCTGGGCGATCAAGCGCTTCAACGGCTCCGCTATGGCAAACAACGTCTTTGATAAAGTCGGCCCCAAGCTCATTCCCGGCATACTCAAGACCGGATATGCCTATATGCCTTCGTACTGGTCGATGGTGAACGATAAGTATTATGAAGAGGCTAAAAGTTTCATTTTCGGCGACGAGACTGAACGCTACTCTGTTCTTATCAAGAAGATCGACGATTATCATTACAACGTAATGAATCACGCCGAGGAGATACTTACGGACCTTGTCTCTAAGGGTATGAAAATAGCTATAGTCAGCAAGTACGGTGTATCCACGATGCCGATCATCGAGGATTACGATCAGGTTTCCGACGGCACCGTTTCGGTAACCGGTTCCACCTTCGGCGCGACCACTTCAAAAGCAAGCGAAAGTCTGCCCGCCGATTATCTCAACAGGGCGGCGTTCAACGGCACCTACAGGTACATATCAGCCGACCGTCAGATAGATTGTTCTACCTGCCTGTTCCCGCAGTATACCTGGTGCGTCAGGGGTCTCAGGCATACGGAATTCCCCGCGGGGATCAACCGGCTCTGCAAATATCTGTTCAGCTGCTCAAAACAGCCCACTGTTTTTGACAACAACGGCTATACCCAGTATCTGTACTACGATGATGCGACCGACATGCTGACCAATATGCCCGTCATTCCCAAAACCACATCGTCTGCTTCGGAATTCTCGGCGATATACGTTTATCTTCAGAATGTGTTTTATATCGTTTCAAGGGTTTATCACATGATCGCCCGTACATTCTGAACTGTCATTTTCACAATATGATAATACAACAGAATCCGGCCTGTCGCAGAAGACAGGCCGGATTTTTGTTGCTCTTATCCTTACGATTGCCCGGAACTGATCAGTCGAATTCGATGCCGAAGAAAGAAACGATCTTTTTGATCACGTCGACGATCTTCATAAGACTCGAACGGACTATTTCGAAGAATCCCTTCCATTCGGACGCCTTGACTGCGTTGTTTTGAGTGACGGTCCCATCAACAGTTCCCTCGACAGTCACCGCGACCTGAAGAGCGTCACCGGAAACCAACCCGTCATTCTGCGCCTGGACGGAGAAGACGTAATTTCCTCCTTCGCTTTCATCTACGGCAACAGTCCAGAGCCGGTCATTGTCGTCTATATCCTCGAAGGTGATATCCAGAAGCTCGGGGTCGATTATATTACCGTCGGTATCGCGCACTATCAGCGATTGTACGCCGACGCCTGTCCTTACGTTGAGCAGTACCGTCCCCTCTTTGAATATGACATCATCCTGCTCTGCTCTGCTTACGGCAGGGCTTCGCTTCGCGAACGCCATTACGCCGGACAGACTGTTAACGTTCCGGGGAGCGATCGTGACTGTGCTGCTGCCGTCGAGGTATTTGATGGTTCCGCCCTTTTGCGAAAACGTCCACTTGAGGTTTGTAATGGAGAGAATGCTTTCATCTTCACCGTCGTTTGAGATAACAAGCATCCCCGTGGAATAATCGCCGTTGCGCTGTTTGCTGAAATTGACGTTTTTTTTGCCCAACATCCGAAGCAGAGAGTAACTCAGATCCGTGGCTGTGTCGATCTTTACGCTGCCGGTAAAAACGACCCCTTTATTATTGACGTAAGTGACTTTCATCGTCGGTGAAGAATCGCTTATCTTCTTGATCTGTATCTGGAGGTCATCGGGGATCTGAGTGGAACGCAGTTCAAATGCGACCGTCATATCTTTACCGAGATAAAGTTCGTTGTTAGGACCGAAAGACTTGTAATCGGCAAGAGAAGACGAATCCAGAACGACGTTGCCGTCGACCAGGACCGCGCCCTCTATCGGTTCGTCACCCGAGGCAACCGTTCCGAGCGAATCCGCGCCGACAATTACCTTTTTTAGAGTGGTGAATCTTTCAAACGACTCATTCGAGTACTCATAAGCCTCTTTGATGACCACAGAGGAAATACCGTCGTCACCGCTGCCGGCAGGATCGTATATGCGTATGGAGTCGACGTACAAGTCGTAGTAATCATAGCCGTCGACTGTTTTCCAGTGATCGTAATGCGTTGTGAACCGAGGCTCAACGTGTGCTCTGTAGGTGCCGTAATCAAGACCGTCTACCTTGATGACCGGGATCTGATACAGCGACTTTTCGCTGTTTGCGTCGACCAGCCAGCCCTCGGCATACGCGTAGGCGTAATTAGGCTCGAATTCATTTTCCCGGCCTTCGGGCACTTCATCCGTTACGGTGCCGTCAACGGTGCTGATATAGAATATCTGACTCGAAACGTTGCCCGAAGCGTCATAGTAACGCTTCAGTTCCGTTATCGTGCCGTCGGTGTCATAGTACGTCGTGACCGGTGTCATGAATCTGCCGTTGACGCGCATAAGCTTTGAGGCGCGCGCTTCTTCGATGATCCAGTCCGTTGCTTTGAATAGGGGTTTACCTGTGTCCGTCAACGTGGCGGCGCCGTTCTCGTCCAAATAAAGTCTGCCGTAACCGTTGCCGTAGTAGGTATCGACGGACCGGTTGACGACACGCTGCCCTACGGTCACATTGCCTTCGGAGTCGACCTGTGTGGCATAGACCATGACGGCAAACATGCCGGAATCGCAGCCTGTAAGGCTGATAAGATCAAATCCCGTGCCTGCAAAATCGAACTCCATGTAGGGCCAGTTTTTATTCCGGTTCCCGCCGTTGACGGAACTGACGGAAACGATGTGCGCGCTGTTGTTGGAATACGTCGCAAAATCGGTATACGCGGGGTCGTAACCAAAGATATTCGCGCTGTCGGAAGCTGCCATGTCCGCGGCCTGGGCTGTCCTTGACTCTCCGGATACTACCTTTCCCCACTTGCCGAAATCGTGACCGGTCACGGTGCTTTCAACGCCGTCATGATAGTTTTCTTCAGAAACGAAATCATCTTCGTAATAGACTGTGGTGGCGGGGATGTATGAGATCTTTTCGTATGCGTATACGTCGGCGGCTACGCCTGCTATTTTAGTGACGTGCGCGGCAAGGCAGAACTCGTCTTCTCCGGAGAATGCCATCGTATCTATCTCATAATGCGCTGTGCCGTCGGCTCCGATGGATAGCGTGCCGTATTTGCCCTTGTAACCGACTCCTGCTTCGGCGAGTACGGTTTTCGGGGCGTCTTTTGTTCCGTAATCCGTGTATTCTTCAAGAGGAACTATTCCGATATAGCTATATACGGAATTGTTCGGAACCGCGTAATTGTTGGTCTTTACGTTATAATCGATATCAAGTCCGAAGTCGGCTACAAACGACTGCGGATCAAGATAAATCGAATCAAATGATCTCTTATTCTTTACATACAAAGTAAGAACAAGCTCGTTGTTTTCATTGATATCAGCAGAGATGACGGCGCTGTCGGCGACCTCTTCGTCTGCATTTTCAATAATAACGTGTCCCGCTTCATCGACAGAGAAACAGATATCCTTTTCGAGCTTCATATAATGCCCGGCGGCTTCGGTTTCCGTGAGATAATAAGTGCCGACGGGCAGACTGTCGTCGATCTGCGGGATAACGCCGTTTTCATCGGAGTAAAGCGATTCGTAACCGGTCAGAGGATAGTAATCCTTGCGGGGACCGTTTTTGCCCATGACCTGACGGTAAAGGGCAAAGCATGCCCCCCGGATGGGTTCGTTGGTGATGCTGTCGATCTTGACGGCGATGAAACGTGTTTTATAGTTCTTGACGGCGATAGTTATCATGCCGTCTTCATTGTTAACTGTAACGGATACTGCGTCGCTCTGCTCGCCGGTAAGGATCAGTTCACCGTCGACTGTTTTGAAGCCGAAAGAATCAATGAGCGATGAATACCCTTCCGGTGTTTCAAGCTCTTTGACTGTATATTCTACGTTTTCCTGTGGGTACGCGATCGTGACGAGACCGTCGCTGCCGCTGATGAAATCGCCGTCGAGTATGCCCTCAGCGGAAATATTGAATAAGACGCCGGGCAGCGGATCGCCGTTCGCGTCGGTCTTGACTATCCTGACGCCCGGACGGGCGTTGGTGACAGCGTCGGAGCGCACATTTCTGGCGGCTCCGGTAGGTTCGCCGACAGAGTAAGTGACAGTATAACTATACTGACCGTATTCGTTTGTCTGCGAATCAACGGCGCCTTCATTGAGCACAAGCGAGCCGCCGAGCGGAGTGATGCTGCCGTAACTCGTGACGTAACCGTTTTCATCGACGACGGGATCGGTCAAAGCTACTTCTTTGACGACGTAATCCGAGAATGACGCTCCGCCGATAAGCTCTCTGAAATAGTAATACAGAGAGTATTCTGCTTCCGTATGGTCCGCGTCAACTTCGGTATGCATGCGGCGTACCGTGCCGGGTATCGGTTCGCCGTTATAGTATACGGCGAAGTAAATATTGTCGTGCGAAAGAATGAAATCGTCATCAGACCAGTACTTTTCTACGGTCAGACCCCAGCCTCTGTGGTTTTTGACTGTGATACACGGGTTTTCACCCAGGTGTATCGTACCGATATTCGGACTCTCGCCTTCCTCTTCATGCATTGTGCCGTCGTCGCGTTCATAACCGATAAGGTCATATCCCTTCGGTATATCGGATGAATTTTCTTCAAGCATGAATTTCGTGTCGATGAACAGATCGCGTATCTCGACGGTAAAATCCGCGGGTATCTGATCGATCGCGCCGGAGGGCGAAGTGATAAAGCAGCAGTCTTCTTTCTGTTCTTCGGTCAACTGCTCGAAATCGGTGATTCCGTCGCCGACAGGTATGAACTTCTGTGTTTCATAGTCGTATCTGCAGTATCTGTTCTGCGGGTCAAGTACATAGTATTCACCGAAACGGTAATAGTCCAGATCGTCGCCTATGTATAGGCGGAAGCGGAATCCGGTATCGTCGTCGGCGTAATGCAGCCTGTCTTCCTCGCGGTCATAGAGCTCATACAGTTCTTTAGTGAACCGGAGGGTCATAAGCGCGGATGCGGCGACGTGGTTGTCGTATTTTATGATCTTTCTTTCGCCTATGACTTCGGGCAAGGTGGAATAGTCCGCAAGGTCACCGTTCGGTATCGGATTGAGCTGAACTGTGTTAGCATATACTTTATCGAATACTGACTGATCTATACGGCATTCGGTTATATAGTATACTATATCATTACTCGGGAACTGTATGTCAGCCGTCTCACCCGGTTTAAGGAAAAACACGTCGTCATACCCGTAATATGAAGATTCATATTTTACGGGATCTGTCGTTCCTTCGTAATTGACAAAATTGACGCCAACGTACTGATCGGGTGTTTTTCCGTCGGTAAAAGAGGGATCGCGTTTTACGGTCACGAAGTTTTCAAATTCGTCTCTGTAGAAGACCTGGAAAGCAAACTCCGCGGTCGAAAAATCGTTTTTATCCGTACCGCTTATATCTTTCGTGAGAAGGAGCTGACCTTCCGAAGACGTAGTGAGATTGAAGCGCATGATCAGGTTCGACGCGCCCGAGCCGCGCTCCATATAGAACATCTTCATGGTGTGGGCGGTATAGTCCTTGAAGATCGACGTGCCTGGCTTAAAGAAGCGGTTGAGATACTCTACGACCTCGGGCGAATCTATAGTTAGGCCGGGATTCGTTTCGCTGTTGCGCTCAATATAGTTTTCGGCGAAAATATTTCTGAGAGTGGTGTATACGGGCGTCGCGTGGTTGCCGGTCTCTGCGGTAGTGTGAGGTATCTGAACGTCACCGGTGCTGAAATTTATCTTACCGACGAGCGCGGAATGTATACCGCCGAGGTCCAGTATCTGTTCACCGTCGACGTAGAACCACATGTCGTCGTCGCCCGCGAACTCGAAGATGATGTCGTGGCCCCAGGCGTCCTTACCGTCTTTTGACTGAACGAAGCTCGCTTCCATCTCCATTCCGAAGTGATAGTTTGCCTGAGTCGCCGGAATGGAATACATCTGTTCGCCGAGGCGGGGATCGTCAAGAGGCAGCGACTCGTTGAATACGTCCTTGACGTTGGTGTAGGCGCTTATCTTGCTCGTGTCGAGATCGTTATATGGCATGAACTGGCTGTGACCCTGGCTGTTTGTCGAAACTTCCGGGGTGCCGAGCTCGTTATATACCGTGAACGTATCGGAAATATTCCCGTATTCGTCGAGCAGCGTGGCAAACGTCTGAGTCGAGTCGTACTGGAAATATCCGCTTTCGTTGTAGACTTCGGAAAGGAAAAGATGATTGACCGGAGTTGCGGTCCCGAACAGGTCTTTCAGCGACCTCCCTGTCAACGTAGCGGTCGGATAACCTTCCTCGTCGAGATGCTTCGTCATAAGATCCGGCGTTGAATGTTTCAGACTGTTGCTGAATGTCGAATTTCCTATGACGTCGGTCTGCAGAGAGTTCCTGCCGCTGTTTACTTCATATTCTCTGGGGAACAAGACCATCTTCATACTGATGCCGTAGTTGTTGTTGTCGATGGTCTCTACGGTCGTAAGGTCGCCTTCTTCGGGTTGCATTACCGCAAAATAGAAATCCTGCGCCCTTGACATACGAACGGCTTCAACGCGTCCGTCGCCCGCTCGGAGTCCCGCGTAATCGTAACGGTAATTATCCCACGCAAGGAT
>JAFRXS010000002.1 GCA_017443405.1 Clostridia bacterium | reverse complement strand
TAGAACTCGCGGGTGAATTTTTGAAGCTTCTGTCTTGAATCGGTCAGCAGCCTGAACCACGGCTCCAAGAGCTCGGCGTGATTGGTCGGCAGCAGACCGAGATTCGATTTCGCCTGCTCGTAGGTCAGGATATGGTGACCCCAGTTCGCGTATGAGGACTGATACCACGGCGCGAGATATCCGGCGGCGAATTTGCCCGGTTTGCGCGCAGACATTGCCTGATACACGCCCCAGTACCACGGACGCGAAAGGGAAGTATCGGGCAGCCGTATCCACGAACGGTCCCATTGGTGCCTGAACCATCCCGCGGTCGCGCCGATCGGAGTCGTCATAAGCTCCGCGTCGACGCGGTCAAGACGGCGTTTTGCTTCCGCTGTGGTGTCGTCCGTGTCAAAGGTGGACACTACGGTGAGAAGAAAGACCGCGCATGAGCTTTCCGCTCTGCCCTCCGCGAGAACCTTCGTTCCCGCGTTATAAGCGCGGATACCCTCGATATTCGAGCGCATGAGCACGGTGTAATGAACGTCTGGAGAATCCTCCGGATCGTTTCCCGCGCGAAGGCGCATGGTAAAACCGAAATCGCGACCGTCGACAAAAGGAACGGGAGAATAATAAGCGTCGATCTCATCCCTAAGCCTTTTGATCTCATCTGCCGTCTTTGTGTATTTGATCGACGAGACCTCCATCGGGTCCTTTGTAAGCTCAAGCGAGATCGCGCCCATACATCCCGCGTCGGGGTCAGACGTGCACGCGATCACAAGCACGTCCTCCGCGGGACTTACGCAGCTGACCGTCGAGAAATGCTCACCGCGCACGAGACCATTCTGGTTGCCCACGCCGTAGGTCTGCGTCAGTAAACCCGTATGCAGTTCCATACGCTCGGCAATGTTTTTGAATATGCCGCCTGAGCAAAGGTGCAGCGTGAGCCTCGCCGCGGAGGTCTGTATCGGCTCGTTGCTGCGGCGGTTAGCGGCGGCGTATACGTCCTGCTTCAAGGTGGGGTCGCCTTCGAGTATCCTTCGGCGCAGTTCGCGTAGCCCGCCCGGCAGATAGCAGGGCGGATCGGAATCGTAATCGTCCCACCACAGGTCGTTCTTGCAGATATGATAGACGTAGTTGTCCGGTGTGCCGTGAACTGCCGCGCCGATATCGCCCCCACCGATAATATAAGCCCGGCGGAAATCCGTTACGGTACCGCGGCGTTCATAGACGTGTTTTTCCGCTTCCTTTACGCCTGTCGTCGCGACTCGCATCCTCCCGGGAGTCATCGTTTCATCCGGCAGATCAGGAAGCAGACCGCAGAAGGGCTTTTTCCGTCTGAGTTTTTTATTTTCCATACGGATCCTCTCAGGTCGTGTAATGTAGGATATCGCATAAAACGGTGACCTGTAAAAATCACCGTTTTACACGTATTTATGAAGTTATCGGTCTATTGCGGGAGTCCAGTGTTCCATCGAGAAAAGGTCGGTCAGCACGTACGACGCGACGGGCGTACCGTCAGCGGGGGCGAGTGTAACGTCGGTCACGGTAACGGTACTGCTGTAAACGATCTCGTCTCCGAGCATATAAGTGTCCTCGTAATTGCCGTCGTAGCCATAACGGTCGCAGATGGGCTGTATCACGTCGCCGTCCTGAAGCTCGGTAAAGGATTTCGCGACGGTGTCCGTCTCGCCGTCCGCGTATATGAACTTTGCGCCGACTATCCGGCCTCCGTTCGCGTCGAATCTGACAAGCAGTTCCGCGCGGTCGCCGTTGAGCAGAACGGGTACGCGGCCGTTGGTGACGGTCTGTCCGTTTTCACTCGCGCAATCCATGTAGTAATACGCCACGGGCTGCCTGTTGAGCGCGACCCACATGCCGTCGTATTCGCCTATTAGATCGCCGTTATCCGTCCAGTTGAAGATATTATCGAGCCCCAGGTCGATGTAGCCGCTGCCGTCGTCAAGGAAGACGTTGAGCTGAAGATCGGCGACCTTTGACCACTGTTCTTCCGTAAGCTTCAGGACCTTCGCGCCGTCTTCCTCAAGCCATACGAGCGCGTTGTTGTCTATCATGCTGCTTTCGACCGTATCAAGATATACGTCTTCCGGGATGCTTCGGTCGAATATCCCCGCGCCGCCGAGCATGCCGGCAAGGTCGAGCCCAGAGGAAGAGCTGCCGCCGCCGAGAAGCGAACCTATGATGTCCGCCATATTTCCCGCGGAGGAGGACGGCGCTGAGCTGCCGGAACCGGCGAGCGAACCGAACAGGGAGCCGAACGGGCTCGCGCTGCCGCCGCCCGCCGCCTGACCTGTGACCTCAAGCGAGGCGAATTTCTTTACGCAGTCCGTATAATCCTTGTCAAAGCCGATAGCGTCAAGCTGCTTGACCGCGCTGTTGACTTTGCCCGCGGAGCGGTAGGGAAAATACGCGGAAATGCCGTAGGCGTTGCTGACGGAAGATGACGTGCGGTTATATTTGACCGCGGAAAGCAGCGTGTCGGCGAGTGCCTTGCTTTCAGCGGTGTTCAGATTCAGCGCGAGATGAACGAGGTCTATCTGATCGAGTTTGTTGGAGCTGCCGAATTCCTTGGTGTTGCCGCGGGCCTTTGAAACAGTTTCGTAGCCCTTGCCGGAGATCTGATCGGCGGTCGCCGTCGCGAAGTCGGAGAGCTTGTCGCCGACTGTCGCGGACAGTTCTGCAAGGTCGACCAGCGAGAGCGTCGCCTTCTGACCGGGGCATTTCTGCGCGCAGACGGAAACGAAGTCGTCGATTATTTGTTTCGCGAGCTCCGTCGTGGGGATTGCGGGGTTTTTGCTGAGGGATGAGAGCCAGTTGGTATAATACCAGCCGATGCCGGGCTCGGTCTCCTCGCTTGCCAGCAGGTAATCCGCGCAGGGTTCGAGAACGAGAGCGGTCTCCAGCGTTCCCATAAGGCAGGCGTCGAAGCCGATAAAGTCGAACATCACGCCCGAATTCCTTACCGCCTTCGCAATATTCGGAAGCGTCATGGCTCCCGCGGTCTTTTCGCGCTCGTCGTAACCGAATCCCGAAACGGTCCCGCCGCCGTGATCCCAAAGTATGAGCTCGTTGCGGTTCGCGGGGAAATTGGTCTTGCAGTAATTGATGAAATCCGTCAGGGTCTCGGGCTTGGTCATCGCTGCGCTGCCGCGGTTCTTCTCAAGCAGCTTGATCTTGCCGTTGCTCTGTACCTGATATATCTGATTTGAAGTGTTGGATATCCCGTTCGTCTTCCACTGCCTGCAGCCGCCGGTGTATACGATGACGTTGACCCTGTCTGAAAGAGAAGCGGACGCCATCTCTTTCAGATCGTTGGTCGCCATGCCGCTTTTGGATTCGAGGTCTGTGCCGCATAAATATACCATCACCGTCGCGGTATCGGTCCCGTCGCCTTTGAGGGCAAGACGCTTTGCGCGCGCCGCGCTGTTGACGGAGGTGTTCAGTTTGCCAGTATTGTTGGTCCCGGACCATCCTGTATCGTATGAGCTGTTGCCGGTAAAGCCGCCTGAACCGCCCAGCAGGGCGCTCAGAAGGCTGCCGGAATTGCTTATGCCGCTGTTTGACTGCGGCGGCTGCGTCGCAAAGGTGACGTTATTGCCCGAAGAGTGATCGCCGCCTCCTCCGAGTATTCCGGAAAGACCGGAGCCGCCGCCTACGAGCGCGACGACGATGAGGATTACGATGAGGATAAGTTTGCCGCGTCCGCCGCCCGACGAGCCGCGCTGACCGCCGCCCGGCGAGCCGGAGCCGCCCCGCCTCTGCGAGTAGCCGTCGCTTTTTCCTACAGGACCGGTACCCAGACCGGTACCGTGGGTGCCGACGCTCTGTCCCGCGCCGCCGCCGACGCGCTGCCGTCCCGCGGGTCTGTTATTCGGTGTGTTTGGCATAAAATTGCCTCCTTAATATTCGCACTGTATATCACGGATGATTTATCTATATATCAATTATAACAAAAATAAAGAAAAATACAAGATATAATCAGAGCAGAATGGGATAAATCGGTTTCTTGTTCTCATCACATTAGAGTAAGGGGAGTCGAACCCGAATCGCCTTTGGCCGGGTCTTTTTGGCTCTTTCGCGCTCTTCATCCTTGCTTTATGTTGCCAAAAGCGGATGACGATGGTATAATACAGATGTACGGAGTTTTGACCGTACGCCGGTTATCGAAAGCGGCTGACATCATCGACAGAAACAGGAACGTGTATATGGGAACGCAAACACCGGTCGGCATACATTCATACGTCGGGGACTGCGGCGGTGTCCCGGCGCTGTTCGTGAACGGCGAGGTCTTCCCGGCTGCTGCATATATGACGTATCTTGAGGAATACAATAACTACGCGCAGTTCGCCGGCTCGGGTTACCGCCTGTTTTCCGTCCCGGTTTTGTGCGCCGGACGGTGGATCAGCAGTACGGAGCTGTTCAAGCCTTTCCACGTGGGGATCTTCGATTCGAAGGATCATCCGGATTTTTCATCTCTCGACAGTTCCGTCAACAGGATTCTTGCCGCCTGCCCGGACGCGTACATCTTCCCGCGCGTAAACCTTTCGATGCCGTCCTGGTGGATCGAAGAAACCCCGGACGCGACGGACGGCACCGGTAAACGCGAGCTTCTCTGCAGCGAAAAATACCGTGAGACCGCCGCAGATATGCTCCGCCGGATAATAGCGCACGTGAACGGCAGCGGCTACGCCGCGCATATCGTCGGCTATCATATCGCCGGGGGCAACACGGAAGAATGGTTTTATTTCGATATGAACGCGGGCTGCTGCAAAAACGCCGAGGCTCCGTTCAACGCTTATCTTGAAAAGGATCATCCCGGCTGCGGTCTTTCCGGTTTGCCCGATATGTCGGGACTGAACAAAAAGGGGAGTCTTCATAACGACCGGAAACTCTCGCTGTTCCTTGAATTCGCCAACGGATCCGTCGCGGATACCGTCTGTTATCTTTCCCGCGTCGCAAAGGAGGCAACACAGCGCCGCGTCGTTGTCGGCGCGTTCCTCGGTTATTCTCTGGAGGTCTGCTCACCCCTTTACGGTACGCACGCCTTGAATAAGGTCCTTGAATGCGGCGACGTGGATTTTATCTGTTCGCCCAATTCCTATCTCGGCGTCCGCGGCGCCGACGTCGACTGGACTGAAATGTACCCCGCGGATTCCGTAAGGCTCCACGGCAAGCTCTGTATGCAGGAATGCGACGTCCGTACGCATCTGACCGGACTATTGTCCGAAACCGCGCCTGAGTACGATCCCGGACAAAATCTGACAGCCCCCGTCTGGCGCGGGCTTGAGAACAGGGAGCAGTCGGTCGCCGTGATCCGCAAATCGTTCTGCCGTCAGTTGATAAAGGGCAACGGTTTCTGGTGGTTCGATATGTGGGGCGGCTGGTATAACGATACCGTTCTGCTTTGCGAGATGCGCCGTTTTGGTGAGATATACTCCGATTCTCTGCTGAAAACAGATCGGTCAAGCGTCGCGGAAACAGCGGTCTATGTAGATGAGAGCGCGTACGCGCTTATGACGGACTGCGAGAAACGCAACGCGATAACCGGTCAGCGCATCGACCTCGGTTTTATGGGCGCTCCTTACGATATCTACGACGTCTCCGACTTCCCGGCCGTTTATGAAAAATATAAGGCGACCGTCTTTATGTCGGACGTTGACACCTCCGCGATGCGTCTTGCGCGCACGCTATGTGCAGAACACGGAAAACCGTATCTCTCCGTCTCCGAAAGCAAAACTCGCTTCTTGGCAGGCGAGCTCCGCGGCTTTTTGAAAAAATGCGGGGCGCATATCTATTGCGAAACGCCCGACCTTGTTTATATAAATGAGAATCATCTGGCGATACACGCGTCCGACGGGGGAGATAAAACCGTACGGTTCAAAGGCGTTTTCGAATACCGTGAGCTGCTGACCGACGCGGTGAACGTAGGCGTTGCCGATACTCTCACGATACGGATGAAGAAGAACGAAACGAAGCTGTTCTCGCTTGCGCGTCGCTGAGCTTTGATCTGTATAAAAAAAGGCCTGCCGTCGCAGGTCTTATATTATTGACGGCTTAGGGTAAGGGGAGTTGAACACAAAACGGTTTTTCAGAGCATCTTTTCCCCAATACTGCCTCATCTGCCTTGATAATACGACAGTATTATCTGCGGCAGCTTCGTTGTCTTGAAAAAAATCTGCCTCTGAAAAACTGCT
>JAFRXS010000105.1 GCA_017443405.1 Clostridia bacterium | reverse complement strand
GCCTCCAACTGCACGGCTGTTTCCTCCGGCTGGGCTGACGTGACATTCGACAAGAACACCCACATTATGACCAAGGCGCAGTATGACCTCAAGACCCAGATGAGCGTCACGCACCTCAACGTTCTGTTCCTCAAGGATAAGAGCGTCGCTTTCACCACAGATTACCTCATGACATTCCCAATGTAAGGTGAGCGCTTGTATGACAGAAATGAAAAGAATCCCGCGCGCCGACTTCCCCGAGGAAGTCGGCGTAAGCTCTCAAACCGTCCTTGATTTCCTCTCGGAAATGGACTCAAAAGGCGTAGAATTCCACAGCTTTATGGTGATACGCCACGGCAAGGTCGCCTGCGAGTGTTACCGCAAGCCCTACAGCGCCGACCGGCCGCACGCGATGTACTCCGTCAGCAAGAGCTTTACCGCGACTGCCGTCGGTTTCGCCGTGTCGGAGGGGCTCATCTCGCTCGACACCCGGCTCGTCGATATCTTTACCGAATACGCCTCAAAGGGCGATAAATACCTTTCGCTTATTACGGTAGGTCAGCTGCTGACTATGACCGCGGGCAAGAATCCGCTCGTCATAGCCGATAAGAGCCGGGTCGACTGGGTGAAGTCCTATATGACTTCACCGTATTACGACGAACCGGGGAAGTCCTTCCGCTATATAAGCGAAAACACGTTTATGCTCTCGGCGATCATCAACCGCGTCACGGGTATGTGCATGCGCGACTATCTGCAGCCGAGACTGTTCGAGCCGCTTGGGATAGACTACCCCTACTGGGAGACCGACAAAAACGGCGTAGAGGCAGGCGGCTGGGGGCTCTACCTCAAGACCGAGGACCTCGCGAAGTTCATGCTCTGCTATCATCAGGGCGGCGTATTCGAAGGCAGACAGGTCATTCCGGCAGAGTGGGCGCATACCGCTGTCAAGGCACACGCCGATACTTCGGAGTCTAACAATCCCAATCGTGATTCGCTCGTCGGCTACTGCTACGGATTCTGGCGCAATCAGGCTTACGAGAATTCCTGGCGCGCCGACGGAATGTTCTCTCAGTTCGGTATCGCGTTCGAGGACCTTGACGCGATATTCGTCTGCACGAGCGGCATCGCCTCGGAACAGGGCGCGAGGGACTATATCTGGGAGTATTTCCCCCGCGCGTTCGACGATTCGCTGACCGCGGCAGATACGGTGCCCGATCTCAAAGAAAAGCTTGACTCAAAGCCCGTTTACGTTCCCGCGGCAAGCAGGGGAGCGGCGCGTCAGTCGATGATCGACAAAAAGCTTATCAGGGTCCGCAAAAACATCCTGCTCAATCTCATCGGCTTCCCGCCGAGCGTCATCCCGCTGCACGTCTTGGCTTACTGTACCGATCACGCCGGGAATATCGACAACATCGTTTTCGATTTCGGCGAGGGCGAATGTGAGATGTACTGGAGCGAGGGCGACGAGAGCAACAGCGCGATGCTGGGCATGGATGGACGTTACCGCTACGGCACTATCCGCATCGGCGGGAATGATTACAGGATCTGCGCCAACGCCGAATGGACGGACGACGATACCTTCAATGTCTACATAAGACCGATCGAAACGATCGCGTCACGCAAACTCCGTTTCGTGTTCAAGGGCGCGAAAAAGGTCACCATCTATCCTTC
The DNA here is from genome assembly GCA_017443405.1 of Clostridia bacterium. GTDB lineage: Bacteria > Bacillota > Clostridia > Oscillospirales > Acutalibacteraceae > RGIG2893. The sequence goes on along the minus strand of JAFRXS010000105.1, from coordinate 144 downwards.
GAGCACTCCGTCGATAGAGTCCATCGCACTCGACTTCGTCAACGGGACCAAAATGCTTATCAAGTCCGAGCTTGTCAACGAGCTGGTCCAAAGCCTGCTTCCTTTGGTGCCGAAGGTCGCCGAACCCAAACTGAAGGGGCGCAT
>JAFRXS010000104.1 GCA_017443405.1 Clostridia bacterium | reverse complement strand
TGCCGGGGCGAAAGCAAGGCGGTGGAGCTCCCGGACGGAAATATACGGCTGTTTTACCGCAATTCGGCAAAACGCATCTGCTATGCCGATTACATTTTGGAAAAAGGCGAGTGGCGCGAAGCGGTCGTTCTTCCCGTACTCGTCCATTCCGACTGTAATTTTGCCGCTGTCTCCCGCGGTCGAAACGTCTATATAATCTACGCGCGCGGCAGAGGCGGCGAAGCGATGAACCGCGCGAACGGGCGTGTTTATTCGTTCCTGCTCGGTGAAAACAACGAAATGATACTCGAGGATATCTACCCGGTCAACAATGACGCTTTCTCATACGCTGTCGGCTGCTTTACCGATAAAAACGAACTCGCGGTGTTGTACGACACCTGCGAGCTCGGGAAAGTGATATTTAAAACTATTGACGTTACATCGCCCTGATCACATCAGTTTCCAGCGTATCTGTTTTATCACGGCGGAACCGTCGGCTTCGTCTTTGGCGTAGAACACAGTGAGCAGGCTCCCGTCGTGAAGCTCTACAGTCGCGGGATAACCGAGGTCTGACGAAACGCCTTTATCCCATAAAACTACGTCCGTCTGCCACGTTTTGCCCATATCGGTACTTAGCATCAAGCGGACTCCGTAGGGTGCCTGACGGTAGCCGTAGGAGCTGATGAGCGTGCCGGACGAATGACGGTATAGATGGGGCGGGGAGCCGCCGAGGTCCGGCAAGAGCTGCTCGGGCGCGGTCCACGTTTTTCCGCCGTCGTCTGATAAGGTTTGGAATACCGAGAAAAGACCGCTTTCCGTCCGGAATTGGCATAACAGTCTGCCGTCCGGAAGCTCGATACAGCTCGGTTCGCATACGTCGACGATCTTTCCGTCTTTGAAAGCGGGCGGCACCGCTCCTATAAAGGTCATTTTGCCGTCCGTATCGATCTTCCACGCTTCGATCCTGTTGTTGCCGTCAAAAACGTCGTCTTCGGCGAACGTCCGGCCTACCCAGATAAGACCGCCGTCGGACAGCGCCGTCGGGCCGTGCGGCGAAGTGACGGGGCTGAACTGTATGTCGCCGAAGGTCTGCCCGCCGTCGAAGCTCATTCTGAAGGTCGAGCCCAGCCACCGCGCCTCGTCCTCGTCCGTTACGGTATCGACGTACGCCATGAACTCGGCGTTGTCCGGGTTCCAGCCTCTTTGCGCCGCGCGCGTATTGTTGAACGACGTTATTATGACGCCGTTCTCACCGAACGGTACTACTCCGGAGTCGCGGTCGTCAAGCGGAGTGTCGATGACGGCCACCGCGCCCGTGTAGCTTTGCCCTTCGTCGTCGCTCGTCATCATCACGGCTTTGCCGAAAGGGCAGACGTGGGCGCGCCGGAAACCCGAACAGGTAACGGCAAGTTTGCCGTTCTGCAGACGCGCGATACTCGGCCAGCCGAAGTAATTGTATTTTTGCCCCGGATTATCCAGAATCGTTTTCGCGTCTTCAATTATCGCTGCTTCAAGTTTCAGCGTATTCATTTTGTCATCCTCCTTCGTCCGTATAGGGCGAAGGGGCGGATAATACCGCCCCCGCATTGATTGTAGGTCTTTACTCCTTCGTAAGCGTCACGACGTCGCTCGTGCCGTCAAGATACATTTCGTCCATATCCATCTGAGTATCCGAGATGAGCGTAAGTCTCAGCCAGTAAGCGAGACCGTTTCCGCTCTGATCGTAGACCGTCAGGGTCTTTCCGGATATCGAATAAGTCCCTTCGGTCAGAGTGACGGAATACTCGCCTCCTGAGGTCTCGGAAGCGTCCCTTATCGTACGCGTGACCATGGTCTGACCCGCGCCGTTGAGTTTTATCTCCGCGATAAAGCGGGTATCGGAGGACGCTCCGTCGTAGATCACTCCGGAAGAATAGTCTACGTAGCCTTCGGTCTCCTTGTGAACGACCGCGCTCCATTTGCCGTAAAATCTCTCAAGCGCTTCATCGGCGACGTCCTTGATCGGTGCAAGTATCCCTTCGCTTCTCAGCCAGTCGTAGAATCCCGCTCTGTTAGCCTTGGAATTTGTGACCCAGTAGAACAGCGCGTCGTTCAGGAATACTTCGTCGCTGTTGTAGTTTTTGCCGCGTTTGAATTTGCCGTCTATGGTCAGCATTTCCTTGATCATCTCGCGCTGCTGCCTCAGGGAGTTGAGCATCTCGATCTCAGACGGATGCCCGAACCAGTAAAGGTCGTTGAGTAAGCCGGTAGATCTCCATCTTGCGACCAGCTTTATAAGTTCGGTCGATTCTTTTTTGATTTTTTCGTTGTTTGCGTACCGCTGCTCGAACTTCTTTCTGAGTTCCGCAGAGCCGACGCCGCGCTGGCTCAGTCTGTTCATCGCTCCGTGAAGCTGATAATAGATGACGTTCCAATCGTCGGCGGTCACTCTGCCTTCGTTCGTCATCATTCTTTCAAAGCTCGCGTACTGCTCGTTCATCATTTCGTCGGTCCAGATATCGGCAAGCTTATCGACGAGGCCGGCGAACTTCTGCCCGTAGTTTACCGCAGGGAACATGTTCTTTTCGATGTTCTTGACGATCTCGAGCGTCGCGGTTGCGTAATCGCCGTCTCTGACTGCCTTGCGTACAGCACTGACGTCGTCGCCGATGCCGCCGTACAGGACGCTGTCGTCCTCGCCCGTCAGTATCTTGCCTATTATGAATTCCGCGGTGTTGTTCACGACGATCTTCTTGACTTCATCCATATCGCCGTCGACCATGGCGGTCAGTATCTCGCCCTTAGTGTTGTGCGAGAGTATAAAGCGCACTATCGCACCGCCGTACTGATCCTTTCCGAGTCCTCCGGCGTTGAGCGCGTCGGCGACCATATCCTTAAGACCTGGAGTGATCTCCTCCTCGGAAATGCGCTGCGTGACTCCCTGCGCCGCGGCTTTGTTCGCCCAGGCGACAATCAGGTCGTTTTCGGTCGGTTTGCCGTAGCCGAAAAGACTGTAGTGCAGCGTCTCAAAACGAAGCTTTCCGTTGAGCTTCGCTTCCGGATCGGGGACGATCCAGAAGGGTTCTCCTGTCTCGTCGTCGAGATATAAGCCGAGATAGCTCTGACGTTCGTCGGCGGGGATATTTGAGATATCGAACTCGACAGTTTCGTAATCGTCAAGCGTGACGTGCTCCTTTCCGCCTTTTTTGTAGCGGTAAAGCTCGCTTATCTCAAGCGTCGGATTCTTGCTCTGATACTTCTGCAGCTCCGTCCCGGTGACCTTCGTGCGCGTGGTTTCGCCCGAGGGCGCGGGAGGCGATGACGGTGAAGTCGGCGCAGTCGAAGGCGAGCCGGAGGTCCAAACGTAGGTCCAAACGGTTTCTTCGCCGCTTGCCATGAAATAGACGGCGATCGTCTGCCCCTGAGAACCCTGCGGGAAGGCGCAGCCGATCGACGCGGAAGCAGAGGACTTATCCGTGTCGTTCGTTACCCGGATGGCGGAGGTACCGTCGGCAGCGGTGAACGCGACCGCTTCCTGAGTCGGCGCCAGCCAAAGCTCGGGCTTGTCAAGACGGACTCTCGCGGTTTCGGTGATCTCCTCGCCGAATGGTTCGTCGTGTGATTTTTTGATCTTTAAGCTTATTTCGAGCGTGACGCGCTCTCCCGCCCGGACAATCTCCGGAGGAGCTGTGCAGGATCCGATGAAATCAACCCAGTAACCGGGCCCGTGTTTGGTCACGGTCCTGTGATGATCTCCGGGAGCGATCGTGTAGCGGTTCTCGATATTGCCCTCCAGCGTGTTGTTCGGCTTCTGGACTTTGGTGCTGTTGAGAGACCAGTAGCCGGGCGCCGAAGTCGGCTGCTGTACGGGCTGCGTCGGGCTGTCCGGGAAGGTATCCAGCCTCGCAGCGACGCGCAGTATCATCCTCGCGTCTACCGAATCGACCTTTCCGTTCGAATCCACGTCCGCGGCGGTAAACTGCTCGCTCGTGAGCGTATCGAGCTTAGCAGCGGCCCGAAGCGCCAGCCTCGCGTCGGTGGAATCGACTTTACCGCTTCCGTCCACGTCGCCAATCGCGTATGCGAACGCGATAAGCCCTGTACCACAGGATAGTATAAAAAGGATCGAGAGGATGATCGAAAGCGGACGTGTCAGATTGCGTTTCATGATTATTCCTCCTGTTATTTCATCGATCTGTTTCGTTATGCGTCGGCGTTAACTCCTACGCGATATTCTTCCATTCGTAAACCCACACGGTCTGCGCGCCACAGGCGGAGAAATAGACGGCGATGCGGTAGCTGCCGTCGGCCATCTTCTTTGCGTACTCTTTGGATGGGTTACCGAAGGTATGGCAGACTGTGGCGGAGGTGATGCGGACGGGAGGGTTGCCCCAATCTCCGATGGCGTCGACGCTGCATCTGTCCGGCTCACCTTCTGCCGTTGCCGTGAATCTCGCAAAGCCGGAGTAGACGCTGCCGATGTCTATATCCGGAATGTCGCGCCGCACGGATGCGCTCTCGCTGAAATGGTAATCCTTGTCGTTGCTGTCCGTCAAGTTCAGGGATAGATTCAGTACCACTTCGTCTCCGTCGTGGATCACGGCGGGGGGCGCGTCGCAGGTCCCGGTAAACGACGCGTGCTGAGTCTTTTCCTCATCACCTATATAAGCGGTCGTATGGGAATGCTGCCCTTGTGACGCGGAGAAGGTATCCTTATAAATGCCGGTGTTTGTGTTTTCTCTCACGTCCACGTGCGTTTCCACCAGCACCCAGGCGCTGTCCGTCGGGACATTATCTTCCCCCTGCAGGTATACACCCTTTTCGCGCAGCCATTTATAGAAATTCTCCCGGCCCTTCACGCCGTTTATGACCCACGTAGCCAGCGCGTCTTCCAGGAAGTCCTTATCTGTCAGATACCCTTTGCCACGCTGGAACTTGCCGTTCAGCGTCAGAAGGTCCTGCAGCATTTCGCGTGTCTGCAGCAAGGAATTCAACCGCTCGGTATCGGAGGGATAATTACCGTAGCTGTCGTACCAGTAACGGTTATCCATCAGACCCAACCTGCGCCATCCGGCAGCGTCCTTTAAGAGCTCCTTTTGCCGTTCGGCGATCTTCGTCTCGTTTTGCGCCCGCTGATCAAACTTTTTGCGCAGCGTCTCAGCCGAAATGCCCTTTGAGCTCAGGCGGTTTGCTGCGCCGCGGAGCTGCATATAGACGATGTTCCAGTCGTCGTCCGAGATCTTAGTTCCGCCGAGCTTTTTATAGACCTCGTACTGTTCGTTCATCATGTCGTCGGCCCAGATATCGGCGAGCTTGTCGGTCAGCGAGGCGATCTTATCGGCGTAGTTCACGTACGGGAACATGTTCTTTTCGATGTTCTTCACGATCGCTGTGAGTGCTTCATTGTATTTGCCTTCCTTGATCGCCTTTTTCACGGAATCAGCGTTGTCGCCGAGGGACTGTGTGAGGAACTGATCCTCATCCTGTTTCAACAGCTTTCCGAGGATGTATTCGCCCGCGAAGTTCGCGAGCTTGGCCTGCAGCGTTTTGCCGTCGCAGTCAATGGCGGCGGTGAGGATCTCGCCGCGGGTATCGAGTGAAAGGACGGCGCGCGCGATCGCCCCGCCGTACTGATTTTGCGCCAGACCGCAGTCCTCCAACATCTGCGCGAGGCCGGGCGTGAGTTCCTCCACGCTGATCCGGCGTGTTTCGGACTGCGCCGCTGCTTTGTTTGCCCACGCTACTAACAGGTCGTTCTCGCTCGGCTTGCCGTAGCCGAACAGACTGTAATGCAGTGTTTCGATGCGAAGTTTTCCGTCAATACGCGCTTCGGGATCGGGGATGAACCAGAAGGGCTCGCCGGTCTCTTCATTTAGACAGAAGCACAGATAGCTCTGACGCTCTTCGTCGGGAATGGCGGAAACGTCGAATTCGACGGTCTCGTAATCGTCGAGCCAGACGTGCTCCGCTCCGCCCTTCTTGTATCTGTAAAGCTCTGTGATCTCCAGATCGGGGTTTAAAGCCTGATACTTCTTAAGCTCATCGCCGGTGATCTGCTCGCGAGTCGTTTCGCCGGAAGCGTGGGGCGTCGTCGGAGAAGTCGGCTGCGTGGCGGGCTCAGGGAAGGTATCGAGCCTCGCTGCGACGCGCAGTATCATCCTCGCGTCGACGGAATCGACCTTGCCGTTCGAATCCACGTCCGCTGCGGAAAACTGCTCGATCGTGAGCGTATCGAGCTTGGCTGCGGCCCGAAGCGCCAGCCTCGCGTCGGTGGAATCGACTTTACCGCTTCCGTCAACGTCGCCGACAGCGTACGCGAACGCGATCAGCCCCGCGCCGTTGGACAGGATAAAAACAAAAGCGAGTACGACGGCGATTAAGCGGTTCGGTTTTCTGAGCATCCGGATCACACCTTTCGGAAGTTTGAAATCAATTATTGTATGAATGAAACGTATGTTCTGAACTGAAAACAGACAGATTTATTTTCTCTGTCTGTAATCATAACAAATATGGGTATTATTGTCAACTGAAGGGTAGGGTATGGAATAATCTAAGAAAGCGAATAGCTTGACAGATGGAAAGAATCATAATAGTGAAATCTTTTGCCTTTGGGCAAAAGGCGAAATCGAACGCTGACGCCTTTGGTGAAATCGGATGCTGCCGCATTCGGTGAAATTAAATCCGTCCTTCTCCCCGCAAAGCGGGATTTCACCGCGAAGCGATTTCACCCGCCGAAGGTGGATTTCGTCCTTCCGGAAGGACGGATTTAACTGAAAAAACCGTTCCTTTCGGAACGGTTTTTTCTGGTGGGAGAGAGTGGATTCGAACCACTGAAGCCGTGCGACAACAGATTTACAGTCTGCTCCCTTTGACCACTCGGGAACTCTCCCATGTTCGGTGGAGCTGGTGGACGGATTCGAACCCCCGACCTGCTGATTACAAATCAGCTGCTCTACCGGCTGAGCTACACCAGCGCTTGCAACGACGATTATATTACCACAAGAAAAAAGCTAAGTCAAGACTTTTTTAAAATTATTTTTAATTCCCGCCGTTATTGCAAATCGGGCCGCTCTGTGGTAAAATGTACAAAATCCAGCAACCGGCGGAGCTTCTATGTCTGTGGGTCCTGTCAGCACTAAAACAAAGGTCGTCATTGCCGTCGCTGCGGCGGTAGTGATCGTCGCTTTATGCGCCGCCGTGACCTTCACTGTCGGTTGGGACGCTCTTTATTCCGCTGTTTTCAGCGAAAAAGAGCCCGCCGGTTCTCCTGTCGGCGCGGACGGCACCTTAAGCGTTCATTTCATCGACGTCGGGCAGGGCGACTGCGAGCTTATCACCTGCGGCGAACACGCCGTTCTGGTGGACGGCGGAGAAAAGGAAGCCTCTGACAAAGTCATATCCTATCTTAAGCGCATGGGCGTCGCGAGCCTTGACTGTATCGTCGCGACTCATCCCCACTCCGACCACATCGGCGCGCTGCCCGCAGTTATGAATGAATTTCGCGCGCAGTGCGTGATCATGCCCCAGCTTTCCGAGATCAATATTCCCGCAACTCCGAGCTACGAAAGGCTGATGACGGCTCTCGAGAGATCGGACGCGCCCGTCTACGCCGCCGTTCCCGGCGATAAATACTCTTTCGGCGATATATCGTTCGTGATATATAATCCTACCTATCAGTCCGAAGAGCTTAATGATATGTCGGTCGTTTTCCGGCTCGTTTACGGATCGAATTCGTTCCTGCTGACCGGCGACATCCATACGGACGCCGAGCTTCAGCTTGTTGATTCTGCCTATGAACTGAGATCGGACGTCCTCAAGGTCCCGCATCACGGCTCGAGCACCTCGTCCGCCGAAGAGTTCATTTCCGCCGTCGCGCCTCAGGTCGCGGTGATAAGCTGCGGGATGAACAACAGCTTCAACCATCCGAATCAGGGGACTCTCGCGACGCTCGAAAATCTGGGTATACCGTATTACCGCACGGACTACAACGGCGACGTCGTCATAACGTCCGACGGCAGCGTCCTGACCGTTACGACCGAAAAATGATATGAAAGAACTGTTTTACGTCGACCGGATAGAGTCGGGTATAGCCGTGCTTGCTGACGACGCGGGCGATGATATCGCCGTTTCTCTCGGTCTTCTGCCGGCAGGGACCCGCGAGGGCTGCGTTCTTGTTCGTGAAAACGGCCTGTGGCGGCTTGACGGATTCGCCGCGAGTAAGATAAAAACCGAATTGTTAAACAGACAGTCAAGTCTGTTGAATAAAGGAGCTGTCACTATGATAAAGAATATTCCGGACGGTCAGTATCCGACGATGCTCACCACCTACAACGACGACGGATCGGTCGATTTCGACGCCTTAGGCAGGCTTCTCGGCTGGTATTCGGACAGGGGAGTGACCGGTCTTTTCGCTATCTGCCAGTCCAGCGAGATATTCTTCCTGAGTTTTGAGGAGCGTCTCGCCATCCTCAGATACGTCATGGAGCATAAACCCGCGGGTATGCCGATAGTCGCCTCCGGCAACGTAGAGGACGACCTTGACCGTCAGATAGAGGAAGCGAGAGCTTTCATCTCCACAGGTATCGACGCCTACGTGTTCATTTCCAACAGGCTCGCCGGGGAGGACGAAAGCGACGACGTTCTTCTTTCCAACCTCAAATACGTTACCGACCGTCTGCCGGACACAGCGTTCGGTTTCTATGAGTGCCCGCACCCCTACAAGAGGGTTCTGTCGCCCTACGTCATCAAAAATATCGCCTCATGGGGCAATTTCAAATTCATCAAGGATACCTGCAGCGACCTTGGTCTTATAAAACAAAAGCTTGACGCCGCGCATGGCACCGGGCTCAAGATATTCAACGCCAATTGTGCGACGCTGCTCGATTCCATGAAGCTCGGCTGCGCCGGCTTCTCGGGCATTATGTCAAACTTCATGCCCGAGCTGTTCACCGAGCTTCTGCGCGTCTGGAAGACTGACGATGAAAGAGCGAGGATGATTCAGGACTACGTCGGCTTCGCCTCTCTCGCCGAGGGCTGCCACTATAACGTGAACGCAAAATACTATATCAACCTTACCGGCACGCCGGTCGGTCTCACTTCGCGCTCGACCGATAAAAATAAATTCCCCTCCGCGGACAAGGTCATCACGGAGGAGATGTTCAGATCTACCGAGAGATTTAAGAAACTCTTATTTCAGTCTTGAGATATATTCGCAGCAAACGTAGATGTTCTGGACTTTCTTCGCCTGCGAGCCGATGGGCGTCTGGATGATGGGCTGAGTTTCGGACGGCGTGATGTAGAGCTTGAACGCGATAGCGTCCTGGCCGACGCGCATATCCTGGATGTGCTTGAATTCAAAGTGGCGGTTTTCGATGTTGAGATATTTGTAAACTATCTCCTCCAGGTCGTTGCCGGAGAAGCAGCGGATGATGTCATCCTCGTCGTGCATGTCTATGATGGCTTTCGCCTCTTCAAAAGTCAGACTTGCGCACTTGAATTCTCCGTCGTTAAGTATGGTCATCATATTGCTGTTGTCAACAAGGAGAAGAGGAAGGTTCGTACGTGCCATATTCTCGTTCCTTTCTTGGTGAAAATAGAAAATTACTACTTTGATTATACATATATTTTCGGCAAAAGTCAATATCAATATTGACAGCCGCCGATTTATCTGTTATATCTAAATATGCTTTGAATAACGTTAAGGAGAAAAGAAATGTCCGACGATATTTTTGATGTTCCGGAAGATATGGAAGACGGTCTGTTCAGCTTTGCCGTAGAGCTTTGCGACGACGAGGGCAACGAGCTTGACTGCGTCATCCTTGATTTCGTCGATTACGACGGCGCGCCTTACGCCGTTATGGTCGAAAAGAAAGATATCTCCGAGGACGGGATCCTTTCCGAGGACGCCGAACTGATCATTCTCGCTTATCGTCCCGGCGAGGATGATTCCGAAACGCAGCTTACCGGCGTTTTTGAGGGTATAGAAGACGACGACGTCATAGACGCCGTTTACAAGCTGTTTACCGAGGGCTTTGAGGATGATTGCTGCGACGATGACTGCGATTGCGGCGAGCATCATCACGGCGACTGCGGCTGCGGGGAGGAACACTGATATGCCCGATTTTGACAAGGACAACAAGAAAAAGCTCGAGGAGCTTATCGCGTCCGATCCCGAGACGGTCGACGCCGACGATGACGAGGGCACTATCGACACCGACGACGACGTCGTGATCGAGCAGTTCACCGACGAGGACGGCAACGAGGTCGCGCTCGAGCATCTCGATGACATCCCCTACAAGGGGAAGGTATACAGCGTCTTCATCGGCACCGAGGAGGACGACGACGAGGTCTATATCCTTCGCCGCGAGGAGACGGAGGGCGAGTATGGCGCGGTCCTCGATCAGGAAATAGTCGACGCCGTCTTCGATCTGTTCAAGGACAGGTGGAGCGACACCTTCGATTTCGCGTAAATCCGATAAACAAAAAACGGCAGGCGATCCTGCCGTTTTTTGCGTTGAAGTTACAAGGTCAGGGCATGGAGGCTGAACGCAAATATGATCGCGAACCTGTTGACGAATTCCGAAACGGCGTCCGCGAACGCGCCTATTCCTGCGTCATCAGCGCCGTATCCGGGCAAGGTCCCGTCGTTGTCGGGTATCCCGCCGTCGGATATGAAGCCGTATATGACGGGGGAGACCAGCGCGAGCAGGAATTTTTCCCCGGGCGAAACCGGTCCGAAAATCTTCGCCCCGAGCTTGATGAGATCGGAAGCCGGTAGAGCTGCGGTATTGTCGGAAAGCCATGAAAAAGCGCGTTCAAAAGCCGCGTCCGTCACGGCGGAGAGGTCTGTTTTCAGCACGAGCGATACGAGCCTTAAAAACAGCGTGACCTCCGGTCCGTCAAGCTCAAGGTCCTCGCCGCCCGCGTAGTGCATGCTCATCAGGTCGCACAGGAGGTCCCATCCGGTCGCGTATCCGCTCTCCGGCAGAATGATACCGTAGCCCGCCGCGAGTTCCGAGGCGCTGTTTTCGCCGTAAAGCGGCATATCGAGTATACCGCTTATTCCCGAAAGAGCCGCGTCCGCGAGCGCGTAAAGCGCGCCGCCCGGCTTGAGTCCCGTATCCTCGACGCTGAGGGATCTGCCTATTCGTTTTTTGAAGCCCGCGGCGAACATCCCCTTCGCGTACGCTTCAAGATCGTTTTCGATCAGTTCCTTCTGCTCTCCTGTATATCCGCCGATTTCGGACGTCAGGCGCGCGGCGTCGATCTTGTCGACCGATCTCGTTTCATAGCTTATCTCATCATCCGTCAGTGTGACGTAACGGTAAGTCAGCGGATACATCGACAGCGAGCCGGTAGCGAGATCATAGACTCGTTTCCCGCCGGGCGTGGTATGCACCGCGGCGTCGGCGCCGTGTTCGTGACCGGTAAAAACGAGCTTTATTCCGGCGGAGGCGAACAGGTTCGCTGTCGTGTTATGGAACCTGACGATAAAATTCCGCGAGATGAGCCTGTGCAGAGGCATGTGCCCGAGCAGAGCGTGGTGCATGATAAGTATCGGCTCTTTGCCGTCCTTCTTCGCCTGCCTTGCCTGATCGCATACCCACATCACCTTGCGAAGCGTCATCCCGTCCTCGGTCGACTCGGTAAGGCTTACGCTGTCGAGGGCAATGAGTCTGTAATTCCCGGGCAGGTCTGCGGTGTAAGATGCGTCAAAGTCCGTGTCCGTGAGGGCTTCTTCGTAGCCGAATTCATCGTATATTTCCTTAAACTCCGCAGGACCGGTGTCCTCGGGCCGCGTGCCGCCGCCTATGTCGTGATTTCCGGGTATCACGTATACCGGTTTGCCGGAGCTTTCCTCAAAGTCGGATAGGAACTTCGCGAACGCGATATGATCCTGCCGTTTGCCTCTGCCGTCCGAGCAGTTGTCGCCCGTAAGCAGCACGAAACGGCAATTCTCGTCATCCGCGCACTGCCTCAGAAACTCTTCGAATATATACGGACATTCATCCGGCATATTGCAGCTGCGGTTGGCGTGGAAATAAAGACCGTCGCCATTTTCGTCGGCGATAGACTCTCTTGCCTCTTCGTAATGCACGTCGGAGGCGACGGCAAAAGAAACAGCGCCGCCGGATGCTCCGGCGGCGGGCGCGCATGCTGTTATCAATGACGCGCAGATCAGCAGAACAAACGCTCTTTTCATTCGTCAACTTCGGTTTCGGCGGGGTAGGTGAGCTCCTGCATCGTGACCTCTTCCTTCGCGCCGGCGGAAACGTAGGCGTATTTGTCCTGATAGTAGTTTTCGGGTCTGCAGTCGTATTCCCCGAGAGGAGAAATGTCGATCACCGTGCAGCCGCGCTGCGTGCCGAGTTTATAAATGCCGGGATAGGCGAGATAGTCCACACTCATGCCGTAGGTCAGGCGGATGCCCTTGTAAAGTACCGAGAAATTGTTGAGGTGATCGTGACCGCAGAAGACGCTGTCGGTGCTGCCGAGCTCCAGCATGGTTTCAAACAGATCGTCGTCGTGAATGCCGGAGTAAATGACCTTACCGCCTTCGCCTGTCTTGCCGAAACAGTATTTGACGTTTTCGGTGTCGGCGTAGCCGTTGGCAACGTATTCGTTCCACGCGTCGCGGTATTCCGTGAGCGGGATGTGGAAGAACACCGAGGACGGAACGTTCTCAGCCAGGGAAGCGTACTGCTCCTGCTTTTCCTCCGGCAGAGCGGCGACGGCAGACTTGTTCTGCTCGTTGATCCTTTTTACTTCATTTGCGTACCAGTCTATCTGGTTCTGATGGATATTGTCATAGAACCATTTGATACCGAGGAAGTCGCCGTCGGTGTAGGAGTGAGAGTCGAGAGTGACGATCGACCTTGTGATCACGCCGTCGGAATTGATGACGCTGAATACCTGGTTGCCGCAGCCGTCTACGCCCGGATCGCCCGCGCGCAGGAGGCAGTGCGGATATTCAAGATAGAATTTCGTTATATCCTCGCGGCTGTAATAGCTGTAGGCTTCCGTATCGTGGTTGCCGAAGCACATCGTCCAGTACACGCCCAGATTCTCCATCAGCTCGGCGAAGACCTTCGCGCCGGACTTGTTGTTGAAGGTGCCCGCCTGGAAGGGGACGGGGTAGGCGACGTCGCCCGAAACGACTACAAAGTCGGGCTTTTCGGCGGTTATCATCGCCGCGACGGCGTTTATCGCCATGCTGTCCTTTTTGACGGACATCCAGCCGCCGCCGATATGAACGTCGGTGAGCTGCATGACCTTGAGCCCCTCGTCGGAACGGATATACCAGCGCCCCTCGCCGTAATTCTCGACGCTTATCTGCTTGCAGCCGGCATCCGGGAAGTTCTTCGCTGCGTTGATCGTCGCGTTCAATCCGATAACGGTGATGACCGTAGTCACGCCGACAAACAGAACTATGCACGCGAGAATGACGGCGATGACCTTCAGCGCCCTCTTCCCGCGCGACTTTTTCTTTGTCGCGGCGGTAAAGGGATTGTTTGTATTCTTTGATCTCCTGCTCATAACGACCTCCGAAAGAGTTCTTGCGTATGATTATAATTCAATTTGTCGCGCTTGTCAATAAATCAGTCGGCATCTTGATATTTCTTATTGATTTTATCCGATTTATGGTATAATATAAATAAAAATATTCCTACCGGAGGGAACGTTATGGATAAGCTCAGGGCTTGCATCATAGGCACGGGCGGCATCGCCCATTGTCACGCCGACGGCTACGTCGCGCAGAAAGACCGCGTCGACCTTGCCGCCTGCTGCGATATAGATTTTGAAAAGGCGAAGAGATTCGCCGCGGAATACGGCATACCCCGCGTATACGCGAGCGCGGCGGAGATGTTCGCGGCGGAGAAGCTCGATATCGCTTCCGTCACGACGTGGAACAGCGCGCATAAGGAGTGCACGATTGCCGCCCTCGACGCCGGATGCGACGTTATCTGCGAAAAGCCCATGGCGATGAACGCCGCCGAGGCTCTCGAGATGCGTGACGCCGCCGTTCGCAACGGCAAGCTCCTGCAGATAGGCTTTGTCCGCAGGTTCGGCGACGACGCCAAGACGCTCATGGAAATGCGCGAAGCGGGCAGGCTCGGCGACGTGTATTTCGGCGAGGTCAAATATTTAAGACGCGACGGCTGCCCCGGCGGCTGGTTCAAGGATAAGGCGTTTGCCGGCGGCGGTCCGCTGATAGACCTCGGCGTGCATATCATCGACCTCGCGCGTTACCTCGCGGGCTCACCCGTTCCCGTGTCCGCCTACGGCGTGACTTATAATAACCTCGGTCCAAACCGCGCCAAGGGCGGAGCCTCCGCGTGGTCTGCTCCCGATCTTAAGGAGCATCCGTTCAACGTTGAGGATATGGCGTCCGCGATGATAAAGTTCGACAACGGCTTCTCCCTTGTCGTCTCCACCTCGTTCAATCTCAATATCCCCGGCGATCTCGTGGAGGTCAACGTCTACGGAACCAAGGCGGGCGCGCATATCGGCGGCGAGACCGCGCTGTATACCGACCTCGGCGGCAGCTTCATCAACGCCGAGCTTCAGGGCAATTCCAAATTCGACTTCCACGGCGCGTTCAAAAACGAGATGAAGGGCTTCGTCGACGCGGTCCTCGGCGTTTCACCGTGTATCGCCACAGCGGACGACGGCGTCTATCTGATGAAGATAATCGACGCGATCTACCGCTCCGCCGAGATCGGCGACAGCGTCGCGATCGACTGACATTTCTTTTGGAAAAAGGAGCCGTTTTTGGCTCCTCTTTTTTATATATATATTTCATAAGGGCAGTTTTGCGTGTATATGGGTAGTTTAGCGCTCTTTCTAAGTATCACCATCGCGTCCTCTGCAGTGATCTTCCCGTCTACAACGACGTTTGCGTTACCTTCGCTTATCGGCTCTCCCGGATCAAGTTTCGCAGCTAATCTCAATACGAGTCTTGCGTCGTTCGCCGTGATGTCTCCGTCGCCGTCTACGTCTCCCATCAAGCAAGTAAAAGCTTTCGGTTCTCCGTCTACTTTCACAATTATCGAGATTCCATATTCTATCAGATAAACATCGTCAAGCTCTGAAAGTTTTTCTATCTGTTCCGGCGTCGCTGTACCGTATTGCTCTGCTGTACTGAATTGTTTTGGGGTGGCATAATAGTAGTCATATTTAACTGTTGTTGTGAAATAATCTTTGTATCGTTCGTATCTTTCCCTTAGGAACGGAAGATATGCGTCCATTACACATAATGAGTTCGCCCATCTGTCTATACGTTCAATGACCTCAGGTCGCTTGAGATATTTGTCTATCTCTTCTTCGCTGTGATCATATATTTCGATCTTGTTTACGCCGTGCAGGTGTTCCCAGATCGCGAGCAGGTCTTCTCCCTGCATTTTGAGTTCAATGATGGTTCGATCGTTCAGGTAGGCTTCTTTGTTCTCGTATGTAACAACCGTGGGCGGATCCGCCCAGAGAACTGTGATCGGCAACGGTTCATTTGTTTCGGCCATATATTGCCGCAGCATCGTAGCGATCTTGTCGTCCTGCGCCGAGGTGACAAACGATACTGCAGAAAACAAGATAACCGCGGCGAGAACGATAGAAAAGAGTTTGTAGGTCGTTCTGTTTCTGTCCATTTGCTTTGACCTCCTTTGTTCTTAATCAAATGAATCAAGTTCCGCCGCGACACGCAATATCTTACGAGCTTCGTCGGCGGTAACATGTCCGTCTCCGTTCAGATCAGCCGCCAAAAACGCATACGGCTCCAGCTTTTCTAATTTTGCGGCGGCACGCAGTGCGAGTCTGGCGTCGTCGGCGTCGGTCGTTCCGTTAAGATCGACGTCGCCGTGAATACTCAAATATACGATCGCCGGTTCGGTTTCACCCTGCTCATCAACCAAAACTATTTCCGGAAGCTGCATAAGCAACTTACATCCCTCGGCTGTAGCGGTGCCGGTGAAAAACGGACCGCCGTGAGTCTTTACAACATCGTCTTTATAAAGGGTCATGTATTGGCTGACGATCGGCTCGATCAATGAATAACCTTTTGTGTAATAGGCACATAATGCCTCAGAATTAGAGCTGTAATTCTTACGATACTCTTCAAAATCAATATCCGGCATTACTTTTGATGCGTCATAAAAAACGACGATAGGAATCAGTGTATCTGGCTCATAATCCGAAAGCTTTTCGGAAAGCACGTGATAAATAGTAGGCTCAGACAAATCTGATGCCCGGCTTATTCTTGCCATAGTCGAAACGATCACCAGAAGAAAAACCAAACAAAAAGCGATCTTTGAACCTTTTTTCATGCATATCACCTTCTCTCAAATCTTATTACCAAATGTGGATGCTTTGAATAATTAAAGCAAGTTCGCTGTCGGATGCATATCCGTTTTCCGACCACTCGCTCACGTTGACCGTATACCGGTCGTCGGATATGAACAGCGTGACTTCATATACCGTGGGCTTGGTTTCCGTTTGCGACCTGTGTCTGAAGTATTGCTCCCCGTCTACTTCGATCCAGTCGTTTTCGCCTCGCTCTGCGTCGAAAAGGTGGTCGTTATCTGCCGTTCGTACGGTCACCGCGAGAACGTCGCCGTTCCCGGCCGACATGACAAGCTGATATCCGACGTCGGTCAGTGTTTCGCTTACTGTATCGGTAAATCGGTCGGGAATGAACGACGGACGCGAGTTCGCCGGAATTCCTTCGTTTTGCCCGCCTTCAACGTGGTACAAGTTGTCGCCCCAATCATTGTCATAACGAACAGTCGCTGTGTACCATACAGCCCCCGCTGTGACGGTGATGACGAATACCAGTATTATTGCGGCGATCAGGATGATCCTCGCTTTTCCGTAGACGCGCCGGTATTTCCCCGTCGACATCCTGCGGCAAAGCTCTTCCATAAATATCTTTACCTCCGATGAAAGCTCCGCTCGGGTCGGGTCTTCCGAGATCATCTCTTCTTCATGAAGGGAGATCACGCTGTCGGCCTCGATCAGGAAATATTTCAGTACAATATCGTTCATTTTGCTGTTTCCTCTTCTGTATGGTCGCCAAGTTCTTTCTCGAGAAGCGTCCTGCCACGCCGAAGCTGCCTGTAGATTTTGTCCGTGCTGACGCGCTGCATTTCAGCCAACTCGTTGACAGTATACCCGTAAACGTGACGCAGTATCAGAAGATGCCCTATTCCGTCCGGCAGTCGGACGATGATATCCGCAACATTTTCCGCGCCTGTTTCATCAGGTGACGGTGCGTCGAAGTTCTCCGGCAGCTGCAGTTCGCGCTTTTCTCTTGTCAGGATGTTCAAGGCGCTGAATCGTACTAACGCTTTCAGCGCGCCGTACAGGAACTCGTCGGGTTTGTTTCGCATCCTCGAGAAGCCCTTGGCGAAACGGATGAATGCTTCCTGGAACGCGTCCTCTGCAAGCATTTGGTCGTGAAGGTAAGCAAGTGCCAATCTGAGAAGCCGGTCGCCGTATCGCTCATAGATCGCCGTGAATCGCGGCTCGTCCGCGCTGTCGACCAACGCTGCTAATATAATCGGCATCTTTTCACCTCCGGGGGCAGAGATAGTCTTCCGGACGACTCTCTCTACTTAATATACACGGTTTGATTGGCTGTTTTTGCAGTTTGAATGTAAAAATTAGAAATTTCAGCGATATCAACAAATGACAGTGCGGTGATTTGTCGATAATGCCATGTGAATTTAAAAAATCGGCGGATCGTAAATCCGAACGCCGATTTTTGTTCCGATCCAGTAAAGGACGAACCTGTTTCGGCGTCCTTTGATCACAGCTGTTCAAGTATAAACCTTTTTACGTCTTCAAGTCCGCTTTTTTGCCACGACTTTTCTTTTTCCTTTTCGGCGAGAGGGCAGACTATCGCGAAATCGAGCACCTCGCCCGGAACTCTCCCGCTCCTTAACGGCTCGGAGAAATTCGCCTGCCACATCTCTTCGGTGGCGTTCGTGTATTTTTCGGGGAAAAGGAAGGTCTGCTGACGCTTGGTGTTCTCGATGAACATCTTCGCGGCGAGCGGCTCGAGAAGCTCGTAATCTTCCGGTCCGACGTCGCGGAAGATGAGCGGAAGCTCCGATTTTTCTATCTTTTCGGGGCCTCTGACTATCTTCAGACCGAGCGGTTCCCAGGTGAAGGCGTCTTCGGTGAAGTCGATCTTTATAAGCAGACCTTTTTCCGTATTGAACTGGGACCGCTGATAATCCGTGTCGAAAATGAAATTACCGAGCGAGTAGAAAATGACCTTGTCGCCGACTGTCTCGTAATTCATGGGCACGTGCGGATGATGGCAGACGACGATATCCGCGCCGAGGCGCAGGTATTCGTGATATCTGTCGCGCGTGTAGGGGGAGGGCAGGGCGGTGAACTCCTCGCCGCCGTGAGCGACGACGATGCACCAGCGGCAGGTCTTTTTTATCTCGCGGATATTGCGCTCTATCCGCTCCATGTCGCTCCAGCTCAGGCAGCCGGCCTTGTCGACGTCGGCTTTTCGGCACGCGCGCTGATAGCCGACGCCGAACATCCCTATCCCGCCCGCTTCATTGACGATAAGGGGACGGGACGCCTCGTCTATATCCATTCCCGCGCCGATGGTCCGCGCGCCGGACTTCCGCGCCTCAAGGAGCGTCGCCTCGACGCCGTCGGGGCCGGCGTCCATGATATGATTGTTGCAGATGTTCCAGATATCCGCTCCGATCTTATGAAGGACCTTAGT
>JAFRXS010000103.1 GCA_017443405.1 Clostridia bacterium | reverse complement strand
GTCAAGGCTGTCGACGTACTCCGAAACCATGCTGTTGCGGCGCTCGGAGAGCTCGTAGTACATCTGCGCGCGTTTCTTCTTGTCGATGGGCCAGAACAGCTTGGGCACGATGCCCAGAGCGCCGGTGATGGTCGGCATGATCGCGCAGAGGATGAACTCCCAGCGTTTGGTCTTTTCGGTCTGCGTGCCGATCTTCTTGCCCTGGACGTAGCCGATGTTCTTCATTATGATGTTGGTGATGGAGCCCTTGACCACGTTCTGGAGCTTAAGCACGAGGCTCTTGGCGACGCCGGTGGTCGCCTCCATACGGAAGCCGCTCTTCCACTCGCAGTAGTCCATAGCCTCGTTCCAGAGGTCGGCGTTGATGACCTTGTCGACGCCGAACGCCAGCTTCTTGAAGAACTCGCGGAAGCCGTAGACGATGAGCATCGGCGCGAGGCGCTTGTAGTTGTTGTTGATATAGCCCGTCAGGAAGAACATCAGGCAGACCATATCGCCGTATACGTCCGCGCCGAGCCAGAGCGCCTTAGACGAGAAGCGCTTCCTCAGAGGCGCGACGAAGGCGTAGGAGATGCTGCCCACAGGCCCCGAGATGCCCGAGACAAGCGCCAGAACGGTATTTATCATCGTGTTCGAACCGTGGACGTCTATCCAGTAGTTGCGCTCGTCGGTGCCGATGGCGAAGTTCTGGAAGAAGTCGGAAAGCGACATGAGCAGGACCGGGTAGTTCCTGATGATGGCAAGGAAGCCCTGCTTGATATCGGGACGCTCGAGCGTCTGCGGGACGCGTTCCTTGGATTCGAGGAAGAACCAGAACGTGAACGCGGCGGAGATCGCCTGGCAGCCGACACCCATGCCGGCGAAGATGTGCTGCAGCTTTATCTTCCACCTGCCGGTGGTGACCATGTCGTAGAGGAATCCGAAGATATAGCCGGGCATATCCTCTCCCATATAGCCCGTAAGCAGCTCGGCGAGGGTGATGAGCCGGACACGCTCGTTGGGGTTTGGCGTTATGGTGCTCATATAGCCCGCTTTCGCGATGCCGGTGAACGTAGTGGCGGTCTCCATTATGACGCCGAATACGAAGTAGCAGATGAGCTTGGGCAGATACGTGCCCGCGGTGTTGGGGAAGATATAGGGCAGGAACCAGTTGAACAGACCCAGCAGGCTCAGGGGTATCTGCAGCAGAACGAGGTAGGGGCGGAATTTGCCGAGTCTCGAACGGCTGTTGTCAACGAAGGCGGAAATGAGGATGTCGTTTATGACGTCCCACGCGCCGGTGAACAGATTTACTATCGCGGAGATGCCGAAGTCTATCTTCAGGACGTCCCAGACGAAACGGCCCGAAAAGCCGTTGATATTGAAGGTGTTGGACCAGTCATTGAAAAGGTACGCGACAGTCTCTTTCGTTCCGACGTAGTTGTAGCTTCGGAACATGTTTTTATCGAGCTGGTCGTTCGCTGTTTCCTGTACCTGAGTTTTGTTCTCATCCATCGTTTTCCGCCTCCTTCGCCATAGTTATCGTTACGGGCAGCTGCGCCTCGTAGGTATGCCCGCCGCATTTGAGCGTGACCGATACCGTCACCGGATCGGCGGACGCTTTGAGACCCGTGGCGTACAGGTCCTTGCCGTCGACCTCGACCGTCAGAGCGGAGGGATCGGAAACGTCGACGAACAGCTCGTATTCCTCTTCTGTTTTGAGCTCGGACTGCTCGTTGATCGGTACTCTGATCTCTACCGGCAGAGCCTCGGTCGATCCGGCGGAAAGCGTGAAGCCGTCCTGCCAGAAGCGGACGCCCGTTTCTGTCTTGTCAAGTTCCGTTATATAGACGATAAGGTCGTCCGTATAGGTCTTGCCCTGATAGGACAGAACGGCGGTGACTTTGATGCCTTCGGTATCGGATACGTCGTTCGTTTTCTTGACGGTCAGGACGTTGTCGTCGTCGATCGAAAGGGTCTCGGGGTCTGAGATTTCATAAGTCAGCTCGAAATCCTCGCCGGAGACGGCGGCGCCGTTGACCTTGACGTCTATGGGCAGAGCAATGATGTCGTCGGGCTGCTGCTCGATATAGTCTTCCGAAAAGTGCAGACCGTACCACGTAAAGTCGATATGCTCGGTCGTCTTATAGGGAAGGTCGACCGTGAGGCTGTTCGAACCCGTATCCGCAAGCAGGGCGGAGTAGGCATCGGTCAGCGCCACGTCGGCGTTGAGCACGCTCGTGCGTGTGATCACGACGCTCTGGAGCTTGTCGGTCAGACGGTCGACGCGGAAGCTGATCTGCGCCTCTTTGACGTCGAGCTCGGCGTCGTTCACGGTCAGCGCGTCCTGCATGGCGTCGCAGGCGCCCTTGAAGACGGCGCTCTTCTCTATGTCGTCGCGGCTCTCGAAGACCGGAGCCAGCTTGAACGTCAGATCGTAGGCGTCGCTGACGTATTCGCCTTTTCTGTTGAAGATCGCGGCGGGATCGTAGACGTACTCCAATATATCCGCTTCGTCGAAGTCGATCGCGGGTATGTCGTCCGCCGCCTCCTCGGACATCTTCACGCCGCTCACCGTCGGATACAGCGCCTTGACTGCTTCCGCCGCGCCGGAACGAATATCGTCGAAAAGGGTCTTGTCGGCGTCGGCGAACGGCAGCGTCACCTCGCCGCCGAGATCGACGTCGGTGCGCCAGCTGCCCTCAGCCGCGTCGGAACGGACCGCTTCTTCATAAAGGCGGATAACGTACGCGTAAGCGTCGTGAGCGTTGTCGGGAAGCTCGGTTACGGACGCCTGCTGCGGTGTGAACACGGGCGGCAGCCAGGATTTTTCCTTGTTGAACTGCATCCTCGCGTAGATGGCGACGCTGGCGAAGCACAGACCGACCAGCACGAGCACGATCAGGACGACCAGAAATATCTTTACGCCTTTTTTCATCGGCTTGCTCATAGCTCTTTGCCCTCCTCTTCCGCTTTCAGCGCTTCCTCGAGCGCCTTCAGACGCTCGGCGCGCTCCTCCTCGCTCTCCATGACCGGGAGGGAAAGGGAGTCGAGATCGATCTCGCCGGCGCGGAACTTATGAAGCAGCTCGCGGCGCTTTATGTCGTTCTCGCGGTATGCCGGTTCGATGCCCTTTTTCAGCATTATCCTGTTGATGAGATACAGGGCGAACCAGACGGCGGCTATCACAAAGCCGCCCCAGCCGGCGTGGAACTCGGCTGCCGGAGTTTCAGGCAGAGGACGCACGTAGGTCATCACGAGGACGGCGATCTGCCCGGCAAGGGCGACGATCGCGCCGGTGAGAGCCGCGTTCCTCACGACCTTCGTCATCGGCTCGAGCCTCAAAAAGCTGAACAGGTAGAAGGCGAAGATGATAAGAGCCAGGATCACGAGCACCAGAAGCACGCCCTCCGGCAGCAGGAACGCCTTGGCGTAGTCGCCGAACATCGTGCTTTGGAGGTAGACGGGCAGCTTCAACAGGGATTTGTCGACGAAGCCCAGGATGACGCCGAGAAGCCCCGCGGGAAGCGTTTTGTCATAGAACGGGGCGATCAGCCTGACAGAGCCGAAGGGGAGCAGGAGCACGGCTATCGCTCCGAGCGTGATCACCAGACGCGCTATCGCGAGCTTGCTGCCGATGAACGCCGCCTTGATGCGCGCGATGACCATTCGCGCCGCCGCGCCCTCCAGCTCCGTGCGTTTTGCATCCCTTATGAGCACCGTCTGCTGCGAATAGTACCAGATGTTCACGCCGCAGTGCTTGCAGTTCGGCCGGATGTCATAAAACGGGATATGACCTCCGCATTTGGGACAGTTCAAAAAAACAACTCCTTTCTTCCGCGTCCGCGGCAAATCGGAAAAACCGGAACGCGGGCGGTGATTGATACGAAACCGATCAAAAAGTCGAAAAAAAACGACTTCCATTTCAACATATAAAATGTTATCATAAAGAAAAGCCGCTGTCAATGCGGATATTTTCACAGAAAAGCGAAAAAAACCGAAATAATATAAAATAATAACGAAAAAACTCAAAGGAGGCTGCCGCCGCATGAAAAAAAACATCCTTTGTTTACTTCTCGCCGGGCTGCTTATCGCGTGCGCGGCGCCTTTCGCTGCCGCGGGAGAACCCGTCGCGATACGTCTCAGCCCCGACGCCGGAGCCTCCGAAATAGAGGCGGCGGAGATACTCACCCGTTATATCGGGCAGATAACGGGCTCCGCTCCCGCCGTAGTCTACTCCCCCGCCGCGGGACAGACGGTGTCCGTACGCCTCGTAAAAGACGGAGAAAACGCGAAAAACGGCTCCTATACGCTCCACGCGGACGGCGACGGCGCGTTTTATATCGACGCGGCGGACGAAAGAGGCCTTTTCGGCGGCGTATGGGGCTTTTTGAGGAAGATCTGCGGCGTTGAAGTCTACGCGCCTTCGGTCATAAGCGTGCCGGAGAACGCCGAGCTTGCGATCCCGACGGAATATGAATACACGTACGTTCCGCCGCTCGAATACGCGGACACGGACTGGGCGTCCGCTTACGACCTGACGTTCGCGCCGGCGAACGGGCTCAACGGCGGCAGGAGCGGCATCGAAGCGCCCTACGGCAGACCGGTCAATTTCATGGGCTTCGGCCACACTCTCGGCGCGGGGCTCGTCCCCTCATGGACGTATTTCGACTCGCACCCCGAATACTACGCGCTGACGGAAAAGAGCGGCACACGCGAGCCGACGCAGGTCTGCATGTCGAATCCCGACGTGCTGAAAATAACGATCGAGGACGTTCTGCGCGCTCTCGGCGAAAACTACGACCCCGACGCGGCGCTGAATATCGTGAACGTATCGCAGCTGGACAATTTCGACTACTGCGTGTGCGACGGCTGCCGTGAACTCATGGAAAGCTACGGCGGCCCCTCCGGCGCCCTCATTTGGTTCGTGAACAAGGTTGCGGAGGCGGTGGAACCGGAATACCCCGACGCGGTGATAGAGACGCTGGCGTACGAATACACGCGCCCCGCGCCGAAAAACATCACCGTGCGCGACAACGTGTGCGTCCAGCTTTGCTCGATAGAGTGCTGCTTCGCCCACGCGATCGACGACCCCGCCTGCCCCGTAAACGCGGAGTTCTTCAGGGACCTCAAAGAGTGGTCGGAGATCTGCGGCAGGCTCTATATCTGGGATTACACGACCGATTTCAACCAGACTCTCGGCGTCTTCCCGAACTTCGGCGTCCTGAGGGATAATATCAGGATATTCCGCGAACACAACGCCGTCGGGATATATGAGCAGGGCGTCGGGCCGCATATAAACTGCGACACGGAATTCGCCGACCTGCGCGCCTTCCTGCTCGCGGCGAACCTGCGCGAGGACCTGACCGAAGAAGAGAACGCCGCCCTGCGCCGCGGTTTTCTTGAGGCGTACTACGGCGAGGGCGCGGATGAGATAGAGGAATACCTCGACTATATCACGGCGCACGCGGGCAACGCGGACGGCCATCTCTACATCCGCGATTCCATGCTGCGCGTGCTGCACGGTGTGACGAAAAACGACGTAAAAGACATAGACGGCCTGTGGGAGAACGCGATACTCAAATGCGAGAACGCGGACAACTACGACGCCGCCGCGCGCGTCCGCCGCTCGCAGCTCAGCTGGCGCTATTACAAGGCGTGCAACGGTCTGGGCGAGTTCCGCCACGACCTTGCCGTCGGCCGCTGGACGAAAGCGAACACGGAGCTTTTCGAGGACCTGAAAACCTCCGGCGCGACGAATTACGACGAGATCAAGCAAATGCCGGACTCCGTCTCCCCGCTGCTCTATCCGCTCGGCTGGGTCGAGGCGGAGTGCGAGGTCCTCAAGATCGATATGTATCTCATACCGGCGATCTTCGCGCTCGCTCTCGTCATCACCGCGGCAGCCGTCGCCCGCAAAAGGTACCCCCTGCTCGCCGTCGATATCGCCGCCCTGTGCGGCATATTCGCGACGACGTGGCTCATCGACCTGAGCGAATACGGTCTTTTGGCGGAGTCGTCCGTGACGCTCGCGCTCATCCTTATCCCGACCGTTATCGCCGCGATATACGGCTATTCACGCAAAAAAGGCAGACCGGCAGTAAAGGCCGTGATCGGGGCGGTTGTGATCTGCGCCGTTTTCGGAGCGTTTTTCGCCGTACTTTCGATACTTGACAAAAGCATGCTCAACGGGCTCGATTCGCACCTCGCCTATTTCACCGTCTGCCTCGTCCTTGAGGGCGTCGCGCTGCTCGGGCTGCTGGTCGTCCTGCCCTGCGCTTTCATAAGACGCGGCGGCAAAAAGAACAAAAACGCACCGGAGACGATCGGAGGCGAACGATGAAAAGCGGAAAGAAACGGGTGATAGCTATCATAATCATCGTCTTAGTGACCGTTGCTGCGCTCGCGGTGGCCGCCGTCATCGCCGTCCTCGGCTCCGCCGCCGACAGCGGCATAGTCGACACCGGCGTACGGGTAAGGGACCCTTACGTGCTTGAGCACGACGGCGTCTACTACATGTACGGCACGGGGCTCGCGAAGCAGGGCTACGGCTGCGTTTACAGCTCCGACCTCAAGACGTGGTCGGAGCCGGTAAAGGTCTGCGACACCGCGGGGCAGTGCGACGCCCAAGACAATTGGTGGGCGCCGGAATGTCATTTCTACAACGGCGCGTTCTACCTCTTCGCGACCTACCGCTCCGCGGCGACGGGCAAGCGCGGCGTCGGCATATTCCGCTCGCCGGACCCGCTCGGCCCCTTCGAGCTGATAACCGGCGGTCATATCACACCGAAGGACCTCGACAGCATAGACGGCACGCTGTACGTCGACGAGGACGGGCAGCCCTGGATGATCTACGTCGGCGAGTGGACCTCGAACGAGGACGGCGTCGGCGATATGATGGCGGCGAAGCTCAGCGCAGACCTGACCTCCTTCGTCTCGGAGCCCGTCCTGCTTTTCCGCGCGACGGATATGAAGAAAAGGAAGAGCAACGTCACGGACGGACCGTTCCTCTATAAGACCGAAAACGGCAGACTCATCATGCTGTGGAGCAACAACGACAGGGGCGGCTACAGCGTACAGATAGCTTACTCGACGGACGGCAGACCGGACGGCGAGTGGAAACAGCAGCAGCCGTCGCTGTTCTCAAAGACGAAGCGGCACGGCGACGGCGGACACGGCATGCTGTTCACGGCTCCGGACGGCACGCTGACGCTCTCGATACATTCGCCAAACAACGCGACCGAAAACGACCCGACGACCGCGCTTCTGGTGCCCGTGGCGGACACGGGCGACACGCTCGTGACAAGGGAAAACGACAATTTCTTGACAAGGCTGTATTTCCGGTTGTATTATAAACTCAAAGGCTCCGGATAAAACTCTTCTCATCATGATCTGAACTTTTCGGGAGGCAAAAATGCAAACGTTCTATCAGGTATTGAAAACGCTGTTCATAGGACTTTACACCCTCATCGCGGCGTTCTCGCCCGCGCCCCGCGGCGGGGATTTCGAGCCGTCGAAGCCCGTCGAACCGGGCGACCCGTCGTCGTACATCCTCGCGGAAGCGGTAGACACCGGCATAGACATCTACAATCCCGGGACGGACGTGAGCGGTTACCGCTACGGACCGTCGATGATACTCAATACCGACGGCAGCCTTGACGTCTGGACCGCCGCCAACGGCCCGGGCGACATAGTCGACATGGTCTCCTACCGGCGTCTTTACGACGGCGGCAGGCGCGGCAGCGCGGATAAGATCGTCCTGAAGCCGACCGGCGGCGGATACGACGACTTTTCGACCTGCGACCCGGGCGTGATCAAATTCGGCGGATACTACTATATCGGCTACACGACCACCCTGGACCTCAGGGGCGTCGACAACGACGTCTGCATAGCCCGCAGCAAAAACCCCGACGGACCTTACGAAAAATGGACGGGCAGCGGCTGGGGAGTCGAGCCGTATCCGATGATAGAATACACCGATAACCCCGATTACTGGGGCGCGGGCGAGCCGTCGTTCGTCCTCATGGGCGACAAGGTCTACATTTACTACAGCTGGAACACGACCGGCTCGGCGACCTATCTCGCGATAGCCGACGCGACTGACGAAAACTGGCCCGCGACGCTCGAATACAAGGGCGAGGTCATCCCCTTCAAGAACGACGGCGACTCCGCGGACGTCAAATATCTCGACGAGTACGGGCGTTTCATCGCCGTTTTCACAGAGATGCGCTTTTCGGAGGACAGCTTCGTCTCGGTCTGGGAGTCCTTTGACGGCGTGGAATTCCGTCAAAGCTGCGTGATCAAGACGAACACCGCGAAACGCCTGCACAACTGCGGCATCTCCGGCAGGGCGGACGGCCATATCGGCGCGGGCGACCCCGTGTACCTCGGTTACGCCTACGGCGTATGGGGACCGCTCGGCTGGTCGACGCGGCTGCACGAATTAAAGCTGTCGCTCGCCGACGCGCCCGACGCCGACGACGCCGCGCAGCAGAACGTCGATATGCCGGTCGATCAACGCCCCGTAAGCGTCATCCCCCACGTGCTGACCGTGAAGGGCGAGCATCAGGTCTACAATATTTCCAAGCCCACGCAGATCTGGGCAATAGCGTTCGATAACGACGGTTACTACTTCCCGGTGCTCACGGGAACGTGCTTTTACGGCTACGACAGATCCGTCATCAGGATCGTCGGCGGACTTATGATACCCGTCGGCGAAGGCTCGACGAGAGTCTTCCTGAACTGGCGCGGAATGACCGGCGACTTTTTGGTGAACGTCACGGCGAAGGACTGAACGGCCCTCGCGCCGCGTTTTACCGGGCGCCACGATAAAGCTCGCATAGCCGCGTCCGTTCCCCGGTTTTTCATAATACAAAAGGAGACCAGCCCGCAAACGGGCGGATCTCCTTTTTTCTGCTCGAGGCAGGCGAGTTTAGCTGCGCGTCAGCGCGCGTAATATTCCCCGAGCCTCTTTACGTCGGCGTCGGTGAACGCGCCGTCGAACAGAAGCAGGTCGTCGAGGCGGAAGATGTTCGGGAACTCCTTCGTGTTGTTCTCCATGCCGGCGTCGTTGCCGATGAAGAATTCCGGCGCGCTGTTGTCGGCGAGGAGCTTCCCGTCGACGGCTACCGTCCTCGTGAGCTTGAAATCGGTGTAGAGACGCAGCTCGCAGCGCTCCTTGTCGACGGCGTAGATCACGTGGCACCAGCCGCTCTGCGCGTCGGCGGGCAGCGGGGTTATAAAGTCGTCGTGATCCTCGGGGCAGCCCGGCGAGAACACCGTGTCGTTGTTCTTCATGACGAGTGTGAAGCCGTTCGAGTTGCGGCTGCGCCACCACCAGTCGCGATTGGAGCAGACCACGCAGTCCTCTATCAGCGTGCGGTCTATATTGAGCCACACGGCGACGGTGAAGCTGCCCTTTCCGAAATCGGATAAGTCCTCCGTGGACGCGAAGCCCGTGAGCCCCAGCTCTCCGCAGGAGCCGTAAACGCCGCCGGAATAGTATTTCACGTGATTATAGCTCTTGATCGTGCAGTGGCCGGAGGCGTCGCTGACGTCGTCGTCGAAGAACATCGCGAGCCTCGTCCTCTCCCTGGGGAAGAAGCCGAAAAGGCCGTTTTCGCCGTCCGGGTCCGGCGTTTCGCGGCGGGTGAGCCTGCGCGGAACGGGCGTCACGAAGCGGTAGGGAGGCAGCGTTTCGTCGTCGAATATGCCCTCCGGCACCTGCGAGCAGAAGCCGTCCGGGTCGTATTCGGGGACCTGGGCGCCGAGCGCGTACAGCACGAGCGCCGCGACGTCGACGGTCTCGGCGCGGGGTATCTCCTCATGACGCACTCCCCTGCCGCAAACGCCGAAAAAGACGTATTTTTCCTCGTCGGTATAGCCGCCGTGACCGTGGCGTATCCCGCCGTGGTCGGCTATGACGACAAAGAGCGTGTCGTCCGCTACGCCCGCCTTTTCATAGGCGCGCATGATCTCTCCGATGTAGCGGTCCGCCGTTTCTATCTGCTTCAGATGCCCCTCGGTGCCGTAGCCGCTGCCGTGACCGGCTCCGTCGACGTCGTCGAACTGTACGAAGAGGAACGTCGGCTTTTTTTCGACCCTTTCGAGTATCTTCGGCAGCAGCTTCTCGTCGTTCTCGGCGGTATCGAGGTCGACTCCGGCGGGTCCCGCCACGATGCCCCTGTTTATCGGGTCCCAGTTGACCACGGAAGCGAGATACGCGTCCGGGAATTCCGCCCTCAGACGGGTGAATACCGTCGGTATCGCGTCGTTCGCGTACGGCTGACGCGAGACTATGCCGTTGGTCAGGCCGTGCGTCACCGGCGCCGCGCCCAGCAGCATCGCGCCCCAGTTCTCCGCGCTGATCGTCGGGTCCATCGACAAGGCGTACTGTGTCGACGCCCCCTCGCGCTCGATCCTGTCGATATTAGGCGTGTCCGCGTTCCGGCAGAAATTGCCCATCCCGTCCACGCCGATGACCGCGCAGTATTTGTATCTTCCGTTGCCCATCATTCCGCTCCTTCCCGGTTTTCCGCGTTCGCGCGGCAAATATATCCCGATGCTTTCAGTTTATCATACGCCCGCCGCCTTTTCAACCGGATTTTGCCCCGATGACCGGCGCTGCGGCAAAATAAACGCCGCGGCGGGTGATCGCCGCGGCGCTTTTTCGGTATGCCGCGCCGCCTTTACGGGCGGGATGCGGGGGATCGTTCCCCGCGGGCCGAGGAGGGGTTTTATGAGCTGCTGCCTCTGCCGCCGGATGGAACGGGATTGCCTTTATCGGGGGGTGTTTTTCTGAGGATCGACTATGGGTGTTTTGCCTGCGTTGTTGTCCGGGAGCTTCGTGCCCCCATTATATTCTTCTGCTTCTTTGCCGGGGGCTGTCGTACCCTCTTCCTCATGATCCGGTTCGATGTCTTCGATCGAGACCGTCGTACCCTCTTCCCCGGTTACCGACGGGCTGCCGGAAGAGGGACGTTCGCTTCTGAGGCGGGGGCAACGCTCCATTCTTCGGGGCTGCTGAGCTTCGCGGCTGCGCGCAGGATCATTCGCGCGTCGGTCGCGTTTACGCCGTTTTCACCGTCGGGGTCGGCAGCCATGGCGAAGGGTCCGCTGAGCGTGTCGAGCTTCGCGGCGGTGCGCAGGGCGAGCCTCGCGTCGACGGCGGTGATCGAGGCGTCGCCGTCGGTGTCGCCCAGAACAACCACCGTCCTCGTGACAGAAGTTTCGCCCGACTTAACGGTAACGGTCGAGCCGGTGCCGAGCTTAGCGCCGTCGTCGAGGACTTTGCCGTCTTTATCCCTGACCGTTAATTCTCCGCCGCCGGGGAACACGATGCAGCCGGCGAGTAAGCTCCCGGTAGGCGGATTGATGGTCGCCAGCTTAAGAATGCCGTCGGACTCGAACGATTTCATGCCTACGGCTTCCGGGATTACAAAGATATTATCCGAAGGCGGATCCGCCGGTTTAAGCGACTTCGAGCAACGATCGCAAATGCCGTCGCCGTTCTCATCGGCGTGGCCCTTCGCCGCGACGTCGCGGGTCTCGGCGTGAGTCGAGTCTCTCCCGCAGACGCGCCTCTCGACGCCCTTTTCGGTGCAGGTCGCCGCGGTCACGACGGTCCATTCGCCCCAGCTGTGGCCGGAAGCGGGGACGATCTGACCGTCGGCAAGCTTCGTGTTGCAGACCTTGCAGTAGGTGTCGCCGGTGTAGCCCGCCTCGGTACAGGTCGCGGCTCTTACGCCTCTCAGCTCGGTCTCGCCGTGGCCCTTCGCCGCGATATCGCGGGTCTCGGCGTGAGTCGGGTCCTTCCCGCAGACGCGCCTCTCGACGCCCTTTTCGGTGCAGGTCGCGGCGGTAACGACGGTCCATTCGCCCCAGCTGTGGCCGGAAGCGGGGACGATCTGACCGTCGGCGAGCTTCGGGTTGCAGACCTTGCAGTAGGTGTCGCCGGTGTAGCCGTCTTCCGTGCAGGTCGCGGCTCGGACGCCCCTGAGCTCGGTCTCGCCGTGACCCTTGGCGGGGATCTCGGCGTAGGTACTGTAATCGCAGCGCGAGCAGGTCTGATAGGCGTTCCAGCCGACTTCGGTGCAGGTCGCCGCTTTGGCGGCGTGGTCGACGAGGTCGTGACTGCCGTACGCGGGGATATCCTCGGTATAGGTCGTTCCGCAGAACGAGCAGGTGTAGGTCTTCACGCCGGGGGGCAGGCAGCCCTTCGGAGTCGTGATCTCGCCGTCGTCCCAGTCGTGGTAATACCCGAGGAATACAACCTCAAGACCCTCGGGAACCAGCTCGCGGGCGAACCCCTCCCAGTCGCTTTCGTTTCCGAAAAGGTAAAGAGTTTTCAGCGATGTCGCGTATTCAAAAGCGGAAACCGCTATATCCCGTACGGTGCACGGCGCCGTGAACTCTTCCGGTACGGACGTCGCGGGATAGATCACCAGCGTTGTAAGATCCTTATCGTAAAGCGCGCCGTTATAGACCCTGAAAACGGTGTTGCCCTCGGCTACGTTGATAACGGAGAGCGATTCCAGACCGCAGAACGTGAGTTCGTCTATAGTGTCCAGGCTTGCGGGCAGATCGATGCGGCGGACGTTGCGCCCCGTCATCGTAAAGTCAAGAAGTCC
Source organism: Clostridia bacterium (assembly GCA_017443405.1). Lineage (GTDB taxonomy): Bacteria > Bacillota > Clostridia > Oscillospirales > Acutalibacteraceae > RGIG2893. The sequence continues at coordinate 16,123 of JAFRXS010000103.1, read as the reverse complement.
CGTCACACCCTCTTGGACCTCGATCGCGGTGATATCGTCAAGGAACAGGTCCCACGGCAGTGGCACGTCTTCTTCCTCATCGTTTACGTACCAAAAATCCGTGTACAGATAGCCCTGCGTGCGGCCCTCGCCTTTGATGACGAGCGTGAACCGGGGCTCGTAGTGCATGCTGCCGTCTTCCTCGTTCACGTCTTCGTCGGCTATGCGCTCACGCGTTTCGTTGTCGTACCAGCCGCAATCCTCGTTGTAGACGAGCTCCCACTCGACATCTTCGCCGCAGGAGCCGCTGAGGTACTCGTCGTGGAGCCACGTCTCGCGGAAGGGCGTTTTGTCGAAGACCTGACTGACGCGCGCAATGGCAAGGAACGGGTCCTCGCCGCCATCCCACATATCCGCGTACTTTTCGCCGTTGAGGCAGACGTCGCGCAGGTCGCCGTCGAATTCGACCTTTTCAAGGAACTCGTTGAAGGTGAAGGCGCCTCTTCCGATGCAGGTCACCGTGCCGGGTATGCTTATCTCGCGAAGCGAATCATAGACGGTATAATCGTCTGCCGTATGCCATTCTACGTCCTGGCAGTTCTCGAACGCCCATTCGCCGATGCTCAGAAGACCCTCGGGCAGGGTGACGCCGCGAAGATTGTTGGACCAGCGGAACGCGTTGTCGCCGATATGGGTCACGCCCTCGCCGACGTCGACCCTGCTGATCTGCCACCTGTCGCGCTCCCAGGGCTGACGGAATTCGTCGCGCTCGTCGCCTTCATCCTTGAAGTCCTCATAGACGAAGTCCCACATATCGCCCTCGCCCTCGATATACAGGGTGTAGCGGGTCTCCCAATGGACCGCGTTTACGTCGTATTCTTCATCCTTGCCGACGGGCGTGTTGTCCAAGTCGTCATGGGCGAGGAAGCCGTCCTCATTTTCTTCCATGCGCCAGGTCACGTTCTCACCGCAGCGGCCCTGCATGAACTCGCCGTAATAGACCCTGTCGAAATACTCCGTATTGTCGAAAACGTTCCTCAGACGGTCAATGGAGTCCCAGTCGTCGACGTTCCATCCCTCATAGCGTTCACCGGCGAGACAGACGGTCCTGACGTCGTCCTCGGAATCGTAAACAACGTCATCAAGCAAGCGATCGTTCGCAAACGCCCTTTCTCCTATGCTCGTCACCGAGCCCGGTATCACAATACTGCCGAGACCGCCGGTCGGACGCCAGTTTACGCCCTCGCCCTCGCCGGAGCAGCAGCCCTCGAACGCGAATTCGCCGATGCTCAGAAGTCCGTCGGGCAAGGTCACGTCGAGCAGGTTGCCGCACCAGCGGAACGCGCTGTCGCCGACAGAGGCAACTCCGGGGGCGAGCTCTACCGCGACGATATTCCACCTGTCGCGATCCCACGGCGCAGGATCGCTTTCCTCGCCTTCCTCCTCGTTTCCGTAGAAGAAGTCCTTCATATCGCCTTCGCCCTCGATATACAGGGTGTAGCGGGTCTCCCAATGCGTGCCGGGTGCGTCGAAATCGTTTTCGTCCTCGACACGCTCGCCGGTGTCGTCATAAGCCCAGAAGCCGTCGGTATCCTCGAGGCGCCAGGTCAGGTTGTCGCCGTTCGCGCCGCATTCGCCATGCAGGTAAAGCCCGGCGTACCAATCCTGATAGAACACGGTGTTGTCGTCAAAGACGTCGCGCACGCGGTCGACGGGGTCACGGTCCTCGTCGGGCACGCAGATCTCGCGAAGGTCGCGAGAGCATTCGACTTCCTCAAGGAACGGGATGTTCCTGAACGCTTCCCTGCCGATATATCCGACGCTTTCGGGGATCGTGACCACGCGAAGGGAGTCGGTCGGATACCAATCCTCCCCCTCGCCATCGCCCGAGCAGCAGCCCTCGAACGCGAGTTCGCCGATACGCTCTAACGTATCCGGCAGGGTCACCCAGCGAAGGTTGTCGCACCAGCGGAACGCGCTGTCGCCGACGCTCGTCGCGCCGTCGCCGATAATGACGCGGCAGATCTTCCACCTTTCACGGTCCCACGGCTGCGGATCGCTTTCCTCGCCTTCCTCCTCGTTTCCGTAGAAGAAGTCCTTCATATCGCCTTCGCCCGTGATGAACAGCGTGTAGCGGGGCTCCCAATGAGTGCCGGGGACGCCGAAATCATTCTCGTCCTCGACCTGTTCGCCGGTGTCGTCATATACCCAGAAACCGTCGGTATCCTCGAGCCTCCAGGTCAGGTTATCGCCGTTCGCGCCGCATTCGCCATGCATGTAATGCTCGTAATAGTAGGCGTCTTTCCATTCATAGAAGGAATCGACTTCGCCGAAAACGTCTTCGACGCGGTCGCAATCGTTATCCGGTCTGTCGTCATCGTAACGCTCGCCCGCGAGGCATATATCTATCAGGCTTTCGTAGTCGATATCTTCAAGGTATTTGACCGCGCGGAACGCGTCGCGGTCGATCTCGGTAACGCTCGCGGGTATCGTTATTCCGCGAAGGGAATCTATGACGTTACCGTCATCATCCTCGCTCTGACAGAGCTCGAACGCCCATTCTCCGATGCGAACGAGCGATTCTTCGGGCAGCGTGACATCGCGCAGGTTATTGAACCAGCAGAACGAGCGGTCGCCGATCTCCGTCACGCCTTCGCCGATGACAAGCTTCGTCACGTTATTTCTTTCGCGCTCCCAGGGCTGACGGCGCTCCTCGCGCTCGTCGCCCTCGCGCCTGCAGTCGTCGTATATGAAATCCGGCATCGGGCCTTCGCCGCTTATGTACAGAGTGTAGCGGGGCTCCGTATGGACCTGCCAGTCCTCGTATTCTTCGCCATCCTCTACGGGTCGATCCTCCCAGTCGTTCCAAAGGAAGCTGTCATCGTTTTCTTTAAGGAACCAATGAAAACCGTCGAAGTCGCCCTGCATGTAGTTTTCGGCGTACCAGTCATCATAGAATTCGCTATTCTCAAACACACAGCGTACTCGGTCGGCGGGATCCATGTCCTCGTCGGGAACACAGATATCACGCAAATCGCGTTTATACTCAACATCTTTCAGGAATGCATTTTCTCTGAATGCGTTTCTTCCGATATATTCTACATTTTCAGGGATCGAGACGGTCCGCAGCGAGTCAGCAGTATACATATCGTCAATATCGCCCCTGACGATACTGCAATTCTCGAACGCGCTTTCTCCTATACGTTTGAGCGTTTCGGGTAAAATAACACTTCTCAGATTACCGCAGCCGCTGAATGCGTTATCGCCTATCGAAGTCACGCCTTCGGCGACATTTACACAGCAGATGCGCCAACTTTTAGTGTTATCCCATGGACGTGAGGGTCTTTCCTCAAGATCGTTGCCGCCGGCAAATTGCCACATATCCCCCTCGCCTTCAATATAGATAGTGTAGCGAGGCTCATAAAACACATCCCAGGGATCATATTCTTCACCTTCTTGGACCGGCGTGCTCTCACCGTCGCCCCAAGCAAGATATCCGTCGGTATCAACGAGACGCCAGGTCACATTTTCGCCGCATTCACCCTGCATGAAATGCTGATAATAATAGTTGTCATACCATTCACTAAAGGAATCGTCATCGAAGACCGCGGCAACGCGACCACATTCGATCATATTGTTATAGTAGTCATTATTGTATCTTTCGCTCGCAAGACAAAGCGGGATCATTTGGTCATAATCGATATCGGTCAGGTATTTGTTGCCGCGGAAAGCCCCCTCGTCGATACATTCGGGCAGGGCGGAAAAAACAACATGTCGAAGTGAATCAAGTACATGCATGATCCCGTCATCGGTTATCTCCCAAGTATAACAATCCCAAAATGCGCGTTCGCCAATGGTCAACAGCGTAGAGGGCAGCGACACCTCACGCAGGTTTTTGCAAGAAGCGAACGCGTCGTCCGCGATGCTCGTCACGCCTTCCCCGACCTTGACCGCCGTGATCAAGTCCTTGAGGTCGTCCCAGGGCATGATCTCATAATAGTCTTCGTCCGGTCGCCAGGTACCGGGCATTTCGCCCTCGCCCTCTATGGTCATCACGCCGTCTTCGGGGGAGATCGACCAGTGAAGACCGCCGAAATCGCCTGCCGCGACGACCTTGACCGGAGCTCTCACCTCATCCGGATCGGTCACGCCGACCCAATTGTTGCATGAGACGGTCAAATCGCACTCGCCGGGATAGAGCGCGCGCAGAGTGACGGAGAACAGGTCCGCGTGATCCTCTTCGGCGGCGTCACGTACGAAAGAATAGTCCAGATAGTCCCAATACGTATTTACTTCTGCCAAAGCCGCATTTTCGAGCAGATTCCCGCAGCTGACGAATTCAAGCATCTCGGTATCGATATCAAGACGCACGTAGCCGCTTGTCGTCCCGGCAAAGCCGTCGACGCCGTAGATATAGGTAAACACGTCACCGATACCGAACTCCGTATTGTCCTCGGACCAAAGCTCGGAGATCCAGCAATTTGTTTCATAGGACGAAAAAGCGTCATCATTGAACTCACCGTTCCAGCCGGTCAGCCTGACGCTGTAATCGACCTTTCCGGAGCGAAGCGGATTAAAGACTGCAAGGCACAGCTGCGCTTCATCGGCGCCCCCGGCCTCGCAGGTGAAATCGATCGTGAGTTTGCCTTCTCCCGCTTCCGCGTTGACGTTCCCGTGGGATCCCGGAACGTAGCCGACGTATTCAAGAAGATCGGCAGGGTACTCAAACTCGATCCGGCCGCTTTGAGTATCGGAATAATCCGTCAGACCGACGGAAAACACGACCTGCTCGCCTAAAAACGTGACGAACCCCGAGGGCTCGGCAAAGACGGCGGGCGGAAAGACAAGCGGCTCGGTCGTCGTATATACGGTATCCCACACGTTATCGCCGCCGTTGAGCGTGATGAACGTAACGGTGAGCTCCGTATCGACGGGCTCCCCGACGGCCCTGAAGGTCGCCTCGAACAGCGTCGCTTCATTTTCCCCCGCCTCTTCCGTATACAGGAACGCGCAGCCGACGTAACCGTCGCCGGAAACATCGGCTTTCTGTTCGGCGTCCAGAGGACAACCGGTGTAATCCGGGGTAAGCGCGCCGGAGTCATAAGACACGACGAGGAAGCCGTCGGTCACGCCCGTGAACGCCTCGGACTTGACGGAGAGAGAAACGAGCCCGTCCTCGTCATAATCCGATCCCGCGGAGACCGCCTGCCTGAATTCACTATCCGCGTATTCCGCCTGTTCAAGCGTCCGCGCGGGAGCGAGGGAATCATTCGTCTCCTGCAGCGAAGCGATCAGAAACGCGTATCTCGCGTCGGCAAAATTGACGTCTCCGTCACCGTTCAGATCGCCGGAACCGACAAATCCATCGGTATTTCCCGTCCCGTTCGAGGCGAGAAGGATGAGCCGCGCGTCGGCGGTGGTCAGGTAGCCGTCGCCGTCCGCGTCGCCGGGCAGAGGTTCGGTATCCTCCGCCGCCGCGCGAGGCGTAAACAGCGCGAGCTGCGCGACGCCGAGCATGGGCAATGATGAAAGCACCATCACCAGCGACAGGATCACCGCGAGGATACGGTTATTTTTTCTTGTCATGACTGTTCCTCCGTATGAATATAAACTATGAGAGATATATGTTCAGTTTATACATTTATGATTTTATCATAAATATACAGAAATGGCAAGATAACGACACTTTTTTGTACAATAGTGCAAAACAGTGCAAAAAAAGAGCTCTGCCGCGTTACGGACAAAGCTCTTTTTTGAACCGGAAACCGATAGTTATTAACTATCAACTAATAACTGATAGTTGCGCGCCGCGCGGCGCGCGGCCGCGTCAGCTTTCGGGCGAGAGGCGTATCTTCAGCGCGCCGGAGTAGGCGGTCTGAACGTTGCCCCCGTCGTCGAGGTACAGCAGGTAGGAAACGGCTGTGAGGAATTTTACGCCGTGTTCATCCGCGGCGCCGACCGTCTGCGCGGAGCTGCCGTCGCCGGCAAGGTCCGCGACGGACACGCGGAAGTGATATTCGCCCGTTCCGTCGTCCGCTATGCGGTCGGTGTAGATATAGCCCGCGGGAACGGCGACGATATTTTCGCCGTCGACGTATTCGAGCTTCAGTATGCCGGCGCCGGAGGAGTAGCGGTCGACGAGGACCGTGTCGGCGAAGACCGTGCCTGCGCCTATGACGCGGACGCCGTTTTCGTTCGTCGCCTTCGTGTCCTCGGCGATCCCGGCTTTGCTCAGGAGCGCCCTGCTGACGGTCGTCTCGACGGTGTCCGTCTCCGCGTTGAAGGTCACGAGCGGCAGCTCCCTGCCGGTGAGCGAGTCGATGAAGGACATCGCGAGCGCGCCGGCGCCGCTGAACAGCGTCTGCTTGCGGTTATTGATCGCGCCGAGCAGGTTGATGACGAGGTAGCGCAGACCGTCCGCGCTGAGGAACGCGTCGAAGGTGTCGGTGTACTGCGCGCCGATCGCGCCGGGCAGTATCGCGTTCACGAGCCTGCGAAGCGTCCTGATGACGGCCTTTTCGGCGGGCAGTGTGAGGATATTCTCGAACTCGCCCTCTTCCGCGGGCTCACGGATCATATCGATGAGCGCCGCGAGGTCGACCGCCTTGCCGTCCTCGCCGATGAGGACGTTCTTGAGCTTGACGCGGATGAATTTTTCAAGGTCGAAGGCGTAGTAGTAGTCGGGATCGTCGGACTCGACGCCGCTGATGAAGCCGAGCGGAAGCAGGCTGTTGATGACGTAGCTGAGCTTCTTCCAGCCGATGTCGGGATCGTCGCCGGTGATGTCCGCCGCGCCCTCTATCGTGTCGGGACCGAGCTTGGAGAGCGCCCAGTCGGCGATGTGGTTGACGAAATCGGAGGTACCCCAGCCCGCCGCCTTGAGCTCGAGCACCGCCTGACCGTCCAGATCGTAGTCGGTGTAGACGTTCAGATAGTGCATGGCGACTTCGAGTCCCATCTGCAGAAGAACGTCGAGCCAGCCGTCGTCGTCATGGTCCGCGAGCTCGGAGAGCGTGTCGTCCTTGTAGATCTCGGCGGTGAAATCCATGTCCGGAGATACGTCGGCAAGGAAGGGCTCGAGCATATAGGACGCGAACTGAAGAAGATCGGAATGCTCGTTGGAGGGGTCGAAATAGATGAGGAACTGGCTCAGGTCGATGCCGAGCTTGTCGACAAGGAAGCTGAGCGTATTGAAGAGGTTGAGCCTGATCTCTTCGTTGCCGCCGAAGTTCCAGCCGACGGCGGTTTCGCCCTCTTCGTTCAGGAGCATGTTGATGACCGTGCCGAGCACGTCGTTGAGCTGACCGAGGATGTCTCTGTCGGCGAACTCGAAGTCGGGCGCGGTATAGCCGAAATCGATGTAGCCGGCAAGGCCCTGTGACGCGCTGTAATCGTACTTGAAATACTCCGCGGCGCCGCTCTCGGCATCCGTGCGGGCGTAGATCGCCTTGTTGCCGCTGTCGTTATAGACGGAGCCGTTCTCCGTCATCGCGGCGAGAGCCTCGGGCGCGAGATCGGCGGCGCCGATCTGCGTCTTAGTGACTGCTCCGCCCAGGAACGGGCTGCCGAGAAGGTCGGCGAGCGTGACCTTGAGCGAGTTCTCGAAGAGCTTCTTGCCTATGTCGTTATAGACGGCGGGAAGGACGGCGTCGATGATCTGATACAGGCTCATGGTCGACAGGTCGATATCGCCCTGCGACGTGATGCCGTTCTGCGCGAGGAACTCGCGGATGAAGGTGTTGAGGGTGTTCGTCAGACCGTTCGTTTCGTTGACGTATTCCTCGGGCGTCGGGAGGACGTAGTTCTCCATGTCGTAGCCGTCGATCATCTCGACGAGCAGCGCCTTGTAGACCGAGCTCATGAGCCACTGCGAAACGGTGTATTTGCCGTTCTCGCCCGGGTTGATGAGCTGATACATGGTCGTATACAGCATCGGGTACATGACCTGCGAAACGAACTCGGCGGTGTTCTCGGAGCCGATGAGGGTGCCGAGAGTGAACTTGCCGCTGATGAAGTCGGCGATGGCGACGCGGCTGTCCGCGACGAACTGCAGCAGCGCGTAGAGGACGTTGAGGTCGCCGTCCGCGCGGCTTATCGCGGTCAGATTGTCAAGATCGTCCCACGTCGTGCCGGGCTTCGCGAGAGCCTCGGCGTGTATCTCGTCGACGTCGCCGCCGGAAATGAGATAATACTCCTCGCCGTTCTCATAGGTGCCGTGCTCGCCCTTCCATACCATTATTATACGGTAGATGCCGTCGAGCGCGCCGTCGACGGACGTGAGGTCCGCCGTGATCTCCTTCGCGCGCGAGCTGTAAAGGTCGTAATCGACGAAGTTGAAGTTCAGGTCCTTGAGGAACTGCGCCATGTCGAAGGTGATGTTGGCAGACTTGAGCACGCCCTCGAGCGTGTCGAGTATCATGGTCGCCGCGTCGTCCGCCGAAATGACGGTGAAGCGGGAGGATTCCGCCTTCATGCCGTCCTCGGCATGCGCCGCGGTCGCGGCGCTGCCGAAAACGAGGACGAAAGCGAGCAGGACGCTCAGAAGTTTTTTGGTCTTATTCATTGTTCTTTCCTCTTGTTGAAAAATGACGAAGCAGCCGTGCGGGTGGATGGGTTATGGGTCACTTCTTCCATGAGGTCGGAGAATCGAGTTTCGCGGCGGCGCGCAGGATGCTCCTCGCGTCGGTCGCGTCTATAGTGTTCGAGCCGTCGCAGTCGCACGCCTTCGCGGCGGCGCCCTCGAGCGTGTCGAGCTTGGCGGCGGCGCGCAGGGCGAGTCTCGCGTCGGTCGCGGTGACGGAGCCGTCGCCGTCGGCGTCGCCCATGATGACGACAGTCTTGGAGGCAGCGAGCTTATCGCCTGCGTACGCCTCGACTACGGCGCCGGTGCCCACCGGAGCTTCCGTGCCGATCTCTTCGCCGGCGGCGTTTTTGATGACGTAGGTGTAAGCGGGATCGAGAGCGGCCTCAAAAGCCTGTCTCGACGTTGCCGCGGGAGCGTAAACGGTGATGCCGTCGCCGCTCTCGGCGATCGCGGCGTTTTCTATCTCACCCTTGACGATGCCGCCGGAGGGCTGAGGCTCGGTCGTCTCGCCGGGATCGGTCGTCCTGTCAGTATCCGAAGGACCGGTAGGATCGGTCGGGCCGACGGGCGCCGTGGTATTATCCGTATCGCTCGGAGAAGTCGGGTCGGTAACAGAGGTCGGATCGGTCGTAACGTCGCCGGAAACGGGCTCGGAGGGTATCTCCTCGCTCTCAAGTACCTTGCCGCAGACCGTGCACTTTTTCTCTCTGAGTCCGGTGACGCCGGGGCCGGCGAGCTTGACCGCCTTCCACTGGCCGGGGGTGTGGCCCGTGGAGGGAACGGCGATCCTGTCGGCTATGTCGGCGACCTTGAGGTTCTCGCCCGAAACGTCCGCGCCGTCTATCTTGAGGACGGCGGAGCACGCCTCGCAGTAGGTGTACGCCTTTTTGCCCGCCTCCTCGCACTTGGCGGCGACGGCGGCGCTTTCCTTGACGCTGTGCTTGTTCGCGTCTACGGGGACGGCTATCCTCGCGGCGATATCGGCGACCTTGAGCTTCTCGCCCGATACGTCCGCGCCGTCTATCTTAAGGACGGCGGAGCAGGCGTCGCAGTATTGGTAAGCCTTGCTGCCCGCGGCGGAGCAGGTGGCGGCGACCGCCGCGGCGTCCTTGATTGATGTATGCGCAGCCGGGTTTATAGGAGTTACGATCCTGTCGCCCGCGGTCTCGACCTTGAGCTTCTCGGAGGAAACGTCCGCGCCGTCGATGGTGAGTATGACGCCGCAGTCCGCGCAGACCGTGTACGCGCGCTTGCCCGTCGCGACGCAGGTGGCGGCGACGGCGGCGACGTCGGTCTTGTTGACGTGATTGTTGGCGTTGACCGCGCCGACGTACCTTGTGCCGGTCTCGCCGCAGACCTCGCAGGTGTGCGTCTGCTCGGTGCCGTGTACGCAGGTCGCCGCGCCGGACCTTACCCAGTCGCCCCAGACGTGGTGCGGCTCGCCCCAGATGGCGTAGACCGTCATATTCTCGGTGACCGTGATCTCCTTCATGCCGGAGGTCGCGTTCTTATCCGTGCTGTAGCCGAGGAAATCGCGGCACTTGACGTTGTCCGCGTTCATCTTGACGTACTTCCTCGCCGTGTTGGAGGAATTGACGGAGATTATATCGTCGGCGGTTATCTTGGTACCGACCGTGAAATGCTTGCTGTAGGTCTTGGTGCCGCTGCCGGAGTTGGAGAAGTCGAACGTCACTTCGGTTAGGGCGACGTCCCTGCTCACGCCCGGCCCCTCGTAGCAGCCGATGTTGTGCGTGGAGGTCAGCGGGTTGCCGAAGAAGTCGTGCGCGCCCATGTCCGCTTCGACCTGCGTGCCGGCGCCGATGAGCCTCGAGCCCGCGACGAGACGGAAGCTGTTCTTGTCGTTGACGTCGCTGCCCGCGAAGCCGAGGTCGGAGAAGATATCCATCGCCTTGAACGGAACGTTGCCGTCGACCTTGCATTTGCTGGCGACCATATACTCGTCGAGCTGGGGCTCGGGACCCATGGTGCCGTAGTAATAGTTGTGGGAGATGACGTTGTTGTTCTCCGCGAGCTTGTTCCTGTCCTCGAACTGGACGCGCTCGAGCGGCATGATGAATATATTGTTCTGGATGCAGGAGTTCATCATGGACTTGAAGGCGAAGTTCGCGCTGTTGTAGAGCGTGTTGTTGTAGAACCTGAAGTTAATCTGCTGCATGTCGTTCTGGTTGCACTGACCGCCCGCGACCTTGCCGTCGTTGACGGACAGGCAGTAGCGCACGACGTTGTTGTACTGGTGCGCCGTCCACTGGCACGCCCACATCATCTTGCAGTTGTCGTGCGAATAGAGGTACTGAACGGTCGTGTTCTGCGTACGGTCGTCGAAGTCGATCGCCATGCCGTCCATGTAGTTGGCGGCGCCGCCGACCTCGTTGTTCTCAAGCAGGCCGTGGTTGACCAGATGCGACCAGATGGGGCAGGTATAGTAGATGGTGTCCCACGCGACGTTGAGGAAGACGGTGTTGCGCACCAGATAGCCGTCCGTGCAGCCGATGATGACGCCGTCGTCGTAAAGGTCGTGGAAATAGGAGTCGATCACGGTGAAGTTCTTGTGGAACTCGTTCACGCCGTCGGTATGGCCGTCGGGAGCCGCGGCGTTATCGTCGAGAACGCCGTTGATGTCGATGCCGTAGGCGCAGTCGTAAAGCTCGATACCGTCGAACAGTATGTCGTTGTAATAGCCGTGATAGGCCTCGCCGCCGGTCTGTATCCTGACGGCGGAGGCGGTGCTGGAATTATAGTTGTCGGAGGAGGTGTTGAAAACGTCGTGGATCTTGAGGTTCCTGAACGTGTAGCCCCTGCCGATATAGCCGCCCTCCGCGCGCATGAAGATGGCGGTGGCGCAGCGGTCGATGCGCATCTTGCCGTCGCCGCCCTTGGATATCTCGTATTTCGGGGCGGTTATCTCGAGATCCTCGAGCACCCAGTGCGATACCGAGCTGAGGTTGAACACGACGCCGTAGCCGTTCGTCGTGATCAGAGGCAGAGCGCCCTCGCCGTAGTCGGAGAAGGTGATCGGCGCCTCGGCGGTGCCGCTGCCCTTCGCGTAAAGCTCCATCTCGTAGACGCCGCCGCGCTTGAACAGCACGCTGTCGCCCGCGGAGAAGGTGCGGTCCACGATGTTCGCCGCGGTCTTCCACGCCGCGCTCTCGGACGTGCCGGAGTTCGCGTCGTTGCCGGAAACGCTGTCGACGTAGTAAGTGGTCCCCGTTCCTTCCGCGCTCGCCGCCGTCACCATGCAGGACAGGACGAGAAGAGCGCTCAGGATCAGACAAATCGCTTTCTTCATAGGTGATCTCCCTATCGTTTGAGTAGTTTTTCGGAATCTGTCGAAATAACTTGAAACTGTAAACTCTGCATCCGGCGCGGGCGAAAACAAAGCTCTCCGCGGCGGCGCGATACGCCTTTTACGGCATATACCGATTTATTTTAACATATAAAAACCTTTCCGTCAACAATTTAACGGAAAGGTTAAGAAATGTTAGTATTTTTTCCCGAAAACCGCAACGGTATTTCGTATTTATGCGGTTTTCGACGGTTTTTCGGAGGAAAAACGGAACGGAAACGTCATTTCCCGGCGAGAGCCTTGTCGGCTCTGTGGTACTTCCTGAACTGGTTGAGCATCGCAGCCTCGACGTAGAAAGCGCGGCGCGGCGACATATCGCCGCGGTAGTAAAGCGGATGGCTGACCCTGCCCTCGCGGTAGAGGCGCTTCACCTGTTCGCGTGTCGCTTCGTCCTCGACGTGGTCGAGGATTATCTTCTTCGGGACGACGGTGAACAGGTTCTCCCTGTCCGCGACCACGAACTCGTCGCCGAAATCCTTATTATATATGAGGTCGTCGACGATGTATTTCACCGTGTTGAAGCCGCTTCCCGTGACGTAGAAATTGCTGCGCCCGAGGCGGACGTTTATCTCGAAGAAATTGTAGCTGCCGTCGCGGGTGTCGTATTTTATGTCGAAATTCGAGAAGCCCGTGTAGCCGACGTCCTCGAGGAACCGGACGGCGGCGTCGACTATGCCGGCGTTGACCTCGTTTATGATGGCGACGGGGTTGCCGATCGCGAGCGGCGTATGATCCTCGAGCAGACTGTGACCGAGAGAGGCGAAAACGACCTTGCCGCGGCGGTCGCTGTAGCAGGTCAGCACACGCATATACTCGTCGCCGCCGGGTATGCAGTCCTGGATGAGGAATTTATAGTTATAGCTCGAGCCCTCGAGCCTGTCGAGCATCGCCCTGAGGTCCTTTTCGTTATTGAAGCGGTAGACCTTCTTCTTGCCCTCGAACTTCGCGTAGTGGTACATCGCGGAGTTGGCGGGCTTGGCTATGACGGGATAGTCGAAATCGAATTTGAGGTCGTTGGGTTTGCCGCATTCGTAGACGTAGGTCTTCGGGTGGCTTATGCCCAGACGGGAGCAGATGTCGTAGAACTTGTCCTTGAGAACGATCTCGTTGAGCAGCGGCTCGTCGATATACGGGATGACGTAGTAGGGCGAGAGCTCCGCCTTGTGCTCTATCAGGCAGCGGACGTACCAGTCGCCGCAGCCCATGACGATGAGCTTCTTGTGGCCCTCATACTCCTTGCCGATGGAAACGAGCGCGGGGATGAGCACGTCGGCGTTTTCGAGGCCCGCTATGACCCTGTTCTCGATTATCTTACTGTACGCGATGAACTTCGCTTCCATCTGGCTGACGACCAGCGACTTTATCGAATACTGCTCGTGGAAGCTGCGCGCGAGCGAATACGCCGTTATGTCTCCGCCCAGTATAACGGGCATGAATTCAAGCTCTTTGATCTCCATCGTCCTGTCTCCCCTGCTGCCTCTTTATTCGCCTATTATCCTGTATTTGCCCGCGTCGCGCGGCTTGACGGGCGGGTCCTCGTCCGGTACGCCGACGGCGACAGCGAGGAGGAAGCGCATCTCCTCCGGCACCTCGAGCGTCTTTTTCCATTTCGACGCGTATTCCCCGTCGAACAAAGCCCCGACCGAGGCTATGATGACCGAGCCGAGCCCGAGGCTTTTCGCCGCGAGCGCCATATTTTCTGCCGCTATGCCCGCATCGGTGAACGCGCCCGACTCCGAGAACATCAGTATCAGCGCCGGCGCGGTCTGATAGACCGGATTCACGTCGCAGCGGCTGTAGGGCTTCGCGTCGGGGCCGACCGTACGCCAGAAATCGGCGTTGAGAGCGTCGAGCCTGTCTTTTCCGGTGAGGGCGCGGACCGTGAGCGGCTGAGAGTTCCTGCCCGACGGCGCCCAGAGCCCCGCGTAAAGCACGGTCTCGAGCTGCGCGGCGGTCAGCGGCTCGTCCTTATACGCCCTGACCGATCTGCGCGAAAGTATGCAGTCGACTGTGGAGTTGCGGATGATGTTTTCATTTTCGAACATGGCTGTATCCTTGTTATGTTTTGCGTTTTGCGTGTTGCGTGTTGCGATAGATAGCGCCTGCGGCGCGTGAATTGCCTGACGGCATGAATTGCGCTTGCGCGCGTGAATTGACCTGCGGTCGTGAATTGCCCTTCGGGCATTTCAGAACGCTTCGCGTTGTTATATAACGGGTGAGGGCGAAGCCCTCCCTTAACGCGTCGCGCAGCGACGCAATTCACGGAGCGAAGCGAGAATTCACGCGCGGCTCTCCGCGCAATTCATGACGCGAAGCGTCAATTCATCATTACAGACGGACGTTGGCGGTCTGCGACCGCGTGAATTGCCTGACGGCGTGAATTGCGCTTGCGCGCATGAATTGACCTGCGGTCATGAATTGCCCTTCGGGCATTTCGGAACGCTCCGCGTTGTTATATGAACGGGTGCGGGGCAGAGCCCCGCCCTCAACGTGCCGAAGGCACATATCACGCGCGAAGCGCATATCACTGCCGCAGGCAATATCACTTGCCCGTCAGGGCAAATATCACTGCGGCGGCTTGCCGTCGCTCCGCCCGTCAGGGCAAATATCACTGCGGCGGCTTGCCGCCGCACCGGAGCCGCGCTTTGCGGCCCCGCTCAGGTGTTTCCGTCCGCGGCGGGGCTCCCTGACTTTTTCTTCAGCTTGAGCACGTTCAGCGCGATGACGGGGATGAAGACCAAGGCGCCGACGGCTCCCGCGCAGGTGAACATGAGCGCGGTCGGGACGGTCGCCTCGACGCCGTACTCGTTGATATAGCCGACGGACGAGCTGCGGATGGCGATATCGCCTATCGCCGGGCCGATGACCATCGGCAGCAGGACGGTGAATATCATCCTGACGCCCTGGAACAGACCGACGTTGTCCTCGGGCGTGAGGTCGCGAACCGAGGCGTTGAGAAGGATTATCAGCGGGATGTAGCCCGCGCCCATGGGAGCGGCGCAGAGGATGAACGTGCCCGCGTTCTTTCCGTACGCCGTGAGGAAAAGCCCCGCGGTGAACAGCGCCGCCGCGACGATGAGCGCCTTTTCCCTGCCCCACTTCTTTGCCGTGAGCATGACGGCGGCGATACCCGCCGCGAGGACGGCTATGCCGGCTGCCGCGGGCGCGATGACGCCGCTTGTGAACAGCTCGCCGGTGGCGGGAAGTATCACGTGCTGGAGGTAGATGACGATATAGGGCGTGAAGACCTGCCCCGCGACGGAGAACAGGCACACGGCGCACAGCGCGAGATAAAGCCGGCTGTTATCCGCGATGACGCGCGGACGGAAGCCGTAGACGAGCTCGGAGAAATAGCCCGTTTTACGCTTTTCCCCGCGGGCGACGCCCGTCTTGGAGTCACGGATCGTGAACAGACCGATCACGCCGCAGACGCTGACCGTGCCGCCGAGCATCAGGAAGAACAGCGGATAACCGGTGTTCACGACCACGGCGCCCAGACCGGCGACGACGCCCATGGCGACGACCGGCAGAGCGGTCAGCACCGTTTCGACCAGCGGTCTGTTGCCCTCGGAGGTCACGTCCGTGACCCAGGCGTTGAACGCGGAGTCGTGGCGGGTCGAGCCCATGAAGGTCATGACACAGTCCATGATTATGACCGTCCAGACCGTGAAGGTGAGGACCTTCGCGGGGTCGGATATGCCCGTGACGGCGGCGACATTCTCCTTCGAGATGAGGCCGAACGCCGCGGTGACGGCGCCCCAGGCGATATAGCCGACGGATATGAACGCCTTGCGGCGGTTGATCCTGTCGCTGAGAGTGCCCATCAGGAAGGTCGTGACGACGGCGGTCGCCGCGCTGAGGGCGACCATAATGGCTATCGCCTTGGTGACGGGCGGCTCGCCCGCCGCGGCGCCTTTCTCGTAGACGGAATTATAGAGGAACGTGTTGAAATAGATATTCTCGACGTTCCACGCGATCTGTCCCATCAGACCGAAAAATACGATCGTGAACCACGAGCGCTTGGTGAGAGAGGAAGATTTGTCGTTCATAATCTTATACCTATAGCGATGAGACTTTCGGGCAATGTGCAATGTACAATTAGCAATGTACAATGAATGGCGGGGCTGTCTCGCCTGTCGGCTCGGTCAAGTGCTTCTCATCCTGCGGATGAGAGGTCTCCACCGGAGACCCGCACC
>JAFRXS010000102.1 GCA_017443405.1 Clostridia bacterium | reverse complement strand
GTATTTTATAGCGTTTTTTTTGCGAAAATAAGCAAAAATCTCCCGCTTTGTCAACGGTTTTTCCTCCGCGTCGGTTTATTTCGCTATAATTGTCTTGATTTTAGCGCATTTCTTTTGTATAATATCATAGATATGGATTTTTGTATTCAGGAGAGCGGTTTGAACTACGAAGCAACGGTAAGAGAGCTTTCGTCGTCGTTCGGCGACTGGTGGAAAAAGGGCTTTGACGCGCCGGAGATGACGTCCGGTCTGCGACCCTATACGGCAATGTTTTCACCCGTGCGTGTCAATTCCGTCACGCTCAAAAACAGGCTCGTCATGGCTCCCATGGGCAATATCTCCATGTGCGAGGAGAACGGCAGGCCCAACGCCAAGATGCTCAAGTATTTCGAGGAGCGCGCAAAGGGCGGCGTCGGTCTTATCACGACCGGTCTCGTGCCGACGTCGTTCGGTATCGACAGCTCGCTCATAGAGCGCGGCAAACTGTCGTATTTCCCGCGCATAGACCGTTCGCGCACTGTCCTCGCCGGCTGGCGCGATCTGTCCGCGATGTGCCACGCGCACGGCGCGGCGGTGTTCGTTCAGCTGACGCCGGGACTCGGCAGGGTAGGCAATCCGCAGTGCCTCGTCGATCAGCTCAGGTTCCCGAGGAGCTCGTCGCTCAATCCCAGCTGGTACATGAAGGAAGTGCCCTGCCTGCCGCTTACGGACCTCGAGCTCGATCTGATAATCAAAAAGACCGGGCAGGCGGCGGCGGACGGCAAGGCGTGCGATATCGACGGCGTTTATCTCCACGGTCACGAGGGTTATCTGCTCGAGCAGATGACAAATCCGGCGTTCAACCGCCGTCTTATAGGCAAATACGCGAAGTACGAGGCGTTCGGCATAGAGCTCGTCAGGGAGATACGCCGCAGGGTCGGCCCGAAATACCCGATAATGTACCGTATCGACCTGACTCTCGCTCTCAACGCGACTTACGGCAGGCGTATGCGCTCCGTGAGCCCGCTCAACAAGTTCTCGAACGAGCGCACCTGCCAGCAGACGCTGACCTATATGCGTCACCTCGTCGAGGCGGGCGTCGATATGTTTGACGTCGATATCGGCTGTTACGACAACTGGTGGCTGCCGCATCCGCCGTCGTCCATGCCGTCGGGCTGCTACCTCGATATCGCGGAGATAGCCAAGAAGTACTTTGCCGATCACGGCATAAAGTCAAACGCCGGTTTCCCCGTGCCCGTCGTCGCGGTCGGCAAGCTCGGCTATCCCGACCTCGCCGAGAAGGCGCTCAGGGACGGCAAGTGCGACCTCGTCATGCTCGGGCGTCCGCTGCTCGCCGATCCCGAGCTGCCGAACAAGGCGTTCTCCGGCAGCGTGTCCGAGATACGCCCCTGCATCGGCTGCCAGGAGGGTTGCCTCAACGAGTTCGTCAAGGGCGGTCACCCGCAGTGCGCCGTCAATCCGAGGACGGCTTTCGAGGAGGAGTTCCCCGCCGAGATACCGAAGGCTCCCGTCAAAAAGAATGTCGCCGTCATCGGCGCCGGTCCCGCGGGGATAACCGCGTGTGAGGTCCTCATCGCCCGCGGGCATAAGGTCGACCTTTATGAAAAGAGAGACCGCGTCGGCGGCGAAGTTATCCCCGGCAGCGCCGCGAAGATAAAGTACGAGATGAAGAACTATCTGACTTATCTCGAGGGCGTCGTCGCGCGTCTGAAAAAAAGCCGCGATTTCAAGCTCATCACCGGGACCGAAGCGACGGCGGAAATGCTCAAGGACAAGGGCTACGACGCGATAATCACCGCGTCCGGCGCCCGTCAGTGCCGTCCCGCGGCGGACGGCGCGGAGTCGCCGGACCATCTGTTCGCGACAGACGTGCTCGAGCATCCCGAGCTGTTGGACAAAGCCGAGGATATCGTCATCGTCGGCGGCGGAACGGTCGGCTGCGAGACCGCCTATATGCTCGCCTACGAGTACGGCAAGCGCGTCAGCGTCGTTGAGATGGGCAGGTTCATGATGAACGGCTCATGCACCGCTAACCGCGGGCATCTCATCCATTATCTTGAAAAGGTGGACGTCGAGCTTATCAACTGCGCCCGCGTAACGAAAATAAACCCCGGCAGCGTCGAGATCACGGTCAATATCGGCACGGGCACGCCCGATCCCTACAACACCTGGTCGCCCGTTCTGCCCGAAAACGTCGAAAATCCGCTCGAAAAGCTGCGTCCCGTGCTCGACGAGTACGAAAACAGGGAGCTTCGCGCGGACAGGGTCGTATTCGCGACGGGCGTGCGTCCTGACAGCGAGCTTTACTACGACTGCGTCAGGGCGGAAGCCGCGCCGGAGATTTACAATATCGGCGACAGCTTCATCGGCGGCAACGTGCACACCGCCGTCCGCTCCGCCTACCGCAAGGCGCTGACGGTCTGAGCCCTTCCGCTCAAATATCTGTTCGTTCCAATCATTCTTATACAAGAGGTGCGTTATGAAAAAAGCATCAAAGATCCTCGCGGTGATACTCAGTCTCACTATGGTGTTCTCCGTTTTCGGCGTCGGCGCGACAGCCTCCGACGGCTCGGCTCCCAATGATCTTCGTTTCGCGAAGACCCTTTCCAAGGTCGTTACCGACGTTCTGCAGGGGATCATCGGCGGTGTCTCCCTGATGTTCCGCGACCCGGGGCTCGCCAAGAGGAGCGAATATACCTACGACCCCGTTTTTGAGGGCACGGGCGATTTCGCCACCGAGCCGACCGCCGATAAATGGCAGGCGGGCTACGGCTCCGCGTCGCTGATACCCGACGACCTCGTGGGCGGCGGTTACCACCTTGCCGGCAGCTTCGGCTGGTTCAAGGGCAATATCGCGGACAGCGCCACGTCCGATCAGCGCATCTACGTCGAGGCTCTCGACGCCGGCGAAGGCTGGGTCCTGTTTTGCGCTATGGACGGCTTCGCGATCACCGAGCCCACGACCGACAAGGTCAGGGCTGCGGTCAAGGAGGCGTTCGACGGTACCGACGTCGTCATCAAAGCCGTCAATATCACCTGCACGCACACGCACCACGCGCTTGATTTCTGCGGTCTTGGCGACGGGCTGAACAATCTGTTCTCGTATAATATCGCGCATTTCGGCAGCAGCAAGGGCTACGACAGCGTCGATTCAAGGCTTCTCGATATTCTTAAGACCAAGACGGTCGAGAGCGCGAAGACGGCGATCTCCGGCGCGCGTTACGGCGAGCTTTACTACGGCGCCGCCGACGCCTCCGACCTCCTTCACGACAAGCAGAAGCCCATAGTTTTCGATCCGAACGTCAACGTGATCAAATTCGTTCCCGACGACGGTTCGTCTCAGATCTGGCTCATCAACGCCGGCGTCCATCCCACCACGATCGACCGTTCGACGATGGATGTCAGCGCGGACTTCCCGGGCTATATGGTCGATTACGCCAAGGAGACCTACGGCGCGGACGTCGCCTTCTATCAGGGCGCTCAGGCGGCTATAACCAAGTCGACCGACGGTCTGGGCATCCCCGCCGACGCGACCGATTACGACGTCGCCCGCATCTACGCGCACGAGATAGTCGACCGCGCCGCCTCCGTGGATATCGCCTCGAGCGAGCGCATCACGCCGATCCTCAACCTCGCTTACGGCTATACTCAGAGCAAGGTCACCAACTATATCATGGTGCTCGGCGGCAAGCTGCGTCTCATCAACTCCAATTTCTGCAAGGACTGTCTGTCCTACTACGTTTGCTCCGAGGTCGGCTACTGCGAGCTGGGCGATAATATAGCCATAGCCCTGATCCCCGGCGAGATGTCGCCCGAGATCATGTACGGCGGAGTCGCTTCCGCCGAGGAGAGCTGGTCGGGCGAAAGCTGGGATTATCCCGCTATAAACACTCTCGTCGGCGGCCGCAAGCTCCTGTGCTTCGGTCTTACCAACGACGAGGTCGGCTATATCGTGCCCGACAATGACTTCGCTCCCGAGTTCGCGCAGTTCTTCGCCGATATGCTCGGCGACGGCAACAAGCACTATGAAGAGGTAATGTCCTGCGGCAAGTCAACGGCTTCCGCGCTGACGCAGGCTTATATAGATCTCATCGAATCCGTACACTGAAAGGAGAAAACAATGGCAGACGCAAAGCAAGCAGGCAAGAAGGCAAAGGGTTTCATAGGTGAGTTCCGCGAGTTCATCAGCCGCGGCAACGTGATGGACCTCGCCGTCGGCGTCATCATCGGCGCCGCGTTCCAGGCGATAGTCAAGTCCCTCGTCGACGACATCATCATGCCCCTCATCAGTCTCCTCACCAAGGGCATCAACTTCGCCGACTGGTTCATCCTCCTCACTCCCGGCGTCGAGAAGCCCGCGACCCTCGCGGCGGCGCAGGAGCTCGGCTATTCCGTCCTGAGCTACGGCAACTTCATCGCGGCGATCATCAACTTCCTGATCATGGCGATAGTCATCTTCTGCATCGTCAAGGCTATCAACACGCTCAACGCCAAGATCAGCAAGCCCGTCGAGGAGAAGAAGCCCAGGCTTTGCCCCTACTGCAAGGGCGAGGTCGACGAGAAGGCGACCCGCTGCCCGCACTGCACCTCCGATATCGAAGGCAGATAAACACACGGTCCCGCTCCGGCGGAAAACAGACAAAAAACGCAGGGACGTCCGCGCCCCTGCGTTTTTTTGTCGTTTGCCCTCCGGGCAAACATATCGCGTCCGTTGATCGGACATATCGCGTTCCCCGAGCTGGGAACATATCGCGCCGTCCGAAGGACGTCATATCGCCTCGCCGTTATGTGATACTCTGCTGAGCCCGTGCCGAAGGCGCAATCGCAAAACGCAAAGCGCGAAGCGTTCCTTGACTTATTTATGGGCGATCATGCCCTTGAGTACCGATATCCGTTGTGAAATAAACAGCTTCGCCACATCGTCCGACATACAGAAATATGAGTTGGTGAAGTATTCCGTGAGCTTTTTGCAAAGTTGAGACAGCTTCGGGTCGTTGAGTATCACACGGATATTCGTAAAGGCGTACGGCGTATCCATCGTTCCGCCCGTGATCCCGAAAAACTGAAGATCCGAATTGTTCGCTGTGACGTACTGCTTCAGTTCGCCGAAGAATTTCGACTGTATCAGAGTGAGCGTGAAGCCGGGCGTATTCAAAAACGGTTTTGCCATGGAGATCCTCGTGTTTTCGGAAGCTCCGCCCGGGAACAGCGCTTTCGACGCTTCCAGC
Source organism: Clostridia bacterium (assembly GCA_017443405.1). Lineage (GTDB taxonomy): Bacteria > Bacillota > Clostridia > Oscillospirales > Acutalibacteraceae > RGIG2893. The sequence continues at coordinate 6,340 of JAFRXS010000102.1, read as the reverse complement.
AGCGTGCCGTTTTTGAAGAAATCGTCGACGGCGGAATCGGTCATAAGACTGTGCCAGTTCGTTATGCCGGCGGTCGTCACCTTGAAATGCTGCTCGAGCCCGTTAGCCATGGTCAGCGCGTCCGCGGTGCCGCGAAGGACGGGGTCCAGCGACTCCAATACGTTGTCCTTCGAGGCGAAGACCAGCGGGAACGACGTCGTGAAACCGAACCACTCGATATTGCCGATCTTGCCGCTTATGTACTCGTTCCTCATCACCGAATCGGCGATGTCTCTGAAACGGAAGGTGATGTTTTCGGCTGCGCCGATCCTGTCCGCGAGGCTGCGCGGCGCGGAATCCGCGGGATGTACGACCGCTTGCGAGAGATCGTCCATATACTCGATGAAATGATCGTCCGTCAGGATGAAGCTGTCGTAAGCCGCTCCGCCGAGGTCGTAGAGCTTCGTGTCGATCCCCGCTTCGGCGAAAGGGACCGCCATGAACAGCGATCTCAGTTTCTTTGCGGGAGAAAGCCCGTCGAAGCGTACGACGTGCCCGACGTTTTTAATCCTTCTCGACCTGTACGCCTCAAGAACGAGCGCCGGTATCTCACCTTCGAACGCGAAGTCCGACAGTACGGCGTCCGTCCCCTTGTCCAGCGCGCAGCCGATTGCGCCCGTCACTTCGTCCGCGCCGTAGTAGACCCGACCGTTTTCAAGCTCGCGGACAGGGAAGGAGCGTTCCCTGCGCTTTGTCAGCTCCGCCGCGATCTCCCCGCGCAAGCCCGCGATAAAAACGTCCCACGCCTCAAGCTCCTCCGTCGTCAGCTCCAATCTCAGATAGCTGTTGAAAAGCCCCGGGACCGCGGCGTTCGGAAAACAGGATGAGTTGATCAGCTTGCCGCAATTCTCCGGCGTCAGCCTTCTGTCGCCGCGCATTACGGCGTACAGCAAAGACCTCTGGATCCCGGTTTTTTTGAATAACCCCGAGACCGATATATGCTCGCTGTTTATAGTATTCTGCAGTTCTTTTCCGAACGACATGTTGCCCCGCCCCTCCCTATGTGAAACATATTATACCCCGAAATGTTTCTTTTTACAAGTGAAACAAAGGTGTATCTCATCGTGGCAAAAAAGGTTTCAGTTCGGTTGCAATTGAACGAAACAGAGGCGACGGTATCTGCGACGTCTGCGACGCGGCGTTAGTCGAGCCTGCCCCGACGGAACCGGAAAGCAATTGTCCCTGCGGGGAGAACCACACCGGATTCTTTGCCTTTATAACGATCTTCTTCCACAAGATCAGGTACTTCTTTAAAAATCTGTTCGGCAACACTTGAACGGTTTCGATAACTTCCCGATAACAGCAAGACCGCGCCCGGTCGAGCGCGGTCTGATTGCATATCCCGTAAAGCGCAAAGCCCAAAACGCAAAACGAGGACGAAGTCCTCACAGCATGCTTCCGCTCCGTTTCTCAAGATAAAGTCTGATAAATATCCCCTGCGTCCAGCTCTGGTCGGCGCTGCCGAGGCCCTCGCCGGTTTTCGAGTCGAACAGCTCGCTGAGGCGGCCGTCCCCGATTATCATAGCGTAAAGGCGGTCCTTCGCTTCTTTCGCTTCGGCGTCGAAGCCGTATTTTTCGAGCGTCTCGAGCATCAGCCAAGCCATGGGCAGCCAGGTCGGGCCGCGCCACCAGTGACCGTGCTCGTAGGTATTCTCGGTGTAGGCGACGCTCGGGAAAGGCACCTTGCCGAACATGTATTCTTCGTTTATAAGATAGCGGCGTATCATGTCCTCCGCTCTGCCGTCCCCGGGGTCCGCGCCCGCCCACAGAGGCACGAAGCAGGACGCGCCGACGATCTTTATCTTTGCGCCCGTGACGGGGTCGGCGTCGTAGAAGATATTGTCCTCGCTGTCATAGAGTATGTCGAGAATAGCGCGTTCGAGACGGTCTGCGGCGTCGGTCATCTCATCCGACTTGCCGGGGCTTCCGGTTTCGGCGAGGAATCGCGCGGCCGCGCGCAGCTGCGACAGCAGATAACCGTTCATGTCCGCCGCAAGGGTCGGACCGTTGTCAAAGCGCGGGGCGTCGTCCTGACCCGTTTCAAGTCCGCTCGGGCAGGAGATCACGCCGAAGCGCGTCATGCGCTGACTGAGCCACCATTTGTTGTTAACGTACAGCGCTTCTGCAGCGGCTTTTTTGAAACCGTCGTCAGGGCGGATCTTCAACAGACGCTCGGCGGCCCAGCCAAGGAGCGCCGGCTGCGTGTCGTCGGGTCTGCCCCACGTGGAGCAGATGAACTGCTCTATCTTTCCGTCGGCGCGGCGCGTGTCGAACAGCGTTCTCAGCAGCTCGGCTGCGATATCCGCGTTCAGGGGCTCAATGCCGAGATTCGTGAACGCCGTGTCCCAGAGGAAATGCGTCGGGTACTGCCCTCTGTTCGGGAACATCGAGATGTGCCCGGACAGTCTGCCGCCCGCTTTCGTGAGATTGTGGGACAGACCGTCAGCCGCGCGTACGGCGAGAGCGTGTTCGGCGGAGCCGTCGTCCTCCGGCAGAGCGCCGCGCAGAAGGGCGAAAAAGTCCTCGCTCTTTTTCAGCGCTTCCGTAAACGACGCGGGAGCGGGGAGCGGCTTTTCGACAAGGACGGAAGGACTCTGCCCGCTGAGATCGGGCGCGTCGAACGCGAAAACGAGCTTTATCCCGCCGCTTTCGTCGGCTTTAACGGTCAGTACGCCGTCCGAAAAGTCCGCGGTGCCGTCTGTGATATCGACCGAAACGCTGAACACGACGTATCTGTCCGGATCGCGCGCGTCACCGTTGGCGGAACGTCCTTTAAGGCGCAGCCGCCCGTTATCAAACACGCCGTATACGTCGGTCGTCCCCTCCGACGGAGATCCGGGCATTTTAAGACCGTCAACGCCGTTGCATTCGATCATGAAACGGTCGGCGTCATAAAAGGCGAGGCGGGCGGTCATGCCCCCGCCGGCCCATTTAAGATAAGTCCCGTCGCCCGGGGCGAGAGTCATCCCGTCCGGCAGACGGATGACGGAGTCGAATACCTCCCTTGAGTACCTGTTGTAGTGGAGGTAAAGCGACTTCACTCCGGGATAATCCGCGGGCGAAACGAGCCCGATATTTGAAAACAGCGGGCTGAACGACACTTCGGGCGTCGAAATGTTCGGTATGGTTTTCATATTCACTCAAACCTGAGCCCTATATGCTCTTTCTGCAGGTTGTGGACGGCAAAGCCCTCCGATTTCGGCAGATAAAACGCGGAGTGTTTCGGGTTGCGGTGCGAGTCTATTATCGTATACTCGCCGTCGACTATGCTTATCGCTACGTCGTTGTCGACCGCGAGGGCGTCGAGGTCCTGCGTCTTCACGTCGTCGAGGAAGCACTGCCAGTCCTCGAAATGGGGGCACAGGACGTAGGGCACGAAATCGAGCGCGTCGAGGAACACGTAGGCGCCGTCGGGGCCGCAGTCGTCGTAGCCGCGCCTGACCCAGCACATCGCGCCGGAACTCTGCCCGCCGATGACCGTGCCGTTGTCGTAAGCCTGCCGGAGGTACTTGTCCGCGCCGGTCGAACGGAAGGCGTCGAGTATGAACTGCAGGTTGCCGCCGCGGGCGTAGATGACGTCGGCGGTCAGTATCGTCTCTTTGATATATTCCGCGGTCGTTTCCTCGTGCGTCAGGTACAGCGACACGCAGGAGGCGAAGCCGTGCGTCAGGAAGTAATGCGCGACGATCCTGTCGTCCTCCTCGTCGACGACGTCCCTGCCGCCGGTCGGCAGATAGACCGCCTTTTTGTCCGTCTTGTCGTCCGTGAGCGAGATTATATGGTCGATGATCGGATCGGAGTCGTTCTCAAAGAATATCCCTCCGCTTCCGAGTACAAGCTTGTGTGACATTGTGGTTCCTCCTTTTTTTCTCGTTTGCCCATACGGGGCAAACATATCGAACGCGAACACAGTGAGCATATATCGAATCGCCCGGACAGGGCAATATATCGACTCGCCGTCGGGCGATATAAGAGAGCCGTGCTACAGGTCGCGTGTTTGTTTGACATTCCAAACAGTCTGCGGGGGCTGTGTGGGTTCGATTCCCATCACGCTTTCGGGACGGGCGATCTTTATCCGACGAGCGCCTGATACATTTTCATAAGCTCCGCGACGCACTCGGATTCGGTCATCTTCGTGCTGAAGCCGTAGGCAGCCATGACCGCTCTGTCGTTGTCCTGATGCGCTTTGCGAAGTTCAGGCGGCATAGTCAGCTCGTCGTACAGGTCTGCAAGGGAGCAGTCGGGAAATTTCGCCCTCGCGTCCAGTATCGCCTGCGCAGCCTGTTCGATTCTTGCCTTGTGCTCGTTTGTGGGGGGGGTAGGCCAGGGGAAGTTGTTGTAGACAACGTCTTTGGAATAGCGGTAATCGCTCTTGATTCTTCCGCAAACGGCTCGAGTCCAAGCCATGTGAACATTGGACATCATCACTCCAAAATGATACAATCCGGCGTTTGGGATGATTTGAACCGCATCATTCACTATAATATCCGGCGAAACAAAGCCAAACGGAATATAACGTCTGTTTTCAGAAGAATGTCGAGGGATGATGATGTATTCGCTTTTAGGCTGTCGCACTTCCTGGAATAACATGGGCGTTTCTGCACTATGCCTTGTTGCTTCTTTGGGACTGGATAATCTGTACTCTCTAACCTTTTCGACCCTATCTTTTATGAATTGCGATTTCCGTATTTCAGCGGGCGATACCTCGACAAGCCACAAGCAGTAGCGGAGCTTATTGTTGATGTATTCCGTAGCACCGAAAATCTGACGGATATACGGAGCAATTGAGGAATCTTTTTCGAGCGCCTCGTTTTTTTCCTCAGGAGTCAAAAATAGATAACCGCCATCTGTTGGCTTGTTGCCGTATACCATTTCAGGAACATTACAAATCGGATTTGAACGACTGTCAATAAAGACATCAGGAGCGTCAAATAGATACGGGTTGATATTGCTCGCTTTTTGGACAAGCTCTCCATTATAGATGAACTTATCGATGAAAGATGGATTCGAACTGAAACCGACGATTACGCAATGGACTGCAGCCTTTTGATTTGCTTCGGAATCCCAACGAAACGTCTTGTAGGCGAAATCTATATGGATTCCGAAACGCTCATACAGAGGCTTCCATATACTGGCGACCTGTTCACCTTGCGTGATAGAATTAGTGGACACCAATGCGGTACGGATATCATGCCCGTACATAAGCTCCGACGCTTTCCAATACCAGCCTGCAACATAGTCTATCTTTCCCGCAGTTTTATATGGCTTTCCGTTTTCGTCAACATAGACAGACAGTATGTCATCCTTCTGCTCTTTTGTTTGCAGGGAATACCCCACAAACGGCGGGTTCCCCATTATGTAGTTCAGCTCGGACGCGGGGACGACGTCGTTCCAGTCCATGCGCAGAGCGTTGCCCTCGACGATACAGGCGTTGGTAGTCAGAGGCAGGAACTCGATGTTCTGACTGACTATCTCCTCGGTCTTTTTTATCATCTGGCTTTCGGCTATCCAGAGGGCGGTCTTGGCGACGGTGACGGCGAAATCATTGATCTCGATGCCGTAGAACTGATCGATACCGACCTTTATCGGGTCGCCCCATTCGCCCATGACGATCTGATCCTGATGTATCAGCGAGATCGCTTCGTTCTCCATTTTGCGCAGCGAAAGATACGTTTCCGTCAGGAAATTGCCCGAGCCGCATGCAGGATCGAGGAATTTGAGAGAAGCGAGCTTTTCGCAGAACTGCGTGAGCCTGTCGTTTCTGGTCTTGACCGTTTTGATTTCCTTGATCTCCTCGAACTCGGCTTTGAGGTCGTCGAGGAACAGCGGGTCGATGACCTTGTGGATGTTTTCGACGGAGGTATAGTGCATGCCGCCGCTTCTCCTCGTCTCCGGGTTCAGAGTGCTTTCGAAGACCGCGCCGAATATCGTCGGACTTATCTCGGACCAGTCGAGGTCGGCGCTCGCTTTTTGGAGGATGAGCGTCCTGATCTCGTCCGTGAACTGCGGTATCTCGATCCTGTCATCGGCGAAAAGACCGCCGTTGACGTACGGAAATGCCTTCAATTCGTCGTCCAGATATGTGTCTCTGTCAATTTCCTTTGTATTTAGTACCTTAAACAGTTCTATGAGGGCGGAGCGGAAATGCCGCGCGTCGAAACCCTTGAGATAATCGTGGAACATAAGGTGCTTGCCGAATACGCCCGCGTCCTCTGCGTAGAAGCAGAAAACGAGGCGCACGCAAAGCACGTTCAGGCTCTTGAGGCTTTCGGTGTTTTCGGGGTCGACGTACTGTTTCAGC
>JAFRXS010000007.1 GCA_017443405.1 Clostridia bacterium | reverse complement strand
TTGACCTTGATTCCTGTTGTTTTTGTCCGCTTGAGGAGTTAAAATCAAATTAAATTGCGATCAAGGGCGGTAAGCCCTATCGTGCTTACCCGCCTCTCAGCCATTATTCTTTGTTTCTTCGTCAAGGTCGTATCGGCACAAATTCTACCCCGTGATCCTACCGAAATTGCGCCGATCTCCACCTTGACGAGACCGGTGTGTACTTACCACTGGCTTACCGATGTGCTGACACTATCTACTTACCGATGTGCTGACCTCACCGGAGCCCTCCCGAAATTGCACATTGCTCACTGCACATTGCACATTGAGTTTAACTTCTCGCTGCGGGAATGACGGTCAAAAGCAGCTCCGTAAGCCCTTCCATAACGTCTTTCGTGCCGATCGTCACGCGCAGGTGCTTTTCGGGATTTCCGTCGAAGACTCTTATCAGGTAGCCGTTTTTCGCCGCTTCTTCCCTTATCTTCACCGCGTCGTAGCCCCTGAGGCGGATATAGACGAAATTCGCGTCGGAGGGGTAGACGTAAATTCCGGGAACGTCGTTCAGTATCCGCCTGAAACGCTCGCGCGAAGCTATGAGCTCGGCGGTCACCCTGCCGTAGTATTCGTCGTCGCGCAGGGCGGCGATCGCCATGCGCTTGCAGACGTGCGGCAGCCGGTGAAGCGGCAGGTCGAGCCAGAGTATCTTTTTGAGCGCCTCGCAGCAGAAGCCGTAGCCGACGCGCAGGTTGGCGAGGCCGTAGTATTTCGAGAACGTGCGCGAGAAGATGACGTTGTCATAGGTATCTATCATCCGCTTCACGTCGAGGGTATATTTTTTGAAGCCGAAGTACGCCTCGTCGATTATGAAAAGCGTGCCGGGGTGGTTTTTTACTATATCCTCGAGCGTCGCGTCGTCCATGCCGTTGCCGGTGGGCATCGCGGGGTTCGCGATCACCGTCAGCGCGGGTCTGAGGGTATCGAGCGCGTTTTCGAGCGCGTCGAGGTCGAATACGCAGGCGTCCTCAGTTTCCTTTATCGGGAAACGCTCGACTCTCAGGAAACGGCAGTCCGCCAGGCCCGTGTAGTAGCTCCAGCCCGGGTCGGGGAGCAGGACGGTGTCGCCCGCCTTTGTGAAGATGCTCATCATCGAGCGCAGGTTTTCAGCCGAGCCGTTGCCGAGGAATATATTCTCGGCGGGGATGCCGAATTTTTCGGACAGGGCGTCGACAAGATCGTCCCTGCTGCCGGATTCGTACAGGCAAAGGTCCTCGGGCGTGGTCTCTTTAAGCGTTTCAAGGCAGCGCGGCGAGGGACCGTAGATGTTTTCGTTGTAGTGGAGCCTGCCCGTGTTCTGCTCCGTCGGCACGCCGGCGTAGCGGGTGATGCCGCGGTATCTTTCGGTTATCTCGGCGCTTTTTCGTTCCATTTGAGTCGCTTCCTTTATTCGATCGATCATTTCAAAAAATATATCGCGGCGGCCGCGATGGCGAGCTGCGCGAGTATGATGAGCGGCAGACCTATCATGAAGCTCCTGTGAAGAGTTTTGTGGCGTATGAGCCTCATGGTGATATACTCCGCGGCGGAACCGCCCGCGATGGCGAGGGCGAAAAGGACGGATTCGGGCACGCGGCGCCTGCCCGCCGCGGCGGCGGATTTGTCGTAGACGGTCACGGCGAAGGTGACGAACGATATCGCCGCGAGATAAATAAGGACGGCAACAAGCCAGACGGTGTCTTCGATCATTTTATGACAAACAGAGTGGAGGCGAGCATGAGCTGCCCTGCGAAATAGGTGACTATATTGAATATCTTGAGCGGGAAGTTCGTTTTGTGCTTCTTGCTGAGCATCAGCACGCCAATGCTCGCGTCGGACAGGAAGAACAGCAGCGCTCCCGACACGAGCAGAACGCCGCCCGCGACGGTCCCGTCGGAGATGAGCTCCGCGGAGAGGAAAGCCGCCTTGACGAGCATCAGCGACAGAACGGAGCCGTAGACGATCATCGGCACGAGCAGCTTAGAGACGGGTATTTTTATCCCGAGCAGCATGAACATCGTGTAGATCACCACTATGCCGATCACGGCGACCCAGCCGCCGGGAGAGAGGAAGGCGCCGCCGGACGCCGCGCTGTAGGCGCAGATGAAGGCGACGTGCGCCGACAGGAAGCACAGACCTCCCGTGATAATGCACGGGGTCTTGAATCTGCCGTCGATGTGCAGCAGCAGGTCGCCCGCCCACGAAAGGCAGAGACCGGCGAGCATGAGCTTCGTGTACGCCCCCGGTTCCTCGATCGAGGACATGGCGATAAAGCCGCCCGCGAGATAGCACGTGGCGCAGATCATTTTGTAAAGCAGCGACTTGCGGCTGAAGCCCCTGCGCTGCTCGACAAGGAAGATCGGCGTGAACACCGTGCAGACTATGACGCACAGGGCAAACGTGATGTATCTGAGATCGGTCATATCCTCACCTTCCGAAAAAACTGTCAAAACTGTCAAAACAGATAAAAATCGGCAAATAACATAGAAAAATCAGGAATTTTCGGGCAAAATGTTGAAAAGTCTGTCGAAAATGTAAAAAAGTCAGTCAAGCGGTTTTTAGATTTTTTGAACTTTTTCCGGGAAGCGGGAAATCATCCGGACACGAAAAGCGGCCGCTTCCGAAAAGTTGCGCCGTATCCGACGCAACTTCCATGTGTCTTGACGCTTTATTTATTCTTCTCGCGCCCGGTTTTTCTTACGTATCCTTTCACCCTGCGGCGGAAGAAAAGCTCGACAAGGACGAAAGCCGCGACCGTGACGACGCAGATGACGACGCGCGGAACGGTCACGGTCTTGCCCGCCGAATCCGTTTCGAAGGCCTCGCGGTTGCGCTCTATCTCCTTGACGCTGTTGTCGAGCAGATAGCAGGCCTCGTTGGCCTCCGACGCGCCGACGGCTCTCTTGGCGAGCACCGTTTCTGCGGTCTTTACCGCCGTTTTGAAGTTCCTGCGGTAGGGGATATAGCCCGAAGCGGAGTATTCGGGAAGGACGAATCCCGCATCCGTCTGCGCCTTTTTTTCTTTCAGACGCTCAAACGCCGCCTCGCTGTCCTCGCGGTACTGTACCGCCAGCTCGGGATAAGCCGTGATGAGCAGCGAAAAACCGTCCTTTACCAGCTCGTCCCAGTAGTCGCGCGTGTCCTCGCGCTTGCCGCAGCGCGAAGGGTCGGTGAGGTCGGCGCAGGCTCTCATGTTTCCGGAGCTGCGCGCCGTCATGGATTTCCTCCACAGTATCGAGTAGGGGTTCGCGATCTCGTGCAGGACGCCCGCGGCTCCGGCGGAAACGAAGCTGTTTATCCTGAGTACCGCGTAGGGCCAGAAATTGGAGCCCGTGACGGCTATGCACTCGGGAGCGGCGGGGAACAGGGAGCGGAAGGCGTCTATCGCCTTCGCCGATCCGCGCACGATGAACGCGCAGCGGTCCGCGGCTCCGGCGCTTTTCACGGCGTCGGCGACCGCCTCGCCGTCGGCGGGCGCGAAGTCTATAATAAGCTTTATTTTCTGCGAAAAAGCGCCGAGTATATCCGCGGCTGGGGCGCCGTCGGCGGCTCTTAACCCGCCGTCTTTGACGGACAGCGTGAGCCTGAGCATATCGGCGCCCGCCTTTACGGCGCGCTCACAGAGCTCGCGGCAGTCGCCCCCGTCTCCGTCGGCGCAGATGACGAGCGACGGCGCGGGGGCAGCGATATCGGCGGCTCCGGCTGTCGCCGCGAAGAATACGAGAAGCGCGGCGAGGAGCGGAGCGATAAGCGGTTTGATGAGTTTCATGAAATCTCCGGAGTTATTCGGCGTCGGCGGCGGCAGCCGTCGGGGCGAAGTCAAAGTAGTGCGTGTGGCTCTCGAAGGTGCATTTGCCGTTGATGAAATTGGTGTTGAACAGCACGAGAGAGAGCTCGGCGGAAGCGTCGATGTCGCAGAAAAGATTCTGCTCGAGATCGACCAGGGCGCCGGATTTGTCGACCGTGAACTTCATGTAGCAGCCGGAGTAGGCGCAGTCGAACTTGAGCGTGTCGAGGTTGATGACGGCGATGTACTGCTTGATGGAGTCAAGGATGGCCTCGCGGTTGACGGTCGTCATTACGCTGCCCAGACCCGGGTCGCCGGGGTTGGCGTTGACGCAGTCCGCGAAATAGATGACGTAGGTGGTGTTGTCGCCGTCTTTGATCTTGACGGCGGAGGTCATCGCGGATTCGTCGATCTCGCCGCAGGCGTAGTCCTGACCGTAGACCGGGAAATTCTCCTTGATCTCGTCGGCGGTGTCGGATATCTTCGCCTTGCTCTCGTAGTCGTCGAACTTGTTGACGACGAGGTTGCGGGAGATGACCGTCATGAGATTTGCGGTGATGCCCGTCGGGTCGGAGCTCGTGATATTGTCGTAATCCTCCCAGCGCGTCTTGGTGAACTTGATCGTGTCGGTCTTGACGGCGTTCGCGGCGTCCTTGTAGGCGGCGATCGCCTTCTTGACCGAGACCTTTTTCGCATCGGACGAGAGGTTGTCCTGCGCGAGTCTCGACTGCGCGAGCTCGCCCGCGGGGGAGAGCGTGACGCCCTCGCCGGGCGTGGAGCCGCCCGTGGTGCAGGACGTGAAAATGACGCACAGCGCGAGGATGAGCGCCGTGAGGGCCGTGAGTCTGCGGAAATTCTTATTCGTTTTCATTGTTTTTCACCGTTTCCTTTGGTTGGTCCGGTCCTTCCCCGTCCGCCTGTCCGTTCTCCGCGTTTTCGGCGGCTTTTTCGGCGTCGGCGGCTTCCTTTGCCGCCTTTTTCGGGTCGAGGACGTATTTTTTGACGAGGTAATAGATGATGCCTGCGGGTATCGCCGCGAGTATAATGCCGATGAGGACCTCGCGCGGGATGATGTCTATGACCTTGCCGATTATCGTCATGACGATGACTCTCGGCGCGATGCCCAGCAGCGAAAAGACGAGGTATTTGAAGTAGTTGGTCTTGAGCGAGCCGTAAAGCAGACTGACGAAGTCTATCGGCGCGCCCGAGAACCTTATCGTGAATATCAGCCACGGCTTTTCCTTGACGCCGCTCGCGAGTATCTTCTGCCCGTTTTTGTTCTTCGTGAGCAGCTTTTCGACCGTCTGCCCGCCAAGGAACATGCCGAGGAGATACGTCGCGGTCAGCTCGAGGATGATGCCGAGCAGGTTGAGCGGCACGGCGACCCACATCGGGCTGAAGGGCGCGTCTGCGAGCATTACGCTCATGACCTGCCCGACGGCGATGTAGACGAGCGACGCGGGTATGACGAACAGCAGCGCTTTTACGACGTAGATGAGGAGCACCGTGCCCATCGCGAGCCACAGCCCGCGCGAGACGTCGATATAATCTTCAAGGCGGAAGTTGACGAGCGTGTCGTACTTGACTATGCCTATGACGAACAGCGTCAGCGCGACGGCGCACTTGACCGCCGTCATCAGGATATCCTTTTTTGAGCGTAGACCCCTGTCCTGTGTTGTCGAAGCGTTTTCTGCCATTGCACCCTCCGCGGCGGCTGTTTCCGGCGGTTGCCGGATGACGGATATTCATGTAAATTATACTTGAGAAAGTGTAATAATGCAATAATTAAATTTCTTGCATTTTCTTTAATTTCTTGCTTTTTGGGACATTTCATTATACAATAAACAAAATAAACTGTCGAGGATACGAATACATGAGATATACAGGGACCGACTGCCCGTACTGCGGGCGAAAGTTCACAGACTCCGACGACGTGGTGACCTGCCCCGAGTGCGGCACACCCGCCCACCGCGAATGCTGGGAGAGCGCCGGCGGCTGCCCCAACGCCCATAAGCACGAAGGCGGCTTTGTGTGGGAAGCTCCCGCGCCCGCCGTGACTCCCGAGGTCCGGGAGGAGCCCGCCGCGCCGCGCGGCGAGACAGTCCTGTGCCCCGCGTGCGGCACGCCGTCGCCCGAAGGGACCGAAAAATGCCCCGTTTGCGGGCTAGATCTGGGCATGCTCGGCGGCGAGGTCACCTTCGAGGGCAACGACCCCGTCGGCTTCCGCCGCGAGCGGAAAGAAGAAAACGGCGACGCCTACAACGCCGACGGCGGCGGGCTGCGCATAGACGACATCCCGGCGGGAGAGTTCGCCACCTACCTCGGCGCGTCCGCCCCGACCTACATCTTCCGCTTCAGGCGGATGGACGCCCGCGGCTCCTCGCGCAGCTGGAACTGGGCGGCGTTCTTCTTCGGCGGCGCGTGGTGCGCTCTCAAGGGGCTCCACCGCGTCGCCCTGCTGGTGCTCGCGTTCACCTTCGCGGTTTCGGTGCTGTCGTTCACCAAAGCGGACGTCGCATACTATAACTCCGTGATAGACGTCGTCGGCGAGGCTTCCCGCGGGGAGATCACCCTTAGCGAATATCAGAGCAAGCTGCTCGAGGCGGCGCAGAACATCCCGGAGGAGACGCAGGCGTGGCGCACCTACCTCGCGGACGCGCTCATCCTCGTCAAATGCCTGATCCTGGGGCTTTACGGCGACCTGCTCATAAGAAAAAAGGCGAAGAACGGCATTCTTCGCTCAAGGGAGCTCGCCCACGACTGGAATACCTACAGAAGGTACCTTATGTACGGCGGGCGCAACAGGCTGCTCTACCCGGCGCTGTATATCCTTTCGCTGGGGCTCGTCAGGGTCTGCGCGTTCTTTGTCGCGCGGCTCATCGCGGGCGTCTGATACAGTTAAACGATCATTGATATATTTTGAGGTGAGATCATGAAAGTCACAAAGGCCGTCATCCTGGCGGCGGGTCTGGGGACCCGCGTCCTGCCCGCGTCCAAATCCGTTCCGAAAGAGATGATAAACATCGTGGACAAGCCCGCGATGCAGTATCTGGTCGAAGAAGCCGCCGCGTCGGGCATAACCGACGTGCTCATCATCACGAACCGCGGCAAGGGCGTCATCGAGGACCATTTCGACCGCGCTCCGGAGCTTGAGGCGGCGCTTTCGGGCGATCCGGGCAAAAAGGATCTTTACGAGTGCGTCAAGAACATATCGGGGCTCGCCGAGGTCTTTTTCGTACGTCAGAAGGAGACGAAGGGCGTCGCGGACGCTCTGCTGCACGCCAGAGCCTTCACCGGCGACGAGCCGTTCGCGGTGTTCTACGGCGACGACGTGATAATGGGCGACGACCCCGCCATCGGTCAGCTCTGCCGCGCCTACGAAAAATACGGCAAGCCCGTAGCGGGCGTGCAGGAGGTCGAGAGGGAGTCCATCGGCAAGTACTGCTCGCTCGACGTGTCTCCGCTCGACGGCGACCGCGTGTTCAACGTCCACCGCATAATCGAAAAGCCGCGCGAGGACGAGATAATGTCCCTCTTCGCGATACTGGGCAGGTACATCCTCACGCCCGATATTTACGAGATGATCGAAAGGACGCCGGTCAATCCGCGCGGTCACGAGGTCTATTTCACCGATACTCTCAGCGCCGCCGCAGGCGAGGGCGGGCTCATCTGCGTCAACTTCGAGGGCACGCGCTACGACATGGGCAACAAGCTGGGCATCATGCAGGCGAACGTCGAAACGGCGCTGCGCCACCCCGAGATAGGCGGGGATTTCGCCGAATACCTGAAAGGTCTGGCGAAGACGTTATGAAGCTGACTTATTACGGCACCGCCGCTGCGGAGGGCTTTCCCGCCATTTTCTGCAACTGCGACGCGTGCAACCGGGCGCGCGCGGCGGGCGGACGCAATATCCGCACCCGCAGCCAGGCGATGCTCGACGGCAGGCTGCTGATAGACTTCTGCCCCGACACGGCGGCGCACGTCGCCCTTTACGGGCTGGACCTGCGCGACGTGACGGACTGCCTCATCACGCACGGCCACACCGACCACCTTTTCCCCGACGATATGTCGTACCGACGGCCCTGCTACGCCCATTTCGGCGACAACGGCTCGAAAGACGACGACATACCCGTGATGAACGTCTGGGGCTCGGCGGCTTCGCTGCTCAGGGCGACGGACTACAACGCCTTCCACGAGGATAACCTGAAAAAGATATACCGTTTCCACACGATCCGCCCGTTCGAGACCGTCAGGATCTCCGGCTACGACGTCACGCCGCTGCCCGCCAATCACGCGCCCGGGCTCGACGCCTATATCTATATCATTTCCGACGGCGAAAAGACGCTTCTGTACGCGCACGACACCGGGCTTTTCACGGACGAAACGGATCGCTGGCTTAAAGAGAACAGGCCGCGCTTCGACTTCGTTTCGCTCGACTGCACCTGCGCTCTCGAGGAGCATGGCGGCAGGCATATGTGCTACACGGAGGATATCGTCCAGCGCGACAGGCTCAAAGAAGCGGGCTGCGCCGACGGAAACACCGTGTTCTGCCTCAACCATTTCTCGCACAACGGCATGGCGACCTACGACGAGATGAAGGAGACAGCGGGGAAGGAAGGCTTCCTCGTTTCCTACGACACGATGAGCGTCGAAATATGACCGGTACAGATGAATAAGAACGATGACGTAGAACTGTATATAACAGACGTTTCCTCCGAGGGCGCAGGTATCGGGAGATATCCGGCGGACGGGGGATTCGTCGTTTTTGTGAACGGAGCCGCGGCGGGCGACAGGGTGACGGCGCATATAATCAAGGTCAAGAAGAATTACGCCGTCGGCACCGTAAAGGAGATACTCGAGCCCTCGCCCGACAGGACGGAGCCGGACTGCCCGTACTTCCCGTCCTGCGGAGGCTGCACGTTCAGGAACATAACCTACGAGGCGGAGCTCAGACGCAAGCTCTCCGCCGTAAAAGAGGACTTTTCGCGCCTCGGCGGGATAGACGCCGAGCCCGAGGGGATAATACACGGGGAGCGGACGCGCTACCGCAACAAGGCGGAATTCCCCGTCCGCGAGCAGAACGGCAGGGTGGTCATCGGCTGCTTCGCGAGGCGTTCGCACAGGGTCGTGGACTGCCGCGACTGCGTGATACAGCCCCGGGAATTTTCGGCGATCGTGTCCGTCTTCCGCGACTGGATCGCGCGTTACCGCGTCCCTACCTACGACGAGACGTCCCGCAGGGGGCTGCTGCGGCATATCTATATCCGCAGGGCGGAAACGACGGGCCAGATAATGGTCTGCCCCGTGATAAACGGCGAGGTCCTGCCGCACGACAGGGAGCTCGTGTCTGCTCTGCTCGACGCCGCTCCCGGCATAAAGACCGTCGTCTGCGATATAAACCGCGAGGACACCAATGTAGTCCTCGGAGAAAAGTATTTCGCCGTCTACGGCGACGGATATATCTATGACGAGCTCGCCGGGGTAAAGGTGCGCCTGTCGCCGCTGTCGTTCTATCAGGTCAACCGGAATATCGCCGAAAAGCTCTACGCCAAAGCCGCCGAGTACGCCGGCAGCGCCCCGGACGGCGTCCTGCTCGACCTCTACTGCGGAGCGGGCACCGTCGGACTGTCCATGGCGAAAAATTTCGGCAGGCTCATCGGCGCGGAGATAGTGCCGCAGGCGGTCGTCGACGCGCGCGTCAACGCCGGTCTGTGCGGCGCCGGCAACGCGGAGTTCATAAACGCCGACGCCGCCGAGGTCGCCGCGCGTCTGCGCGATTCGGGGCTCGAGCCCGCGTGCGTCGTCGTCGACCCGCCGCGCAAGGGCCTTTCTCCCGGCCTGCCCGCCGTCATCGCCTCGATGCGGCCCGACCGCGTGGTCTATATCTCCTGCGATCCCGCCACCCTCGCCCGCGACTGCGCCGCCTTCGCGCTCGAGGGCTACGCCGTCCGCCGCGTCTGCTGCGCGGATATGTTTCCCGGGACGGGGCATGTCGAGACAGTCGTTCGACTGTCTCGAAGCGATATGAATTCCTGACGGAATTCGCGATATGCCTGCGTTGCGATATATCCTTCGGATACGATATGTCCCTGCGGGACGCGAAAGGAATTCATATCATATCGCACGGGAGCGAAGCGAACGTATATCGCAATTTGCGCAGCAAATTATATCGCATCGCGCACTGCGCGATATATCGCAGAAAGGGTTTATGATATGGAAAACAAGACCATCAAAGAATTGGCCGTAGAATTAACGGTTGAACTCACTGAATTATGCGATTCTATCAAAGCAAAATCTATTTATACGAATCAATTGCTTCGTTCTTGTTCGTCGATCGGCGCAAACGCCCACGAAGCAAATTACGCTTCCAGTAAGCGGATTTTATCAACAAGTTTCAGATAGCATTGAAAGAGTGTTATGAAACGGAATACTGGCTTGATAATTTCCATACGGCCTGTATTCTCACGGATGCGGAATTTACAGATATGTATGGACAATGCAGTAAGATCAGAAAACTGCTCGTCGCCTCGATCACAACGGCAAAGAAAAACAGAGGAACAAACTGACAAATCGGGATTTGCGGAGGTAAACGAAATGAAAGACGGAATAATCCCGGATCCGAACAGCATACATCCGATAGCCGGGTACGATAAAGAAATATATGTCAAACCGACTGTCAAGAATCCGAATATCATCGTTGGCGATTTTACCTATATCGCCGATGTGGAGTTTGAAAGCCACGTTACGCATCATTACGATTTTATCGGCGACAGGCTGGTCATCGGCAAATTCTGTCAGATCGCCGCCGGCGTGGAGTTCGTTATGAACGGCGCCAATCACATGATGAACGCGGTCACGACCTTTCCGTTTAATATGTTGGAGGGCTGGGACATGGAGCCGCCCGCAAAGTCGGAGCTGCCCATTAAGGGCGATACCGTCATCGGGAACGACGTGTGGATCGGGCAGAATGTTTTTCTTAAATATGACAATAGAACAAGGATTCACACGTGACGCTCAATTATTACGATGATCATTATTCTCGATAAGCAAAATTACAGAAGTTTTGTTGAAGAATACGGATATTTTAGACATTAAAAAAACAATCTACCGGTAATTTTTATTTGACAGCCGTATCCTTTTGTTGTATAATCACATTGCGTTTAAATACATTTGAATTGAAGGAAGGAAATGTTAAATGTATTTGTTTTTTTCAAAATTGA
>JAFRXS010000101.1 GCA_017443405.1 Clostridia bacterium | reverse complement strand
CTGACCTGGTTCCGCCGGGATAAAAGCATGAAGCGGATATACGTGGACGAACACGCCGATTTCGAGAGCATCCGCGCCGCCGCGTTTCAATTGATTGACGACTGGGAAGTGGAAAACGCAAATGGAGAATAAGAATAATATAAACAGCGTAAGACGCTACGTCGCACTCGCGCTCGCGGTCGTCGGTCTGGTCGGTCTGTTTACCGGCCTCGCGCGCCTGATGCTCGCGGATTCGACCGTCAGTACCGTTCTCGCGGTGTGGAGGGATTATTATCTGACCGCGGAAGCGGACGGCATCGTCATCCGCGATGAGCAGTCTCGTACAGTCAGCAGCGAAAGAGCGGGCGAGGGCGGCTCCGTGATCTCCGTTTCCTCCGAGGTCGACTGCTTTGTGCGCAATAAGCTCGGAGGCTCGTACGCGAACGTCGTCGAAAGCGGAACGAGAGTCACGAAAGGCGACACCATCGCCGTCGTTACCGAAGAAGAAGGAAAGGCCGCGCTTTTCGACGAACGCGCCTCTATCGAGGATCAGATCGACTATTATACGATGCTCGCGTCTGTCGATACGTTTTCGAGTTTCGATACCGATTCCGTCGATGAGAATATCTTCTCTCTGCTGAAGACCTACTCGTCCGGCATCGCCGACGGCGATTATTCGCGCTGCCCCGCGCTCGCCGACGATATGGAGCGTTATATAGTTTACAGAAAGGCGGTCGACGGCGACCGCGATACCGTCGATAAGACCCTTGCCGCCCTTGAAGCCAAGGTCACGGAGATCAACCGCGAGCTGGGCGCGCTTCGCGAGATAACCGCCGATATCCCCGGAACTTATCTCTACGGCGCGGACGGTTACGAGCAGCTGCTGCCCTACAAGGAGGCAAGAAGTCTTGACCCGGACAGCGCTCTTGCTCTTATGGAGAGGGAGCCTGCGGAAGTTGACGCCAACGTTATCGGCAGGATAGTTACCTCGCCCGTATGGTACGTTGTCTCCGTATTCGATTCCGATGAGATCGGCGCGCTTGTGAAGGACAGGACCGTCAGCGTCGTGATAGGCGATACGTCCGAGCATTATCTCGATATGTCCGTTTCCGCGCTGAATCCTTCCGAGGACGGGGAAAAGACGACTCTCGTTCTTTCCTGCGCGGACATGAACGCGGACCTTGCATCTCTCCGCAAGGTGCATATCACTGTGAATATCAGCAGAGCGATGAGGGGAACGAGGATACCTTTTACCGCGCTCACCAAAAAAAACGGCGATCTCGGCGTTTACGTCCTGTCCGGCAATATCCCGAAATTCAGCAGAGTCGAACAGGTCTACGCCGCGCCCGATCTTTCCTACGTCATCGTCGCTCCGTATATCGCAGACGAATCCGTCTGGCAGAACACGCTGCGTCAGTTCGACAAGATAATTATTTCCGGGACGGTCGAGGAAAATAAGGCCGTACGGCTCAGAACGTTCTGACATATCGGGAGAAAACAGATCATGGAATACTCTTTACAGGAATACTATAGAGCGATAGAAGATAATATAAAGACCGTCAGGGACAATATTGCCGAAAGCGCGATAAAAGCCGGACGGGATCCTGCGGACGTCCGCCTTATGGTAGTCACCAAGACCGTTGATATCAACAGGATCAATCACGCTCTCGCGCAGGGGATCGATCTTATCGGAGAGAACCGCGTGCAGGAGCTGCTCGAAAAAAACGACGGTTTTGTCCCCTCTGACGTCGAAAAGCATCTTATCGGTCATCTGCAGTCAAATAAGGTCGCCAAGATACTGCCTTTTGTTTCGCTGATCGAATCCGCGGACAGCGTCGGTATCTGCGCCGAGATATCAAAGCGCGCGGCCGCGATAGGAAAGACGCAGGACGTGCTTATCGAGCTGAATATCGCGGGCGAGGAGTCAAAGACAGGACTCCAGCCCGAAATGCTCGACGATCTGCTCGCGGAAATGTCCCGTATGAGCAATATCAGAGTGCGCGGCATAATGGGTGTTCCGCCGATTTGCGAAGATGAAATCACTGCCAGAAGATATTTCTCAAAACTTCATCAAATTTTTGTTGACAAATCGTCGCAAAAATCGGATAATATAAGAATGGAAATACTGTCGATGGGAATGTCCGGCGATTACGCCTGGGCGGTGGCCGAAGGCGCTACCGAAGTCCGCGTCGGCTCTGCTATATTCGGAATAAGGAGGTACTGACCGTGGGTGAAGATTCTTGGGTGTCTAAGCTCAGCAACAAGTTTGAAGACCTGGGTCGAAGGTTTGTCGTCGACGACGACGGTGAAGTCAGAGATTCCGCGGAAGAAAACACGATCGATGAAGACGTGATCAGAGTGCTTCGCACGGGCGTCTATGACGAGCCCGAAGAAGAGGAGACCGAGGATCGCGACGCTGAAGCAACCGTCTCGCGTGATGATGACAATGAAGAGAGCGCCCCGCGTCAGGGCTGGTTCCGCTCGTTATTCGGGATCCGCCGTGAACGCGATTATGATAATGATTCAGATGCAGAGAGGAGCAATGGCGACATGGCAAAAATAATCAAACCGAAGGATACCTCGGACGGACTTAATATCGTTGATACGATAAAAGAGGGCAGTTACGCGATAGTCAATCTCGAGCTGCTCAGCAATGAGGAGAAACGTTTGATCTTCGCGTTCATCCACGGTGCCGTATACTGCCTCGGCGGAGATATCAAGCGCATCAGTGAGGACGTTTACGTGGCAGGCAAAGCCGGGCTTGAGATAGCCGGGGATTTCGCCGAAGCCGCCGGCTGATCGGTCTTTGATTCAGTTTATCCGTTGATTTCGCGTGCCTTGCGGAGTATTACCGCGCCTACGGTACGACTTTATACTGAGATCGGAGAGAGATAATGTTAACTCCTGCTCAATTAAAAGAACACCGCTTTTCATATTATGAGGACGGAAAATACAGCGCCGAAGAAGTCAACCGCTATTTCGGCGAAGTCATCGCGTCCTATAACCAGATGTTCCGTGAGAACGGCGAGCTTATCCGCAAGATAACCATACTTGCCGACAAGGTAGAGGAGTATCGCGCGGATGAGAACAATATCCGCAACGCTCTGCTTTCCGCTCAGCGTTCCGCTGCCGACGTCATTAGGCAGGCGGAGGACAGGGCCGGCGATATCATCGCGAACGCCAACAGGGATACCGAAGAGATAATCAACGGTCGTGACGGCATAGTTACCCGCGCTAAGGAACAGGCGGAGCGTATCATCGAAAGGGCGAAAGCTGACGCCGCGAACACGGTCGCTCAGGCTACAAGACAGGCTGAGGAGATATCCTTTACCGCCAACGCCCAGGCAGAAGAGCTCCGACTTCAGGCAAAGCAGGAAGGCGAGGACAGTCTTGTCGAGATCAATAAGGAAGCGGCCGAGATAATCGCCTACGCGAAGAAGGAAGCCTCCGAAACCATTGAAAAGGCGACCGCCGACGCGGACGCTCTCAAGGCCGAAGCTGAAAAGCTTTCAAAAGAAGCTGAGGCGGCTTATAACGAAAGATACAGCGAAGCGATAGCCGCCGCGAAGAGGGAAGCCGAAGAGATAGTCGAACGCGCAAAAGCCGACAGCGACGCTATAAAGGCAGACGCCGACGGCATACGCGCCGAAGCCGAAAACGTTCTTAACGACGCCAACGCCCGCTCCGAGGCTATCCTTGCGGAAGCCGCTTCCGGCGGTGATTCGCTTATCGCCGACGCGCAGAAGCGCAGCTCCGAGCTTCTTGACAGCGCGGAGAGCATGTCGGGCGATATAGTTTCCTCCGCGAAGCTTTCCGCCGATAAGGTCATGATCTCCGCCTACGCGGGGATCTCGTCGGTCGTCGCTTCTTCCGAGATCAACGCCATACGCCAGAAGAACGTTTTCGACCGTGAGCGTGAATCTCTCGAATCCGCCCTCTCTTCTCTTAGGACTCAGATAGAAGAAGCCGCCGGCGAGGCGCGCATGCTCGATCTCGAAGCCCAGGCGTCAAAAGCCGAGGCCGAGTCCCGCAGAGCCGAGGCGGAGAGTTATCTCCGACAGATCGAAGCTCAGGCGGAAGAGGTCCGCGCTCGTTCTCTTGAAGAGGAAAACGCAGTCCGCGAACGTGTCAGGCTCCAGCTCGAGGAAGAGAAGAAGAGTCTTGAAGCAGCTCAGCAGGCAAGGAACGAAGCTGCGGAAGCCGACAAGCGCCGCGAGGCCTGCATGAAGGCCGCGAGAGCCGAGGAAGAGCGTCTTGCCGCCGTCACCTACGCGCGCCACGCTCAGGAGAGCATAGCAGCCGCGCATAACGAGGCGAGGCTCGCCGCCGAAAGAGCGCTTGCCGCCAGAGAAAAGGCGACCGAGGCGGAGCTTTTGCTCAACGGTCTTGCCGGCGAAACTGTTGATACGGCGGTATCGCTCCCGCAGGCTGAGGTTGCCGAAGAAACGTCCGAGCCTGTCGAGGGGACTGTTGCCGTAACGGAGACTTTTGAAGACGACGGTTTTGATGACGGCTTCTCCGATTTCTCAGACACGGAGGACGGTCTGTCCGCCGGTGAAGAAGCTCCCGCTGTCGTTGATACAGTTCCGGAAGATACCGTCGAAGAGCTCGTGAGCGATATTGAAGCAGTGGAAGAAGTAACTGATGAGGTCCACGCCGATGCTTTTGTCGCTCCCGTCGAAGAACCCGTCGACGGGCCTGCTGAAGACAGTATCTCCGACGCTGAAGTCGCCGGGCAGCCGTTTGAGGTGCCTGAAGACGAAAAGCTTCCCAATCTCGTCGATCTTCGCGGCGGTCCGGCTGTCATTCCTGAGGTCGAGGTCGTTTCCGACGAACTTGTCGAGTCATCCGATTTTATAGATAAAACCCCCGAGCCTACCGATTTCATCTCCGCTATCATGGAGAATGAGGCTGCGGCAAATGCCGCTCCCGTTTCCGGAGAGACCGACGATTCATTCGATTCGTTCGATTCCTTTGATTCTTTCGGTGAGGAGCCGGACGATGATTTCGAGGAAGTAGGGATAAAGAATATCCCCGATGACGATGAAAGCATAAGGGAATATATCGAACAGACTCTCAATCCGGCCGAAGCTCTTGAAAGCAAGCTCGAAGAGGCTGTCATAGCCGAAGAAGCCGCCGCTGCCGAAGAGCCCGAAGTTCCTGCCGCCGAGGAAACTGCTGTAACTGTTTCCGAGGTCGAGGCGGAAGAGCCCGCCGTTGAAGAATCCGCTCCGGTCGACGAAGCCGTCGAGGCGGAAGCCGACGAGCCTTCCGAGCCCGCCGTGCATATCGACACTTACGCCAGCACAACGGGTGAGGTCCGCTTCGAGGCGGGCTCCCCCTCGGCGCAGACGGGCGAGTTCACCATAGACTTCAGTATGTTCGCTTCCAAATCTCCCGAACAGGCGCGTGAAGAAGTCAGGCGTTCTCTTGAAGAGCTGCGTCAGCGCGAGGCGGATTCCGAGGATTTCATCAATCAGTCCGGTAAAAAGCGCAGAGGCAGACGGCATAAAAGACGCTGATGTCCCTATTCTCAAAATTTAAACCATATCCATGGAAGAGCGTGCTGCTGCGGTATATTATCGCGGCGGCGCTTGTGTTTGCCGACGTAGGTGTCAAGCTCCTTGTCGAGGCCCGTCAGACGGCGATCGACGGCATAACTCTCATCCCGCGCGTCGTCGGCCTTTCCTACGTACGCAATACGGGCGCTGCGTTCGGTATGCTCGACGACAATACTCTTGTCGTAAGCGTTATTTCCTGTATCATCATACTTGCCGGGATATTGCTGATCGCTGTTTATACGCCGTTCAATAAGGGCGAGAGCTTTATTCTCGCGGTCATAATAGCCGGCGGCATCGGCAATCAGATCGACAGGATAGCGCGCGGTTACGTTACCGATTATCTTAAATTCCTTTTTTTCAAATTCCCCGTTTTCAATCTTGCCGATATCTTCGTCACTTGCGGCTGTATAACTCTCGCGGTATTCGTCATTATCTCCATGTCGAGATCGCGTAAGCAGCCGGAAACCAAACCGGATGAGCGCTGAAGTCGTTTTTTCGGCGTCGGATTTCGACGAGGGTGAACGCGCTGACATTTTCATCTGTTCGGGTCTTGACGGCGTCAGCCGCAGCGCGGTGCAGAAGCTGTTGACGTCGGGCGCGGTCACGATAAACGGTGAACGAATCAAAAAAAGCGTTAAGATAAGCTCCGGCGACGAAGTGCGCGTTTTGCTCCCGGACCCTGTCCTGCCTTCGGCGCTGCCTGAAAACATCCCCCTTGAGATCGTTTATGAAGACGCGGACGTGATAGTCGTCAATAAGCCGAGAGGCATGGTCGTTCATCCTGCCCCGGGCAGCCCCGACGGCACTCTTGTCAACGCTCTTCTGTATCACTGCGGCGACAGTCTTTCGGGCATCAACGGCGTTCTCAGGCCCGGTATAGTCCACCGCATCGACAAGGACACATCCGGTCTGCTTCTTGTCGCCAAGAACGATAAGGCTCACGTAAGCCTCGCAGAGCAGATAAAAGAGCATTCCTGCCGCCGCGAGTATCTCGCGGTAGTCTGCGGCGCGCCGAAAGAAGATAAGGGCGTTATTGACGCTCCCATCGGGCGTTCGCTCAAGGACAGAAAAAAACAGGCTGTCTTCGGTTCATCTCCGCGCGACGCGGTCACGCATTACGAAGTCCTCGAGAATTACCCGTCGTATAGCCTTGTAAAATGTGTTCTCGAAACGGGGCGCACGCACCAGATAAGGGTGCATATGGCGTATATCGGCCATCCCGTCGCAGGCGATACCGTCTACGGTGGAGCCGGTAACGACAGACCGTCGGGCGGTCAGTGCCTGCACGCCGCGACCATCGGTTTCGTTCACCCCGCAAGCGGTATCGAAATGAACTTTACCGCGCCGTTACCTGATTATTTTAAAGAATTTCTCAATACAATCACGTCCCGGAGCTGATATACCGGGGAAAGGAGCCGTTTATGGATGATATCACCAAAAAGAAACTCTCCGTCGACGCTTGCAGGATCCGCATGGCAGTTATTGAAGGTACCTATAACGCCAAAAGCGGGCATCCCGGCGGATCGCTTTCGATCGCCGACATTCTCGCGTATCTTTATTTCGACAAGATGAATATCGATCCTGCCCGTCCCGATATGCCGGACCGAGACAGGCTCGTGCTGTCGAAGGGGCACGCCGCGCCGGCTCTTTACGGCGCTCTTGCGTACCGCGGTTTTTTCCCGGTCGAGGACATCAAGACGCTCCGCAAGCCCGATTCCTATCTTCAGGGCCATCCGAATATGAATCTCATACCCGGCGTTGATATGAGCACCGGCTCGCTCGGTCAGGGCATCTCCGCCGCCTGCGGAATGGCTCTCGGCTCCAAGTATAAGGGCGACGCTTTTAAGGTCTATACGATACTCGGAGACGGCGAGATAGAGGAAGGCGAAGTCTGGGAAGCCGCGATGTTCGCAGGCAACAAGGGGCTTGATTGCCTTACCGCCTTCATCGACTATAACGGGCTTCAGATCGACGGCACCGTCGAAGAGGTCGATTCGCCCGAACCCATAGCCGACAAGTTCCGCGCTTTCAACTGGAACGTCATCGAGATCGACGGTCATGACTTCGAGCAGATCGAAGACGCCGTAAACCGCGCCGACGCTCTTAAGGGGCCGACCGCGATCGTCTGTAAGACGGTCAAGGGTAAAGGTGTTTCGTTTATGGAGAATTCCGTCGGCTGGCACGGCAAAGCGCCCAACGAGGAAGAATACAACACTGCCATGGCGGAGCTGAACGCTCAGCTTGCCGCGCTTGAAGCGTAAGGAGGGAGCGAAATGGACGTTATCAAAACCGCAACGAGGGACGCTTACGGAAAAGCTCTTACCGAGCTCGGCGACCTCCACGATAATATAAGAGTTCTCGACGCGGACCTTGCCGCAGCGACAAAGACCGGGATGTTCAAAAAGGCTCATCCCGATATGTTCGTTGACTGCGGCATCCAGGAAGGCAATATGATGGGCGTCGCCGCAGGTCTTTCGACCGTAGGCTACGTCGTGTTCGCAAGTTCCTTCGCGATGTTCGCCGCCGGAAGAGCTTTTGAGCAGATACGTAATTCGATAGCTTATCCCAAACTCAACGTCAAGATAGGCGCGACTCACGCCGGCATATCCGTCGGCGAGGACGGCGCTTCCCATCAGTGCTGCGAGGATATCGCCCTTATGCGTTCCATCCCCGGCATGACGATCATCAATCCCGCTGACGATATCGAGAGCCGACAGGCGGTTTTCGCCGCGTATGAGACGGAAGGTCCCGTTTATATGCGTTTCGGCAGACTCGCCGTGCCGCGCCTTTTCGACACGGATCATAAGTTCGAGATCGGCAAAGGCGTTTACCTCAAGGCGGGTTCCGACGTTACGCTGATCGCGTCCGGTCTGCTCGTCGGTCCGGCTCTCGACGCCGCCGAACAACTTAAGAACGAAGGCATAGACGCCGCCGTTATCGATATGGCGACAATAAAGCCGATAGACCGCGATATCATCGTCGAAGCGGCTGAAAAGACCGGCGCTATCGTCACCTGCGAGGAGCATAATATTATCGGAGGTCTCGGTTCCGCCGTCGCGGAAGTGGTCTGCGAAACGGTCCCGGTACCCGTCGTCAGGCTCGGCGTAAACGACGAGTTCGGTCACAGCGGTCCCGCGCTCAAGCTTCTCGATTTGTTCGGACTCAACGCAGCCGGCGTCGTCGCTAAGGCGAAGGCCGCCGTCGCTCTTAAATGACGGACCTTTTGTGACCCGTAACGATATTTTTTCGGAGATATACAATGAGCAATTGTTATGAAAATGCCCGCGAGGCTTACGCCGATCTCGGCGTGGATACCGACAAGGCTATAAAAGCGGTTTCTTCCGTCGCGCTTTCCATGCACTGCTGGCAGGGCGACGACGTTCACGGCTTTGAGAACTCGGGCGATCTTTCCGGCGGCATCGCCGCAACGGGCAACTATCCCGGCGCCGCCAGGAACGCGGAAGAGCTTATGGCGGATATTGACTTTGCTTTCGGGCTTATTCCCGGCAGGAAAAAGGTCAATCTTCACGCCATCTATGCCGTTTCGGGCGATCTTCCCGACAGGAAGGACCTTCTTCCCGAACATTTCGCTCCCTGGGTGGATTTCGCTCTCGATCGCGGTATCGGTCTCGATATGAACCCGACCCTGTTCTCTTCTCCGATGGCCGCCGATTCGCTTACTCTCACGAGTCCGGATCCCGCCGTCAGGGAATACTGGATCGAGCACTGCATAGCCTGCCGCCGTATAGCGGAGCATTTCGGCAAAAAGACCGGAATGACCTCGCTCAACAATATCTGGATCCCCGACGGTTATAAGCAGGCGCCGGGCGACAGAATGGGGCCGCGAGCCCGTCTTCGCGATTCGCTTGACCGTATATTCGCGGATAAAGTCGATTCCGCGTACGTTCTCGATTCCGTCGAGCCCAAGCTTTTCGGCATCGGACTTGAGAGCTATACCGCGGGCAGCTCGGAGTTCTATATGAATTACGCCGCGCGTCACAGCGATCACGTTATGTGTCTGCTTGATAACGGTCATTTCCATCCGACGGAAAACGTGAGCGACAAATTCTCATCGCTTCTGCTTTTCGCGGAGCATATTGCCCTCCATATCACGCGCGGAGTCAGGTGGGACAGCGACCATGTCGTTTCCCTCGACGATGAGCTTCTCGGTATCTGCCGCGAGCTGGTACGCTGCGACGCGCTCGGGAAGGCTTTTATTGGTCTCGATTATTTCGACGCCTCGATCAACCGCGTCGCCGCGTGGGTCATCGGAATGCGCAACGTTCAGAAGGCTCTGCTTTTCGCTCTGTTGGAGCCGCGCGAGCTGTTGAAGAAATATCAGGACGAAGGAGACTTTACGTCCCTGTTCGCATTATCCGAAGAGGAAAAGACGCTTCCGTTCCTTCCCGTCTGGAACAGATACTGCGAGGAGCAGAACGTTCCCTCCGGCATTTCCTGGCTCGACGGCGTCAAAAAATACGAGCGTGACGTTTTGAGTCTCAGAAGCTGAGGTATTGTCATCATGAGCGAACTCAAACAGCTTCCTTTTCGCGACGTCAATATAACCGGCGGCTTCTGGGCTGACAAGCAGAAGCTCGTTCGTGATACCGTGATCTATGCCGTTCGCGACCGCTTCGAGGATACCGGACGCTTCAAGGCGTTCGAATTCTCCTGGCGCGAGGGCGATGAGCACAAGCCTCATATATTCTGGGATTCCGATATCGCGAAGTGGCTTGAATCCGCCGCTGACATCATCCTTAAAAACCCGGACTCCGATCTGGAGGAGCAGATAGACGCCGTAGTCGAGCTTATCGACCGCAACCGTCAGCCCGACGGCTATTTCAACATCTACTACACGGTCGTGGAGCCCGGCAAGAGATTTACGAACCGCGACTGCCACGAGCTTTACTGCGCCGGTCACCTGATTGAGGCGGCGGTTTCGTACTATTACGCTACCGGTAAAGATCGCTTTCTTAAGATAATGTGCGATTACGCGGACCTTATCGACCGCGTGTTCCGTGTGGAGCGTTCCGCGGCTTTTACCACGCCCGGGCATCCCGAGATAGAGCTCGCGCTCGTGCGTCTTTACGGGGTGACGGGGGAGAAAAAGTATCTCGATCTCGCTTCGTTCTTCATAAACGAGCGCGGCACTTCTCCGGAATTCCCCGAAGATCACTGGGGGCTCCCGCGGTATTATCAGTCTGAGAAGCCGATCCGTGATATGACGGAAGCGGACGGTCACTGCGTCAGAGCGTGCTATCTCTACAGCGGAGCAGCTGACGTGGCGCGCCTCGAAAACGATTCCTCGCTTGCCGACGCCTGCAAACGTTTGTTCGACAGCATTTATCTGCGTAAGATGTACGTCACCGGAGGCATCGGTTCGTCTCACGCGGGGGAGACCTTTACCGTCGATTACGATCTTCCCAACAACACCGCTTATACCGAGACCTGCGCTGCTATATCGCTCGTTTATTTCGCCTCGCGTATGAGGCTGCTTGACGTCAACGGCAAGTACGGCGACGTTATGGAACGCGCCATGTACAACGGCGTTATGTCCGGTCTTTCTCTTGACGGAAGATCCTTCTTCTATACGAATCCTCTTGAGATAAACCTTGCCGAAAGAGGCCGCAACGACGCTGTGCGCGATCCGGGCTGCTGGTATCCGGATACCCTTCGCAGCGAGGTTTTCGGCTGCTCGTGCTGTCCGCCTAACATAACTCGTTTCATCGCGTCTATTGGCGACTACGTTTGCTATTACGGCGACGAAACGGTCTGGGTCGATCAGTATATGAGTTCCACCGCGGTCCTCGGTCCCGAAGACGAGCCGATCAGGGTCTCACAGCGTACGGGGTATCCGTTCGACGGGCGGATCGAGATCGTCGTCAAACGCGCGAAGGGCAAGAGGATCGGTCTGCGCATCCCGGAGTTCAGCCGTGATAATTATGCGATAGAGGTCGACGGCGGAAGAGCCCAAAAGGAGACGGTCGACGGCTATCTGTATATCGAAGCAAAGACCGACCTCGTGACTGTCGACCTCACGCTTGACGTGAGTCCCCGGCTTGTTTACGCCGATCCGCGAGTCAGGGCGGACGCCGGTAAATGCGCCGTGTGCGCAGGCCCCGTCGTTTACTGCGCCGAAGGCGTTGACAACGAAGGCGGATTGTTTGAAGTCGGTTTTCGCGGCAAGCCCGAATTCGACGTTCAGCCCTCGGAAGAATTCGGCGCCCCCGTCATGACCGCGAACGCCGTCAGGGCAGTTACCGGCGGCATGTATTCGGACACAAGACGGTTTGAACCTTACAGACTGAGGCTTATCCCTTATTTCGGCTTTGCGAACAGGGGAGAAACCGATATGATCGTTTGGTTCAACGATTTCGGAGATTAATGCACTGTCAGTTTGTCCCGGAGTTTTTATTCCGGGATGATTTTATTGAGGATAACGATATGAGATCTGCTTCTAAAACTCTTTCTCTGCTTCTCGCTGTCATTCTTCTGATCTCGGCGCTTCCGTTCGCTTCTTCCGCTGACGCAGTCACGCGTTTTACCGTCGCGACGGACGTCCATCTTCGCCTTCCGGACTCGGATATAGAAGTCAGTTATCCCGAGAGCGAGCTTTACTGGCATGCGTGGGGTTCGGGTAACCTCACTTATGAAGCCGGCGGTATACTTAAAAGCATGTTCAAGCAGGTCCGCGAGGACGGTTCGGAGTTCGTTCTGCTTTGCGGCGATCTTGCGCATAACGGTCATCGCGAGCAGCATGAATATTTCACTTCGCTTCTTAGTGAATTTGAGCGCGAGAGCGGGATACCCGTTTACGTCGTGCCCGGAAATCACGATTATTTCAACGGTTATACGCCCGATGATTTCAGAGAGTGTTACGCCGATTTCGGCTACTCTGAAGCGATAGCCTCGGATGATAAGACTGCTTCTTACAGCGCGCGTTTGCCCGGCGGGTTCCGCCTCATCGCCGTCGACTCCAACGACCCGGGCGATGACGGCGACGGTATCGATGAAAGGTTGCTGCGCTGGATAGACTCTCAGGCTTTTGCCGCGAAAAACGACGGTGAAACTCCGATACTGATGATGCACCATCCGCTTCTTGAGCCGATAGCCTACGGGTCCGTTCTCATGAAGGATTTTGTAGTGCGCAACAGCCGCAGTATTGCCGAAAGATTCGCCCGCGACGGCATCACCTACGTTTTCACCGGGCACGAGCACGGAAACGATATTTCTTCCTATACCGCCCTCAACGGCAAGATAGTATATAATATTCTCACTACGGCCCTTTCGTCATATCCTCTCGAATACCGTTCGGTCGAACTCGGGAAGGATAAGATGGACTTAAAGATAAAAAGCATTGTCGACGCCGATCCGGATTACATTCCGTCGGTCTATAACGACGCTCAGAGGTCTCTTATCCTTAACGATTTTACCGCCTATTCTCTCGGATTTTTCAAGTATTCTGTCGAACAGAAGATCTATCGCGTGATCTCGCCGGAAATGCTCAAACGCACTCTCGGAGTTGAGGAAGGCAGACTTGCGGACGCTGTCGATTATGTTATGCCTCTTGTCCGTGAAGCCCTCGAAACACCGATGCACGACGGCGGTGACGGCGGTGTCAGCGTAGAAGCCCTTGCTGCGAAAAAAGGCGCGAAGCTTCCCGAAAACGATTATATTACGCTGATGGATATGGTCACGACCGTCGTCGCGAAGGTCTACAAGGGAGGGGAGGATATCCCGACAGACACGTCTCCCGAAGGCAAGCTGCTTCTTATCTCTCTCGATACGCTGCTTGGCAGACTGTTTACTCAGATAGGCGATAAGGTCCTGCCGGAAGACCTTTTCAGAATCTTGTCCGTCTTCGGCGTCAAAAAGGCGGAAGATCTCGGGATATATACCTGTCCGTCAGGCCCGTTGCCCGGGGCTGATTACCGTTATGCCGTTGCCGAAGCGTCTCTTGCGTCGTTCCTCGATAAATTCCTCAAAGACGACGCCGTACCCGACAGGGATGCCGTTCTTGCCGGTCCCGGCGCTTCGGTATCAGTTCAGGAGCGGTTCAACGTTCTTGTTTCGCGTCTTACCGAATTTCTCGGTTACGTCCTGCGGTTCCTGAAGACCGCGCTCGCCGTTGTCGGTTGATCCTTATCAATAGAGCGTCAAAGCAGATGGGGGTGAAAACGTGCCCGACATTGAAAATGTTTCCGGCGAACTCGGATTCGATTTTGATAAAAGCATCATAGCGTACGATCCTTTTGTCCTGACAGTCGGCAGATTCGAGCCCGGAACGGCGGATAAGTTTGTTGAAAGTCAGGAAGGGAGCAGGCGGGAGATCGCGCAAGGCGAACTGATGTATTACCGGGGCGAGATCGCCGAAGCCCTGCGCGCCGGAAAGAACCCGCCCGATTCTTCGAGCGACGCGGAACTGCTCGGCTATTTTCTCGTATTTGCCGTGAGCTCGCTCGCGTCCGCCGATTTTGACGAGCATCTCGATTCGTTAAAAGACCGTTTGTTTTCGTTGCTCGAGAGCGGGATGAACGTTCGCTCGGCGCAGACGGCAGCGTTCTTCCGTCTGTATTTCAATATTCTGATACACAACGCGGACGATCTTGATTTTCCGTCGCTGGGTATGGACGCCTTCGCGGTACCCGACGAACTAAAACCGATGGCGTTTTTCGCTTACGCTCATTATCTTGAGATTCGCGGCGACACGGGACGCGCGATCGGTCTTACCGAGGGCGCGCTTCTTTTTATGGAGCATACCTGCCCGGTCAGCGAGATATATCTTTGTCTTATAAACGCCGTCTGCTACATATCCCGCAAGGATTGGCGCCGCGCCGAGTTTTACTTCAAATACGCATGGGAACTTGCTGTGCCCGACGGTTTGATCATGCCCTTCGTTGAATTTCATTTCATGCTTTGCGGGCTGCTCGAAAAGTGCGTCCGCCCCGAAAACAGGGAGCTTTACAAGAAGATATCCGAGCTTTCTTCGGTCTATCGCCGGAACTGGATAAAGCTTCACAATCTTTTTACCGGCGACCGCATAACCGATAAGCTCACCGCTTACGAATTCAATGTCGCAATGCTCGCAGCGAGGCATATCACCAACGCGGAGATAGCCCGGTTTCTCGGCATTTCAGTTAATTCCGTAAGGGCGCATCTTCGCAATATATTCAATAAACTCGATATAGACAGCCGAAAGAAGCTCGATCGTTTCGTCATTTCCTGATGAAAACTCCAAATATATCCCCCATTTGGATGATTATTTTGAATCGATAATGTATTATCATAATTGCGGAGGTGTATTTGTATGGGACTTTTTGACAAAAAATTCTGCGACATCTGCGGGGAGAAGATAGGTCTTCTCGGTAACCGCAAGCTCGAAGACGGCAATCTTTGCAAAGACTGCGCAAAAAAGCTTTCGCCTTTCTTTGACGAACGCCGTCATTCCACTATCGAGGATATCAAAAGACAGCTTGAATACCGCGAGCAGAACAAGAGCGCAGTTGCCGCCTTTAGAACGACCAACTCCTTTGAGTGCGCTTACGGCTACAAACTCCTGTTCGACACCGGCGCAGGTAATTTCATGCTCCAGCAGACGAGCGATCTTGTAAAGGAAAATCCGGACGTAGTCAGCATTTCGTCGGTCACCGGCTGCTTCCTTGATATCGATGAGAAAAAGACGGAAATAATGCGCGAGAATGCCGACGGCACTAAAGTCAGCTATACGCCCAGAAGGTACAGCTACGAATATGATTTCTATATCCGCGTGACCGTCAATCACCCCTATTTCGACGAGATAAAAATCAAGCTGAATAAATCGACCGTTGACGGCGACAGTCGCGCGGCGTACGAGAATTACAGAACGAACGGCGAGCAGATAAGAGCTGCTCTTCTCGGCAACGCCTATTCTCCCGGACAGAATTATGCTCAGCCCGCTGCGTTCGGCGGTCAGCCCGTCGGTTTCGCGCAGCCCGGCGTTTTCGTTCAGCAGCAGGGTTTTGCGCAGCAGAATGCCCACGCTCCTCAGCAGGGACTCCCGCAGCAGGGTTTCGCCCCTCAGCAGGTTTACCCGCAGCAGGGCTTCGCTCCTCAGCAGGGATTCCCGCAGCAAAATAGCTTCGCTCCCGGGCAGGGTTATCCGCAGCCGACAGGCTATGCTCCGCAGCAGGGGTATCCTCAGCAGCAGGGCTTCGCTCCCGGGCAGGGCTACCCGCAGCAAGGCTTTCAGCAGTCCTATGCTCAGCCGGCGCAGAACGCCGCTCCCTCTTTCTGCCCCAACTGCGGCGCAAAGATGACTCCCGACGCGTCCGGCAAATGCCCGTATTGCGGCGGCCGGGTCATATGACCGATTTGCAGAAAGGTTGGTAATTATGAAACGTTATGTGACAAAAGCGATCTGCGGTCTTGTCGCGGCGGTCATGGTTCTTAGCGTCATGACCGTCGGCGTTTTCGCCGCGGATCTGGCTCCGGCAAGTACGCTTCCGGACGATCATTTCCTGATGTACGTATCGGATATCTTTTATATTTCCAGCCGCGGACTTGTCCTGACGGGAAAGGTCGAAAACGGGACTTTGGACCTGAATGACAAGATCGTCATTTCTTCATATGACTCGGAGAACAGCGTTGGTCTCGATAATGAAGTTACCGTTCTGGGGATCGATAAGGGGCATAAGACCCTGGAATCCGCGACCAAGGGCGACGAGATAGGTATTCTTATCGGAAACCCGTTCGGCGATGAGGCGGAAACCCGTAAGGGGCCGATACAGAGAGGCGACGCCGTTCAGAAGATCGATAACGAAGTGATAAGCGCGCAAAAAAACAAGCTGACCGGCGTGCTGAAAGTGTATACAAAAGAGGAAGGCGGCAGACATACACCTTTTTTCAAGGGTTATAAACCGACTTTCAGTTATACGGGTATCGATTTCCATACCTTTGAGCTCGCCTCTATTGGCGACGCCGAATTGGTCATGCCCGGTGATAGTCTGACTGCGGAATTCGTTCCCGTTTCCAGATCTGTCGTCGTCTTTAAAGGTCAGACCTTCAACCTCGTAGAGGGCGGCAGAACAGTCGGAGTTTTTACGGTCGACAGCGCCGCGGATTACGTGCTTCCTTCGTTCACGGTCAATGAGCTCACGCCGCCCGACGGTAAGAACGCTCTCGACAAGGAGGCGGAATGTTCGATCGACGGCATAACGGTATCGTCTGTCAAATATCTGAACGGCGATGATAAAGAGGTTTCATCCGCCGCGCCCGGCGAGACTGTCGCTGTCGAGGTCAATATCGCGGTGAGCCCCGCGGCTGCTTTCACGATCGACGAGGAATCGACAGTCCCGAAGTGGAACGGTCAGGCTGCAAAGAAGGCTTATAATGATAATAAGCATTATCTCCTTAAGACCGGTACCGATGCCTACAGCTGCCGTTTCTCCTATACGATCCCCGAGATCCCCTTAACGGAGATCTCGATTGAGGATCTTACACCTCCCGACGGCAAGAGCGCGCCGGATACCGCGGCATCGACCTCGACAGAAGGCGTTTCTATAGAGGGAGTTTCTTACAGCGTAACCGCTCCCGCGCCCGGTGATACCGTAACGGTCTATATTATAGTCAAGCTTGGCGCCGGATATACTCTGGACCGTACCGCCGTCAAGGCAGTCTGGAACGGGGCCGCATGCGAAAAGGCTTACACCGGCAACACGGAATACTTCTATCCGGTCGGTTCCGATTTGTATCAGTGCCAGTTTACCTATACTATCCCGAATCCGACTCATGAGCACGTCTGGGCGTCCGAGTGGGCTTCCGACGCGGGATATCACTGGCACGAGTGCACCGCCGCTGGCTGCACCGTTGCCGAGAACAGCGAAAAGGACGCTTACGCCGCTCACGATTTCGACGAATGGGTCGAGTATAAGGCTCCGACCGAGACCGATAAGGGTGAACAGCGCAAGACCTGCGCGACATGCGGTTATATCCTTTACGGCGAGATCCCCGAGCTGGGGCACGTCCATCACGGAGTGAAGCATGAGGCGGTCGCCGCAACCTGCAATGCCGCGGGCAATATCGAGTATTATTCCTGCACCGGCTGCAGCCAGTACTTCGCGGACGAAGCCTGTACCGAGCAGGTAACCTGGGAGCAGACTCGTGTTCCCGCTACCGGCGAGCACACCTGGGGCGAATGGATAGTCACAAAAGAGGCTACCGAGACCGAGGAAGGTTCCAGACAGCGCGTATGCTCCGTCTGCTCCACGGTCGACGTTGAGGTCCTTCCCGTCGTTGCTCCAGCCCCCTCAACTATTACGCTTAAGTCCGGCGATGAAAAGCTCATCGTTGTTGAGGGCGGCAAGACCGTCATCACGGCTAAGCCCTACACCGTCGAAGAACTCAAGGCCGCGATCGCCAATCCCGCCACAGAGTATACGCTCACAAAAGCGGACGGCAGCGCTTTCGCGGACGGCGAATCGGTCGGAACGGGCGCTGTCATCACGCTCAACGACGCGGAAAAGACGGTATTCACCTTCATCCTCATGGGTGACGTTGACGGAAGCGGCAAGGTCGACGCTACCGACGCAAGACTAGTTCTTCGCGCTGCCGCCAAACTCGACACGCTCGACGACGTCAAATCAAAAGCGGCTGACGTCAACGGCGACGGCAAGATCGACGCCACCGACGCAAGGATCGTTCTGCGCGTTTCCGCGAAGCTCGAGACTATCGACGCCGTACCCGAAGCCTACGCCAAATAATATCATCCCGTATTTCCGCTGTGGACAAAACCCCGATAAGGTGCTATAATCACGGTATGAACGCCTTATCGGGGTACAAACGAAAAACACTCGCCGGCGCTGTCACAGCGTCGGCTTTGTTGATATTTGAAATCATTCTTAAGCTTCTCCTGACCGTCTTTGATATCCGCATCGGGGATATATACGATCTGTTGAGAGGGACGGGCTATATCGCGATCTTTATGATCTGGGGCTTCAGTCTGCACCGCAGGATACTCAACAAATATACGCGCATCAGTCTTGAGGCGGTCGCATGCTCCGAGGTGTTCTGGATAGCGCTCAAGTCGCTGAAGTATATACTTCCTAAGACCGAACTTCTTCAGCTTCACCTTTGGTATATGTTTTATATCCCGATGCTGCTGATCCCTTTCTTCTCTATGCTCTGCGCTGTGTCGCTCGGGAGATCTGAAAACGGCGGATGGGACAGAAGGACCGTGATCCCGGCGATAATAACACTGGCGCTCATCGTCCTGGTACTCACAAATAATCATCACGAATTCGTGTTTTCATTCCCGCCCGGCGCCGCGGTGCGTTCCGACTTGAACCGTCTGCTCAGTCCCGGGATCTATATCGTCACCGCATGGCAGATCATCTGCGCGGCTGCAGCCTTGGTCATCATGGTTTCAAAAGCTCGGATACCGGGAAGAAATAAAGTCATCCTGCTGCCTCTTCTCCCCGTGGTGCTTCTTGTGATATACGCGGCGGTCTATTCTTTTTATCACGACAGGCTCGTCTTACTCAACGACCTTAGCGTTATTGAGTGCCTTCTGGTCACTTCGAGTCTTGAGCTTTGCGTCGCTACCAGACTCATAATGTCCAATAAGGCATATCCCGAACTGTTCTTCGCTTCCGGTATAAACGCCGTTATTCTTGATGATGACGGCGGTGTTTACGCGTCATCGCAGGATTCTCCGGATCTCGACGACGATGTGCTTGAAAGACTTAATAAGGGCATAAACGTCATCGCTGACGGAAAAAGGATATCCTCCGCTGCGATAAAAGGCGGAAGCGTAGTATGGGAGGAGGATATTTCAGCGGTCCTCACCGTTTCCGACCATTTGCGCGATCTTTCCGAGGAGCTTCAAAACCGCGACGGGATACTGAAGGCGCAGTATGAAAGCAGTCATAAGCTTTCCGTCCTCGAGGAGAAAAACCGTCTTTACGACCGCATGACGTCCGAGACGCGCGGCAGACTTGAAGCTCTTCACGACAGCGTCGAAGCCTTCCGTGACGCAAAGTCGGATGAAGAATCTAACCGAGCGCTTCAAAAGTGTACGCTGCTTCTGTCTTATCTCAAACGGCGCAATAATCTGATACTTATATCCGAAAACGAAATGACCGTCGACTCGCGCGAGCTGGAGCTCTGTATAAAAGAGACCTGCGGTACGCTTGAGTCTTTCGGCGTAAGCTGTTCGACTGTCTGCGTCAGGGATTCCTCGATCCCCGTTTCGTCTGCCGCGAAGATATACGATCTTTTTGAGGATACCGTCGAATTCGCTTTTGAAGGGCTTTCTTTTCTGTCTGTTGTCGTACGCGACGCCGTTTCGGTCAGACTTTGCACAGCTGCCGACATGTCCGTGATGTCAAAAGAAGGCGTTGCGGTCTCCAACGAAGACGGTGACGAATGGCTCGTTACCATATCTACGGAGGGGTTATGATGCGGAAAATAAGCGTATCATCTATTAAGGAAGCCTTCGACAACCTGCCGTCGGGTATATGTTTTTTCGATTCCGCGGGTATGCTCGTTCTTATTAACAAAAAGATGACGGAGCTTGCCTTCGCTCTGACCGGTAGGGACCTACAGTATTCGGATGATATGGATATCCTTTTGTCTTTTCCGCTTGCCGCAGACCGGATAAACGAAAACACCTGTTTGCTGCGCGACGGAGAAGTACGGCAGTTTTCGCATGAAAGGATCAGAGCTGAAAACGGACGTCTTTACGACCGTTATATCGCTGTTGATATAACCGAGATCTATTATAAAAACAAGCAGCTTGAGGAACAGACTATGAGACAGGCGCGGGCGGTCGCCGATCTTGAAAGAATGAACGCGGACTGCGCCGCGGCGGCAAGAGAAGAAGAAGTACTGTTTCTGAAATCTCTGATACACAACGAGGCGGGCGCATGCATACTCGCCGCGCGAAACTATCTCGAGTCCGGCGGCAAAGGTGACAAGGCTGCCCTCGTCGAGATGCTGTCGCTCACGTCCGATCTTCTTCTCGGCGCGTCTGATTCCGTTCGGTCGCAGGGCGCAGTCTCCGATCTTACCGAAGCCGTGCGCGCTGCCGGAGCGGAGCTTGTTTTCGACTTTTCCGAAGGTACTGACAGGTTTGATCCCGATTCTCTTCCCCGTCTTGTGATAGATACCGTGCGTGAAGCGGTGACTAACGCCATCAGGCACGCGGGCGCCGACAGGATAAACGTGCGCCTGAGCCGTGAAGACGTCAGAGTAAAAGCCGTCGTTACAAACACGGGGAAACTGCCCGACGGTGAAATCACCGAGGGAAGCGGCCTTTCCTCGATAAGGGGAAGGGTAGAACGCGCAGGCGGGGTTTTGCATATTGAATCAAGACCCGAATTCCGATTGACGGTTATCATTGATGAAGGAGGCTTGTCCCGTAAATGATCAACGTGCTTATCGTCGAAGACGAAAACATCGTTACGGAGCTTTTTGCCCATTATATATCGAATGCGGGCGACAGATACCGCATTGCCGGGCATGTGCGCGACGCGGCTAACGCCGAAGTCGTATGCGCGCGGTCGGGTGTCGACCTCATTCTGATGGACATCTGCACGGCGGAAGGCAGCAGCGGGATAGACTACGCCGGGCGTATCAAGAAAAAGTACCCCGGAATAAAGATAATCATGATAACGTCCGCGCCGGAATACAGCTTTATCGAACGTTCAAGACGCGCGGGAGCGGACAGCTTCTGGTACAAGGAAGCGGGGGAGCGTCAGCTCATAGACGTTATGGACAGGACCGTCGCGGGCGAAAACGTCTGGCCGGATTCCTCGCCGGAAATAATGCTGGGGCTCGCAAAAAGCTCAGAACTCACCGCGAAAGAGAAGGAAGTCCTGTTCTATATCGTGATGGGATACTCCATCGGAGAGATCGCCGAAAAGATGTTTGTCGACTATACGACAACCAAGACGCACATAAAACATCTGAGGGAAAAGACAGGCGCGCGCAACAACGCGGAGCTTGCCGTCATGGCTTCAAAAACAAGGTTCGTCCTGCCCGATTATTGATAGGGTAAGGGGAGTTGAACACAAAACGGTTTTTCAGAGCATCTTTTCCCCAATACTGCCTCATCTGCCTTGATAATACGATAAGTGTTTTCTACGGGAAAATACATTGTATAAAGTATATAATTTATTCGAACTAATCATCATTGAATGGTCATTTTAACTGTTGATTTGATGTTGTAAAAGTGTTAAAATATATCCGTCATTTTAATGGTAGGGGTATTGTGTCTTCAATATGTCTGCCTCACAAATTATACGGAGGGCATCTATGTCAAAGAAGTTTGTTTACAAGTTCTCTGAAGGCAACGCCACCATGCGCAACCTTCTCGGCGGTAAGGGCGCCAACCTCGCCGAAATGAACAATATCGGTCTCCCGGTCCCTCCCGGGTTCACCATCACTACCGAGGCCTGCACTCAGTACTACAATGACGGCCGCAAGATCAATGACGAGATCATGGCCGAGATCATGCGCAACGTCGACGAGCTCGAGGCCGTCACCGGCAAGAAGTTCGGCGACAAGGAGAATCCGCTCCTCGTTTCCGTCCGCTCCGGCGCAAGGGCTTCCATGCCCGGCATGATGGACACGATCCTCAACCTCGGTCTCAACGAGGACGTCGTCAACACCATCGCCGAGAAGTCCGGCAATCCCCGTTGGGCGTGGGACTGCTACAGGCGTTTCATCCAGATGTTCTCCGACGTTGTTATGGAGGTCAGCAAGAAGGATTTCG
>JAFRXS010000100.1 GCA_017443405.1 Clostridia bacterium | reverse complement strand
GTCGGCGCCTCCATCCAGGCGGGCGTCCTCAACAACGAGGTCAAGGGCATGCTCCTGCTCGACGTCACCCCGCTTTCTCTCGGCATAGAGACGCTCGGCGGCGTCTGCACCAAGATCATCGAGCGCAACACGACCATCCCGGTCAAGAAGAGCCAGATCTTCTCCACCGCGGCGGACAATCAGACCTCGGTCGAGGTCCACGTCCTTCAGGGCGAGCGCGAGTTCGCCAAGGACAATAAGACCCTCGGCGTGTTCAGCCTCGACGGCATTCTTCCCGCAAGGCGCGGCACTCCGCAGATAGAGGTCACGTTCGACATCGACTCCAACGGCATCGTCCACGTTTCCGCGAAGGATCTCGGCACTCAGAAGGAGCAGGCGATCTCGATCACCGCGTCCTCCAACATGAGCAAGGAGGATATCGACAGGGCTGTCAAGGACGCCGAGCGCTTCGCCGAAGAGGACAAACAGCGCAAGGAAGAGATAGACACCCGCAACGCCGCGGACCAGATGGTCTACCAGAGCGAGAAGATACTCGCCGATAACGGCGACAAGTTCTCCGAGGAGGACAAGAGCGCCCTGAACGCCAAGATAGCCGACCTCAAGGAGGCTCTCAAGGGACAGGATATCAACCTCATCAAGAGCCGCAGCGACGAGCTCACCGGCGAGTTCAACAAGATAGCCGAAAAGCTCTATCAGACTCCGGGCGGCGCTCCCGGCGCGGGCTTCGATCCCTCGCAGGCGGGCTACGCTCCTCCTCAGGACGACGCATCCCAGGGCGGCTACACCGACTACACCGACGTCGACCCCGACGCCTGATGACGCGGTCCGATACATAAAAACCACACAGAAGGCAGGCGGGGGCGCGTCTCCCGCCGTGTCGGCGTATATATACCAGCGATACAACGTGAGGAACCGGATTAAAAATGGCGGAAAAGCGAGATTATTATGAAGTCCTCGGCGTCGAAAAGGGCGCGTCTGAGGATGATATAAAGAAGGCTTACCGACAGAAGGCGAAGATGTACCATCCCGATCTTCACCCCGGCGACAAGTCCGCTGAGGAGAAGTTCAAGGAGTGCAACGAGGCTTACGAGGTGCTATCCGACGCGGACAAACGCCGCCGTTACGATCAGTTCGGCATGGCGGGCGTCGATCCGAACTACGCCGCGGCAAACGGCGGCGGCGCGGACTTCGGAATGGATTTCGGCGACCTGGGCGACATCTTCAGCTCCTTTTTCGGGGGCTTCGGCGGTTTCGGCGGGCAGACCCGCGACCGCAACGCGCCGCAGCGCGGCACGGATATACAGATCAACGTCACCATCTCTTTCGAGGAGGCGGCGAAGGGCGTCACCAAAAACCTTGAGGTGCAGCGCATAGAGGTCTGCGACGCATGCTCCGGCACGGGAGCCGAAAAGGGCACGACGGTCGACACCTGTCCGCAGTGCCACGGCAGAGGCACCGTGAACGTGCAGCAGCGCACGCCGATAGGTACCATAAGCACGCAGAAGACCTGCTCGCAGTGCGGCGGCAAGGGCACCATAATCCATACGCCGTGCCGCAAGTGCGGCGGCAGCGGCAGGATAAGAAAGGGCGTCCGTCTCGACGTCAACATCCCCGCCGGCATTGACGACCGTCAGGCGATCAACATCCGCGGGCAGGGCAACAAGGGCGTCAACGGCGGTCCCGCGGGCGACCTGCGCGTAGGCGTGAACGTCCGTCCGCACCCGTTCTTCGAGCGCGACGGCTTCAACGTCCTGTGCGAGATGCACGTTTCCTTCGTCCAGGCGGCTCTGGGCGACAAGATAAGGGTCCCGACGCTCGACGGCAAGGTCGAGTATTCGCTGCCCGCGGGCACGCAGCCCGGCGACGTGTTCAGGTTCAAGGACAAGGGTATACAGAAGCTCGGCGGCAGAGGCAAGGGCGACCAGCTCGTGCGAGTGGTCGTCGACGTGCCGAAAAACCTCAACGAAGCGCAGCGGCAGGCGCTGCTGCAGTTCAACGCCGCCATGGGCGGCGAGGCTCCGGACGAGCCCGACAAGCGCAATATCTTCGGAAGAAAAAAGAAATGAACCCACCCGCGCCGGAGAGTCGGATCGCGACGCCCCGGCTGTGAGTTTTTCGTTCACCCGATAAAACCCGCGACGGAAAGGACATGACCGTGGAAAAGATCACTCTTATAGTCAACCCGAAGGCAGGCATGGACCGCAAAAGGCTCATGCCCGAAGTCGTCGTTCCCACTTTCAAGACCGAAGACAACGAGATAACGGTCAGGCTCACTCAGCGCGCGGGCCACGCCGCCGAGATAGCGAAGGAGTGCGCTCCGGAGTCTGACGCGATCGTCTGCTGCGGTGGAGACGGTACGTTCAACGAGGTCGTGAACGGTGTCATAGAGGCGGGCGCGGACGTCCCGCTCGTCTATATACCCTGCGGCTCGACCAACGATTTCGCCAATACGCTCGGTATCCCCGGCACGCCCGCGGAGGTCGCGGCGATGTATCGCGCGGGCAGCGTGTACGCCTACGACGTCGGCGTCCTCAACGGCAGGGCGTACACCTACGTCGTGTCGTTCGGCGTCGCCGCGAGCCTGTCGTACACCACGCCGCAGAAGTTCAAGAATCTTTTCGGCCACGCGGCGTATATGATAAACGGCTTCGTGATACACGCGATCCCCATCCTCGCGACTCTCAAGCCCGCGAAGCTGAAGATCGAGTACGACGGGGGAACGCTCGAGGGCAATTTCTATTTCGGCGCCGTTTCGAACACGACCAAGGTCGCGGGACTGCTTAATTTCGACACCTGCGGCGTCAAGCTCGACGACGGCAAGCTCGAGGTGATCCTCGTCAAGGACGTCAACGCGTTCAACGCCGTGCCGATATTCCGCCGCATAAGACGGCAGGATTACAGCGGCGACAACCTCATAATGTTCAAGACCGAAAAGCTGAAGATCACGTCCGAAGCGCCTCTGGACTGGACGCTCGACGGCGAGGAATGCAAGGCGGGCCTCGTCAGCGACATCGGCGTCCTCAAACGCAGGATAAGAGTCGTTTCCGCAAAGACCGATCTGCTGTCTGCCGAGTGAAAACGGAATAAGCCGGATTCCGCTCCGCGCGCCGCGGGGCGGTTTTCGTTTTGCGGCGGAGGTCTCCTCCGGAGACCGGTTCCGCAAAACTCAAAACTCAAACTCTCGCCTGTCGGCCCGGTCAGGCGCTTCTCATCCTGCGGATGAGAGGTCTCCCCCGGAGACCCGCGCCGCAAAACTCAAAACGCGGACGCGGTCCGCGCAATGATTTTCTGTTATGGTACAATTGATATGTGACAAATAAAAGAAGAAATTCACCTCAAACATGGTATGATGAAGTTACCACACCAAATCAGCCATGAAAGGGATGAATTTCCATGACCAGTATAACATCGGATG
>JAFRXS010000099.1 GCA_017443405.1 Clostridia bacterium | reverse complement strand
CGACGCGATAATCGACACGGTGCCCGACAGGTCAAGGACAGACTGCATAAAGGCAGCCGAAGAGGCTGAATAAAACAAAAAAACACCGGAGCGCTCCGGTGTTTTTCAGTTCAGCTTATCTGAACGGTCTCGATGCTCCGCGCCCTGCCGGTGTTTTCGTCTATATCGACGAGGCAGCCGTTCACCTCGAATGCCCCCTTGCCCTCGTTGAACCTGACGGGCATCGAAACGGTCATCTTTTTGAGCGTGTCGGCGGGGTCGACCCCGATGACCGAATCGACCGCGCCGGTCATGCCCGCGTCGGTGAGATACGCCGTACCGCCGGGCAGCACGCGCGCGTCGGCGGTCAGGACGTGCGTGTGTGTGCCGATGACCGCCGAGACTCTGCCGTCGAGGTAAAAGCCCATCGCTTTCTTTTCCGAGGTCGCCTCGGCGTGGAAGTCGACGATCGTCGTCTTTATCCTCGGGTCGAGCTTCTCAAGGATGCGGTCGACCGCGAGGAACGGATTCTCGCACGGCTCCATGAACGTCTGCCCCGTAAGGTTTATCACGTTGAGGCGGAACCTGCCCTTGTCGATGACGCCGTACCCCTTTCCCGGGCAGTTGCCGTAGAAATTCGCGGGACGGATGACGAAAGCGGTCGAATCGAGATAATCGTAGACCTTATCCTTCTTGTAAACGTGGTTGCCCGTGGTTATAAAGTCGGCGCCGGCGGTAAAAAGCTCCTCTGCGGACTGCTTCGTTATGCCGTTGCCGGGCGCAGAATTCTCGCCGTTGACGATACAGACGTCAACGCCTTTCAGCTTTTTATAGCCGGGAAGGACCCTCAGCAGCTTGTCGCAGCCGCCCTGCCCGACGACGTCGCCCAAAAACAAAACTATCATACCCACCGCGCCGTTTCACAGTATTTCCGTATAAGTGTATTTTATTACATAATAAATGTCATTTCAAGCTTAAAATCTCTTGAAGTGTATCGGATAAGTGTGATATAATAGCGCAGATTATACAGGGAGTAATATGACATGGGAAATAAAAGACCCGTTTACGTATCCGGCTCGATCCTTTCGGGAGATTTCGCGGCTCTGGGCTCGAGCGTCAGACGGCTCGACGAAGCCGGCGCGGATATGATACATATCGACGTCATGGACGGCGTTTTCGTCGACAATATCACGATCGGCATACCGGTCGTCGCCGCTCTCCGCAAGGAAACGGAGAAGACCTTCGACGTCCACCTGATGACAGTCGGTCCCGACAGGTACGTTTCGCGCTTCCGCGACGCCGGAGCGGATATAATCACCATCCACTTCGAGTCCGGCTGCGACGTGTCGAAAACCGTCGACCTGATCGCCGCGTCGGGCGCGAAGCCCTCGCTGTCCGTCCGCCCGGGCACTCCCGTCGAAGAGCTGTTCCCCTATCTCGACAGGCTCTATATGGCTCTTATAATGACCGTCGAACCCGGTTTCGGAGGTCAGGCGTTCATTCCCGAAACGCTCGAAAAGGTCCGCCTGTTGAGAGAGGAAGCCGACCGCAGAGGGCTCGACCTGAAAATTGAGGTCGACGGCGGGATAAACGACACGACCGCTCAGCCGGCCGTCGACGCCGGAGCCGACGTCATCGTTTCCGGCAGCTGGCTTTTCGGCGGCGACACCGCGCGGCGGGTAGCGACGATAAAAGGAGCGGCGCTCTGAAATGAAACCTTCACTTCATAAGGGGATGACGGACTTCACGTCCGGTTACGTCCCGCCGGTCAC
The DNA here is from genome assembly GCA_017443405.1 of Clostridia bacterium. Taxonomy (GTDB): domain Bacteria; phylum Bacillota; class Clostridia; order Oscillospirales; family Acutalibacteraceae; genus RGIG2893. The sequence continues at coordinate 5,012 of JAFRXS010000099.1, read as the reverse complement.
GCCCGACGGCTTCAGACCGGACAGGGCGCCCGACAGGCGCCTGCGCGGCGCGAGGCTCGTGAAGCTCATAATAGCCTGCGTCCTCCTGTTTCTCCTGAGCTTCATGATAACGGCAGCCGCTCTGAAAATATCGAAGCAGCCGCCCGACGGCATGCCCGTCGACGGCGTTCAGATTTCGCAGCAGGAGGAAACGGCCGCCGCAGAAGACGTCACGGACGCGCCGGAGGACGAAACGCAGGCTCCCGAATTCGATGAAGACACGGACGAAACCGAGCCGGAGACCGGATCCGGCACGGAAGATTCCGACGGATAAGATAAGGTGATAATATGGTAAACTCAACGATGCTCGATCTCGGCAGCAACCGCTCCGTCATCAGGGAACTGTTCGAATACGGCAAAAAGCGCGCCGCCGAATGCGGAGCCGAGAACGTTTTCGACTATTCCCTCGGCAACCCCTCGATCCCCTCCCCCGCGGAGGTCAACGAGAACGCGGTCAGGATAATGCGTGAGCGTTCCTCGATCGCCGTTCACGGCTACACCTCCGCGGTGGGCGACAACGGCGTGAGGACGGCTATCGCCGACGATCTCAACGCGCGTTTCGGCACGTCCTATAAAAAAGAGAACCTGTTCATGACCTGCGGCGCCGCGGCGTCGCTGATCTCGGTCTTCCGCGCGCTCACGGTCGATCACTCATCCGAGATACTCGCGATCGCGCCGTTCTTCCCGGAGTACGAGTGCTTTGTGAAGGCGAACGGGGGCGTGTTCGGCTACGTTCCCGCGGACGTCCCCTCGTTCCAGATAGATTTCAAAAAGCTCGAAGCGATGATAAGCGAGAACACGCAGGCAGTCATCATCAACTCCCCGAACAATCCCTCGGGCGTTGTCTATTCCGAGGAAACGGTCGCGCGCCTCGCCGATCTGCTGACGCAAAAATCGGCGCGGTTCGGCCATCCGATCTATATAATCTCCGACGAGCCTTACAGGGAGCTCGTCTACGGCTCGGCGACCGTGCCGTGGGTGCCTTCGTTCTATAAGAACACTATAGTCTGTTATTCATATTCAAAATCCCTCTCCCTGCCCGGCGAGCGTATCGGCTACGTGCTCGTCCCGTCGGAATGCGACGGCTTCACCGACGTCTACAACGCCGTCGCCGGCGGCGCGAGAGCGAGCGGCTTCGTCTGCGCCCCGTCGCTCTGGCAGTACACGGTCGGGGCCTGCGCCTCGTCGCGCCCGGATATCGCCGGTTACGACGAGAACCGCCGTCTGCTCTGCGGCGCGCTCACCGAGATCGGCTACAGATTCGCCCCGCCTCACGGCGCGTTCTACCTCTTCATCGAATCGCCGACTGGCGACGGCGCGTCGTTCAGCGAGACAGCGATGAAGCACAACCTGCTTCTCGTCCCCGGCAACGGCTTTAAGTGCGACAGCTATCTCAGGGCTGCCTACTGCGTGGACGGGGAGATGATAAAACGCAGCATCCCGGCGTTCAGGGCGGCTTATCTCGAGGCGACCGGCAATGCGTGAAGAACGTGACTCGATGGGCGTCGTCCTCGTCGACGACAACGTCAGCTGGGGCGCGCAGACGCAGCGCAGCCTGAACAATTTCAAGATCGGCTGCGAAAAGATGCCGGTCGAGGTCATACGCGCCCTCGCGCTCGTCAAATCCGCCTGCGCAGAAGCCAACCGCGACCTCGGGAAGCTCTCCGGGGAAAAATGCGGCGAGATAATGCGCGTCTGCGCTGAGATAGCCGACGGCAAGCACGCGGATAGTTTTCCGCTTTCCGTGTGGCAGACCGGAAGCGGCACTCAGACGAACATGAACGTCAACGAGGTCGTTTCGCACCTTTCACGAGTGAAGCTGCACCCGAACGACGACGTGAATATGTCGCAGAGCTCGAACGACGTTTTCCCGACCGCGATGAACGTCGCCGTCGTCACACTGACCGCGCGCCGTCTTATCCCGGCGGTTGAGCGTCTCGCGGATTCGATCGGGCGGCTCGCCGAAAAGGGCAAAGACGCCCGCAAATGCGGCAGGACGCATCTTCAGGACGCCACCCCGCTGATGTTCGGCGAGGAGGCGGGCGGCTGGGAGCACGCTCTCAGGCGCGACGCCGCCGCAGTGATGAACACACTCGGGGACGTCCGGGCTCTGGCTATAGGCGGCACCGCCGTCGGCACGGGGATAAACGCACCGGACGGCTTCGGGGAGCTCGTCTGCGAAAACCTTTCCCGCCTTACCGGCGAACGCTTCGTCTCCGACGGCGACAAGTTCAGCGCCCTCGCGTCAAGGGGAGCGCTCACCGTCGCGCACGGGGCGCTCAAAGCGCTCGCGGCGGACCTCTGGAAGATCGCGAACGATATACGAATGCTCGCGTCGGGTCCGCGCTGCGGTCTCGGGGAGCTCGACCTGCCCGCGAACGAGCCCGGAAGCTCGATCATGCCCGGCAAGGTCAACCCCACGCAGTGCGAGGCGGTCACGATGGTCGCGGCGAGAGTCATGGGCAACGACGCGACCGTAGGCATCTGCGCGTCACAGGGCAATTTCGAGCTCAACGTATTCGCGCCCGTCATCATCTACAGCTATATACAGTCCCTGGAGCTTCTGTCCGACGTCTGCGTTTCCTTCGCGGAGAACTGCGTCGACGGCGTCGTGATCAACCGCGAAAAAATGGCGGACAATCTCGAGCGCTCGCTTATGAACGTGACTGTGCTCTCGCCCTATATCGGCTACGAAAAGGCGGCGGAGGTCGCGAAAAAGGCTTACGCGGACGGCTGCACGCTCAGGGAAGCGTGCCTGGCTCTCGGCTATCTTACGGAAAAGGAATTTGAGGAGTATTACAAACCGTGAACGGGACTTCTGAAAAGTTCATAGACCTGCATACTCATTCGACCTGCTCCGACGGCTCGATGACGCCCTCGGAGCTCGTCCGCCACGCCGCGGGGGCGGGGCTTGCCGCTTTCGCGCTGACCGACCACGACACGATAAGGGGCGTCGGCGAAGCGGCCGCGGAAGCTAAGAGGCTGGGTATAGAGTTCGTCCCGGGGATAGAGCTTTCCGCGCGGTTCAAAAATACCATGCACATCCTCGGTTTTTATATCGACAGGACGCCGCAAAAGCTTGCCGAGGTCACGACCGCCCTGCGCGACAGCAGAGTCGAGCGCAACCTTAAAATGATCGAAAACCTGCGCGCCGAGGGCTTTGACCTGACGCCCGACGACGTTCTGGCGGAGGCGTCGGGAGGCTCGGCGAGCCGCGCGCATATCGCCGCCGCCCTGTTTCATAAGGGCTACGGAAAGTCCATTCGCGACGCGTTCGACAGATTCGTTTCGGACTCCTCCCCCGCCTACGTGCGAAGGATAGTACCCTCCCCCGCGGAATGCATAGAGCTCATCCACTCCGCCGGCGGCGCCGCCTTCCTCGCGCATCCGCACCAGATACGCCTTGACGACGAAGAGCTCGACGCAACGGTAAAAACGCTGCGCGAAAACGGGCTCGACGGCATGGAATGCATCTATACGGGCTTTACGGACGCAGACATAAACAAATACTCCGCTCTCGCAGACAAATACGGGCTCAAAAAAAGCGGCGGAACGGATTTCCACGGTACGCTCAAGCCCGACATAGAGATAGGAACGGGCTTCGGCGGCACGAGGGTGCCGTACTCTCTGCTCGACGGGATTAAAGAAGCCGCCCGTCATTGACGCTCGGTATATTCTATTCGAATATCAAATATATGAGGTGATCGATTTGGACACTGTAAAATTCGACAAGAAGAACGCAAAAGCCGTCGCGCACCGCGGCGTTTCGGGCATCGAGCCCGAGAACACCTGCGCGTCCTTTATCGCGGCGGGCAACCGCAGCTATTTCGGCATCGAGACCGACGTCCACGTTACCGCGGACGGCAGATTCATCGTCATCCACGACGACACGACCGGCAGGACCGCGTTCGACGACCTCTCGGTCGAGAACAGCACGTTCGACACGCTCAGGTCCTTAAAGCTTCTCGGCAAATCTGGCAAAAAGGACAGGACCGACCTGCGCCTGCCCGAGCTTACGGAGTATATCTCGATCTGCAAGACCTACGGCAAGGTCGCCGTTCTCGAGCTAAAGAACCGCATGACGAAACAGCAGGTCCTCGAGATAGCCCGCGTCATAAAGGAAATGGATTACCTTGACAAGGTCATCTTCATCTCGTTCGCGCTCGACAATCTGCTCGATATCAAGAGCGAATATCCCGAACAGGCGGCGCAGTATCTCACCGACGACATCACGCCCGAGATAATCGAGACGCTCAAAAAGCACAGGCTCGACCTCGACGTCTGCTATACGGCGATCACGAAGGAGTACGTCGACGAGATACATTCCTTCGGCGCGATAATCAACTGCTGGACCTGCGACGACAAGGAATACGCGGAAAAGCTCGCGTCGTGGGGCGTCGATCAGATCACTTCCAATATTCTCGAATAACACAGGGGCAATCCCGGAAAGGTGACAGTATGAAATCCGATATCGGTCTTATAGGTCTTGCCGTCATGGGCGAAAATCTCGCCCTCAACATGGAAAGCAAGGGCTTCCGCGTTTCTCTCTACAACCGAACGACGGAAAAGGTGGACAAGTTCGTTTCCGGCAGGGGCGCGGGCAAGAACTTCGAGGGCTGCCACAGCCTCGAGGAGCTTGTTGCTTCGCTCAAGAAGCCGCGCAAGGTCATGATGATGATCAAGGCGGGCGCGTCGGTCGACGATATGATAGACAGGCTCATCCCCCTCATGGAGGAGGGCGACATAATCATCGACGGCGGCAACTCCCACTTCCCCGACACCTCGCGCAGGACGGCGTACGTCGAGAGCAAAGGCCTGCTTTACATCGGCACCGGCGTTTCCGGCGGCGAGGAGGGCGCCCTGAAGGGTCCCAGCATGATGCCCGGCGGTTCCCCCGCGGCGTGGCCCTACGTCAAGCCCATCCTGCAGGGTATCTGCGCGAAGGTGGATAACGGCGAGCCCTGCTGCGACTG
>JAFRXS010000098.1 GCA_017443405.1 Clostridia bacterium | reverse complement strand
AGCTGCTCGCGAAGACGGGCAAAAAGTCGGAGTTCGTCGGTGGTCTGCGCGTCACCGACAAGGAGACGGCGGACGCGGCACAGATGGCTCTTGCCGGCAAGGTAGGCAAAAATCTCGCCTCCATCATCGGCAGGCAGGGCGGCAGAGCGGTCTCGCTGTGCGGGCTCGACGGCAATATCATCCGCGCCAGGCAGATAGACGAGCGTCTCGGCTTCGTCGGCGAGGTCGAAAGCGTCGACACCGCGCTGATCGACGACCTTCTCTCTCTGGGGTATATCCCCGTCATCGCTCCCCTGGGCGCGGACGAAAAGGGGCAGGTCTACAATATCAACGCCGACACCGCCGCCGCAGGCATCGCGGGCGCTCTCAGGGCGGAAGGTCTTATCCAGATGACCGACGTCGGCGGCATACTCACCTCGCGCGACGACCCCGACTCGGTCATATCCGAGATAAACGTCAGCGAAGTGCCTCTGCTCATCCATAACGGAGTCATCTCCGGCGGGATGATACCGAAGGCGGAGTGCTGCGTCGAGGCGATACGCCGCGGCGTCAGGAAGGTCTTTATAATCGACGGCAGAGTTCCTCATTCCATCATCACCGAGCTTCTTACCGACGAAGGTATGGGCACGATGCTGCATTAACGAAGAAACGATAACAAATCATATATACGAGGGTGATTTTTATGAATACGATGGAGATCGACAAAACGTTCATAGCCGATACTTACAAGCGCTTCCCGGTAGAGTTCGAAAAGGGCAAGGGCTCCTATCTCTATGACGGCGACGGCTTCAAATACGTCGACATGAGCGCCGGCATAGCGGTCAATACCTTCGGTCTGTGCGACGACGAGTGGACCGCCGCGGTCACGAAGCAGCTCGGGCTGCTCGCGCACACCTCCAACCTTTTCTATTCCGAGCCCGACGCCATGCTCGCTAAGATGATCTGCGAGAAGACGGGCATGCGCCGCGTGTTCTTCTCCAATTCCGGCGCCGAGGCGAACGAGTGCGCCATCAAGACCGCCCGCAAGTGGGCGCGTCTGCGCTACGGCGATGACAGTCACGCCACGATAGTCACCCTGCGCGGCGGCTTCCACGGCAGGACGGTCACGACGCTCACCGCCACCGCTCAGGACGAGCTGCACGAGGATTTCGGGCCCTTCACGCCCGGCTTCGTCTACGCCGATCCCGACGATCCCGAGGACCTTAAGAACGTCGTTGCCGAAAACAACTGCTGCGCCATAATGTTCGAGACGATCCAGGGCGAGGGCGGCGTTCACGTCCTTTCCAAGGAATACGTCGACGTGATACGCTCGCTGTGCGAAAAGGGAAGCCTGCTCATGATCGTCGACGAGGTCCAGACCGGCAACGGCAGGACGGGCTCGCTGTATTCCTATATGAACTACGGTCTGAATCCCGACATATTCACGACCGCGAAGGGCCTGGGCGGCGGACTTCCCATAGGCGCGACCGTTTTCGGCGCGAAGACCGCGGACGTCCTCACTCCCGGCAGCCACGGCTCCACGTTCGGCGGCAACCCGGTCGTCTGCGCGGGCGCTCTCAACATCCTGTCCCGTCTTGACGACGAGGCTCTCAAATACGTCCGCGAGACGGGCGCCTACATCAGGAGCGAGCTCGCCGAGGCCCCCGGCGTCGAGGAAGTCACCGGCATGGGACTTATGATCGGCGTAAAGACGGCGAAACCCGCCGCCGAAGT
>JAFRXS010000097.1 GCA_017443405.1 Clostridia bacterium | reverse complement strand
GCCGACGTCGTCTATATCTGCTCGCCCAATAACCCGACCGGCGCGGTATATAGCCGCGAGGCTCTCAAAAAAGTGGGTGGACTGGGCGAACGCCCGCGGCTCGCTCATCCTGTTCGACGCCGCTTACGAGGCCTTCGTCGGCGACCCCGGTCTGCCGAGAAGCATCTATCAGATAGACGGCGCGCGCACCTGCGCGGTCGAGTTCTCGTCCTTCTCCAAGACCGCCGGCTTCACCGGCACGCGCTGCGGCTATACGGTCGTCCCTAACGACGTGAAAGCCGACGGCGTCGCCCTCAATCCGCTGTGGCTGCGCCGGCAGACGACCAAGTTCAACGGCGTGTCCTACATCACACAGAGGGGCGCGGCAGCCGCCCTTTCGCCGGACGGTATCGCCGAATGCATGAAGAACATCGGCTACTACAAGAAGAACGCAGGCGTCATCACGTCCGCGCTCGACGCGCTGGGCATCGGCTACTGCGGCGGCAAAAACTCACCCTATATCTGGCTGCGCTGCCCGGGGAATATGGGCTCGTGGGAGTTCTTTGACCTCATGCTGACAAAAGCGAACGTCGTCGGCACCCCCGGCGAGGGCTTCGGCGAGTGCGGCAGGGGCTGTTTCCGCCTGACCTCCTTCGGCTCGGCGGAGAACACCGTCGAGGCGATGCGCAGGATAACGGCTGTGCTGTCCGAGTAAATCACACGAACACCGAAAGGCTCGATCCATGGCAAGAAGAAAGCGTTCTTTTCTCAGAAGGTTTCTGACCCTGATCCTTATCGCCGTCATAGTTTTCTGCGCGGGCATAGCCATACTGCTCGCGACGGGCAAGGCGCAGAAGATAGACGGCGTCGTCTATATCCCGTCCGTCAGGACAAGCGTCGACATCAACAACGGCGACCTCATCCTCGTCGACTCCGAATACGAGTACCGCATAGACAAGACCCCGACGGTCTCCGTTTCCGCGCGCAAGAACCGCAGCTACAAGGTCCGCGATAACGATATCCGCCTGCGCGCCGTCACGGTCAAGCAGCTCAACGACCTTTTCACCGAGGTCAAAAAAACAACCGGCGCGAATTGCTTCTGCGTCAACAGCGGCTACCGCTCCAGAGAGGAGCAGGATGCCATCTACAACGAAAGGATCGACAGCTACGGCGAGGACCGCGGTTCCGCTCTCGCGGCGATGCCGGGGCACAGCGAGCACGAAACGGGCCTTGCCTGCGACCTGGTCTGGCTGGCCGACGACGGCTCGGTCGACGCGATAAACACCGTCGGCGCCTACGGCGAGCTGGCGGCGGACTGCTGGAAATACGGCTTCGTGCAGCGCTATAAAGCCGACAAGACGTATATCACCGGCATCTCCAACGAGCCGTGGCATTTCCGCTACGTCGGCGCGCCTCACGCCTATATCATGGAGCGCGAGGGGCTCTGCCTCGAGGAATACGTCGACTACGTCAGGGACTATACCTATGAGCAGCCGCTCGTTTCGCGCGGCGGCGACGGCAGCGAAGCTCTTATCTACTTCTGCGGGGGGACGTCCATTACGGTCCCGCTGATGAAGAAGCACAGCGTTTCCGGCAATAATATCGACGGTTTCATCGTGACCGTTTATCCTTAAGGGAGGGGAAGTTATGTCAGTCATCAGTCTGTCCGATAAGGCGGCGGCAAAGGCGCTGCTGTCGATCGGAGCCGTCCACCTCAGCCCGAAGGAGCCTTTTACCTGGGCGAGCGGGATAAAAAGCCCGATCTACACGGACAACAGGCTCGTCCTGTCCTATCCCGAGGCGCGTAAGATAATAGAGGAACGTATAGCCGAGGCGGTCAAAGGCTTCTGCCCCGACGCGGATATCCTGATGGGCACCAGCACCGCGGGCATAGCGCACGCCGCCCTCGCCGCCGATATCCTCGGTCTGCCGATGGGCTACGTCCGCTCGTCGAGCAAGGACCACGGCCTGCGCTCGCGTATAGAGGGCAAGTCCGTCGAGGGGCTCACCGCCGTTGTCATAGAGGACCTCATCTCCACCGGCGGCAGCTGTATCGAGACCGCGCAGGCTTTGCGCGACGCGGGAGCGACCGTTCCCGGCGTCGTTTCGATCTTCACCTACGGGCTCGATCGCGCCGGGGAGAAATTCACCGCCGCCGGTTTCTCCGCCGTCAGCGTGACAGATATCACCGCCGTCGCAGAGGTCGCCGTAGCCGAGGGCTATATCGGCGCCGATGACCTCGCGATCATCGAACGCTTCAGAGCGGAGCTCAACGCGGGGAAATAAAGCGCCGCCGCGAAGCCCGACGTTCCGGAGGTCGAATGAGCATACATGGTATCATTCCGATAGCCGCCGTTATTCGAAAGAGTAACGGCGGATTTTTGAGTTCAATGTATTATAAATATTGACATTTCGCACCTGATAGGTTATAATATAATCAATGGAGGTGCGAATTATGGCGCAGGCAACATTCAGCGTACGTATGGACGAAAACCTAAAGGAACAGTTTGACTCTCTCTGCCGCGATTTCGGAATGAATATGACAACGGCGATCACCGTTTTCGCACGGGCGGTCGTCAGGCAGCGCCGCATACCGTTCGAGATATCGGCGACGGAGCCGTCGGTCACCCTTCAGAACGCGCTGCAGGCGTTTGAAGCTTTGCGCGCGCAGGCAAAGGAAAACGGCGTCGCGGATATGACGCTTGATGAGATCAATGCGGAGATCGACAGAGCGCGCAGGTAGTTCGAAGGATGATCTGTTACGCTGTGATAGATACGAATGTGCTTGTCTCCGCGTTGCTTTCGGGCAATGATGACGCGGCGACGGTGCAGGTCGTCCGCAGGTTGCTCTGCGGGGAGATCGTTCCAGTATTCAGCAAAGAGATCGTAAGGGAATACCGTGAAGTCCTCTGTAGGGCGAAATTCGGTTTTTCGCCGGATGCCGTCGACCGCCTGATCTCATCGTTGGAAACAGACGGTATTTTCATTGAGCCGTCCGCTTCGGGCGTTACCCTTCCCGACATGAAGGATCTTCCGTTTTATGAGGTGGTCCTTGAAAAACGAAAAGAGACAGACGCGGCGTACCTTGTCACGGGAAATATAAAACACTTTCCCGTGCGTACGTTTATAGTAACTCCGAGAGAGCTGTTGGACATTCTTGCCGGTTCGAGCTGATAAAAGCATTGAGACCGAACGAATCGGAATTGATCCCAACGCGAGAAAAGAACGTCCGATCCGGATCGGATATTTTGACATTTTGAATCAAAAAAAAAGAGCGAAAATCGTCGCGCGGCGCACTTGACAAATCCGCCGCGCGATTTTATAATACATACAGACAGGCGATCTGCCGGTGTCATAATCTTTACCGGGGAGGCGAGAACTTTTGGACGACGGTCACGACCGATGCGCGGGCGATGCGTACCGATTACGAGGGTTTTCGCGCTCCCTGATTATTATGTCCGAATAGGCGCGATCCCGCAGGCAGGCTGAAAGAGAACTGTCCTTATCGGCGCATCCCCCTTTGAATAATCAAAAAGGGGGTTTTCTTTTTGGAAGACGAAGAGATCGAGCTTGAGCAGATACTCGAGCTTCTTGAAAAAAAGCGTTACACGGCTCTGCACGAGTTCCTGAGCGAGATGAATCCCGTCGATATCGCTCTGGTTCTCTCGGAGCTCGACAACGATCAGATGATACGCTGCTTCCGGCTGCTGCCGAAAGACGAAGCGTCCGACGTTTTTACCGAATTCGAGCCCGACGATCAGGAGCGCCTCATCGGCTCACTGAACGACGCGGAGCTTCAGAACATCATCAGCGACATGTTCGACGACGATACCGCGGACCTTCTCTCCGAGATGCCCGCGAACGTCGTCAGGCGTATACTCAAAAACGCGCCGGCGGAGACGCGCCGCTCGGTCAACGAGCTGCTCAAGTACCCCGAGGACAGCGCCGGCTCCATAATGACGACGGAGTTCATCGAGCTCCACAGCTATATGACAGTGGGGGAGTCGATCGCCTCCATAAGGCAGTACGGTATCGACAAGGAAACGATCTACACCTGCTATATCCTCGACGACAGGCGCGTCCTGCTGGGGATATGCTCGCTCAAGGACCTTCTCATGTCGACCGACGAGGTCGTTATCAGCGACCTCATGGACACGAACATAATCTCCTGCAAAACGACGGACGATAAGGAGGACGTCGCCAAGACGTTCTCGAAATACGGCTACATAGCTCTGCCCGTCGTCGACTCCGAGAACAGGCTCGTCGGCATCGTCACGGTCGACGACGCTGTCGACGTCCTTCACGACGAGGTCGAGGAGGACTTCGAGAAAATGGCGGCTGTCCGCCCGACGGAGACGACCTACCTCAAGACTCCCGTCTTCAAGCAGGCGCGCAACCGTCTGCCGTGGCTGCTGTTCCTCATGTGCTCCGCGATAGCGACGGGCGCGATACTCGACAAGTACGAGCAGGCTTTTCAGACGGTGCCGCTGCTGGTCACCTTCCTGCCGATGCTCATGGACACGAGCGGCAACGCCGGCACGCAGGTCTCCACGATGATAATCCGCGGACTCGCGACCGATGAGCTCAAGGTCAGGGACTATCTCAGGGTGCTGTGGAAGGAGTTCCGCGTCGCTCTGGTCGTATCGGTCACTCTCGCCGTCGTCAACGGCATCCGCATCTTCATTCAGTACCGCGAGCCGCACGTCGCGCTCGTCATCGCGCTCACCCTTATCTGCGCGGTCGTCACGGCAAAGTGCATAGCCTGTTCTCTGCCCATGCTCGCGACCAAGATACACCTCGACCCGGCGTTGATGGCGACGCCGCTGCTGACTACGATAGTCGACGCCTGCACGGTGTTCGTATATTTCTTCATAGCCACGCATCTGATCCCGGGGCTGAGGTAGCGACAACAGGAGGCAAAATGCGTCATCTTATCGACATCAGAGATCTCGGCAGGGCGGAGCTCGACGCCCTGCTTGAGAGAGCGGAGGATATCATCTCCGCGCCGAAAGAATATTCCGACAGCTGCCGCGGGAAAACTCTCGCGACGCTGTTTTATGAACCGTCAACGAGGACGAGGCTCAGCTTCGAGGCGGCGATGTACGAGCTGGGCGGCAACGTCCTGGGCTTCGCGTCGGCGGACTCATCCTCCGTCTCAAAAGGCGAGACCATAGCCGATACGGTCCGCGTCGTCAGCGAATACTGCGACGTCATCGCGATGCGCCACCCCAAGGAGGGCGCGCCGCTCGTCGCTTCGCGCCACGCCACCGTGCCGGTCATCAACGCCGGCGACGGCGGTCACAACCACCCGACTCAGACACTGACCGACCTGCTGACGGTCAAGCGCGAAAAGGGAAAGGTCGGCTCCCTGACCGTCGGCTTCTGCGGCGACCTCAAATTCGGCAGGACGGTACATTCGCTCATAAACGCACTGTCGCTGTATGAGGATATAAAACTCGTGCTCGTTTCTCCCGAGGAGCTGCGTCTGCCGGGTTACACCTACAAGGACGTCATCCTCAAAAACGGGATGGAGAGCGAGATGACGACGTCGCTGCAGGAGGTCATAGGCGAGCTCGACGTGCTGTATATGACCAGGGTGCAGAAGGAACGCTTCTTCAACGAGGAGGACTATATGCGCCTGAGGGACAGCTACATCCTCACCCCGCAGCTGCTCGCGCGCGCGAAGCCCGACCTCTGCGTGATGCATCCGCTGCCCAGGGTCAACGAAATCAGCCAGGAGGTCGACTCCGACCCGAGAGCGGCGTATTTCCGCCAGGCGGCGAACGGTAAGCACGTCCGCAAGGCGCTCATACTGAAACTTCTTGAGGAGGCGGCAAGATGAATATAGACGAGATAACCGACGGCATAGTCATAGATCACATCACAGCCGGTCGGAGCATGGCGATATACCGTTTCCTGGGACTCGATAAGCTCGACTGCCAGGTCGCCATGATACAGAACGCGACCAGCCGCAAGATGGGCCGCAAGGACATAATCAAGATAGACCGCCTGATAGACATCGATTTCGACGTTATCGGCTGCATCGACCCCGGCATCACGATAGACGTGATAAAGGGCGGCAAGCTCGCCGAAAAAAGGCACGTCGACCTGCCGGAAACGGTCACGGGCGTGCTGGTCTGCAAGAATCCGCGCTGCGTGACGTCGTCCGAGCGCGGGCTGCCGCAGGTGTTCAGGCTCACCGACAGAGAGAACAAGATCTACCGCTGCGCTTACTGCGATTCGAGGGCGAAATGATGAAAGGCAAGAAGCTTATCTTTCCGGTCGCCGCGCTCGCCGTCCTGTTTCTGGCGGCAAGCGTGACGCTCGCGATGGGGTCGAGGGTATCGATCGTTTTCGTCGCCGCGGCGGCGGCCCTGACGCTCGTGATAGCGTGCCTTTTCGTCATAGTCCCCGTCTGCCGCGGGGGCAGGAGAGCTTTTTCGCGCGGGCGTATAAGCCTGGCGCTCTGGTGCGCCTTCATCCTGTTCGCGCTGTTCTATCTCGCGACCTATCCCGAGTTCAACCCCGGGCGCGACCTGCGGCCTCTTCACTATATTTCGGAGCTTGTGTTCGGCTGCGCGTTCACCGCGGCGTCGGTCGTCCTGATGATCCTGTTCGACAGAAAAAGGTTCTGGGATATGCTGTATTTCCCGGCGCTCGGAGTCACGCTCGTCCTTGAGGCGGTGAAGGAGCTGTATCTCCCCGCGGGCTCGGGCTACGAGATCGTGTCGGACGTCGAAACGGCGTTTTTCTGGGCGTTCGTCGCGCTGGTCGTCGTCAGGATAGTCTGTATCCTCATCGACCGCTCCATGGCGAAACGCGAGGCCGAGGAGGCGAAAAGGTGAAATTCATCTCATGGAACGTCAACGGCCTCAGAGCCGTCTTGACTAAGGGCTTCACGGAGTTTTTCAACGGGCTCGACGCGGACTTTTTCTGCCTGCAAGAAACGAAGATAGTCGAGGGGCAGTGCGACCCGGAGCTCCCCGGCTACTTTAAATACTACAACTACGCCGAGAAAAAGGGCTATTCCGGCACTGCGATCTTCGCGAAGACCGAGCCGATGAGCGTCGCTTACGGCATCGGGATAGAGGAGCACGACCGCGAGGGCAGGGTGATAACGCTCGAATACCCAGGTTTTTATCTCGTTACGGTCTACACACCCAACGCGAAGGAGGACCTTTCGCGCCTTGAATACAGGTGCGTGTGGGAGGACGCTTTCAGGGAGTATCTTCTGTCGCTCAAGGCGAAAAAGGAGGTCGTCGTCTGCGGAGATATGAACGTCGCGAAGGAAGAGATAGACCTCAAGAACCCGAAGAGCAACCGCGGTCACGCCGGCTTCACCGACGAGGAGCGCGGCAAGATGAACGAGCTTCTGGACGCCGGTTTCATCGACACCTTCCGCTTCTTCTACCCCGACCTTACGGGCGCTTACTCGTGGTGGTCGTACCGCTTCCGCGCGAGGGAGAACAACGCCGGGTGGCGTATTGACTATTTCCTTGTGTCCGAGGGACTGAAGGACAGACTCGTTTCCGCGGCGATACATCCGGAGATAACGGGCAGCGATCATTGTCCCGTTGAGGTCGAGATCAGCGACTGACCCCTTGTTTGCCCGACGGGCAAACATATCGAATGCGAACGAAGTGAGCATATATCGAATCGCGCAAGCGATATATCGAATTGCCCGTCAGGGCAATATATCGAACGCGAGCGCAGTGAGCGTATATCGAATCGCCGTCAGTCGATAAGGGTACACAGGCTGCGGATCTCGCGCGTCGAAGCCGCAGCCGTGTGCTCGCCTTACGGCGAGACGGTATATTGTCCTTTCGGACAATGCGATATATTGCCTTACGGCAATGCGATATATCCGCTTCGCGGACGCGATATGTTTTGCCTCAGGCAAAACGATGAAAACGAAAAGCCCGCCGGGAACGGATCCCGACGGACTTTTCGTTATGTTCAGGAGGTTTATTTCGCTTTCTTTTTTCTCTTCTTCTTAACGATGAGGATGACGATCACCGCGATGACGGCGATGACGGCCGCGAAGGGCAGGATGAAGATAAGCCCGAAGAGGACGTCCTCCATGCCGGAGGAGAAGGCGCGCCACGATCTTTTGAAGGTGTTCGCGAGCCTCGTTCCGAAAGTGCTCCTGACGGGCGGAGTGTCGGAAAGCTCCCTGACCTCGCAGATCTCGAGGCTGACGGTCGCGAGATCGACGTCGGTGTCCATGGCGGAAAGGTCGGTGCGGTATTGGTTGAGCTCGGTCTGCACCTCGGTCAGGCGCTTCTCGACCGTGATCATATCCTCGATCGTCTCCGCCTTCTCCATCATCTCAAGCAGCCTTGTTTCCTGCTGCTCGAGGGCGCTGATGAGCACCTGCGTGTCGTTGTAGGTCCTGCTGATGTTCTCGACGTCGGCGTTTTTGGCGATAACGTGGCCGTTCGCCTCGACCGCCGCAAGGAATTCCTCGTAATGCGCGGAGGGGACGCGAAGGATCATCGAAAGAGTCATCCTGCCGTCGCCTTCGCTGCCGTCGGTGTAGTACCAGTATCTGTCGCTGTTCGTTTCGTTCTCGGTCTGCACGAAGCCGCCGAACGAGGCGAGGCTCGACCTTATCGCGGCTACGGTCTTCGCGTATTCGAGCGTTTCAAGCTGCATGCGGCAGGTGTAGACGAGCTTTTCGCTGTTTACGGGAGCCGGCGTCGGGTTTTCGCTCCCGTATTTGACGGTCGATGCCGCGGAGGTGTACTCCGGGGCGACGGAGGCGGGGGCGGAGACGGAATCCTCGGCGACGGCGTAATCGCCGTCGGACAGGCCGCCGTAAAAATACTCCCCGACCTCGGAACCCTTGACGCAATTTTGCGAGCCCATGTTCCCGAGTCCCGCGCCGACGGCGCCGAATATCCCGACGCACAGCGCGACGCAGCAGCATGAAGCCACGATCGCGAGGACGCGCCTCTTTTTGCCTCTGCGGAATTCCTTCCTAACGGCGGCGGTGTTCTCGGACTCGGCGAGAAAGCTCTCGCTGACTCCGGACATAGTGTCAAACATATCCGCTTTATTCATTTCATCATCTCCCGAAATATTTTTTGAGTCTGTTTCTTGTTCTCATCAGCACCGTGCGGGCGTAGGCGGCGGAGATACCGTAGCGTTCGCCTATCTCGGCGGGCGTCTCCATGAAGTAGTAGCGGCGGACGAAGACGCTGCGGTCGCGTACGCTCTGCTGCTCCAAAAAGCTGTTTATCGCCGCGGTCATTTCGTCGACCTTGCCCGCGAACCTCTCCGGCAGGCAGGATGAAAGCTCGCTGAATATCAGGTCGCTCGTCCTGACTATCTCCTCGGGATCGACGGTAAATACTCCCGCCATCCTGAGCACGGAGTTGTAATCCGGTCTGCTTTTGCCCGTTTCCCACTTTGAAACGAGATCCTTGGATACGAAGATCATGTCGGCGAGCTGTTCCTGGGTGAGACCGCTGCGGTCCCTCAGCCCGGCGATCGTGCGCCCGATATCCACCTTTGACCACCTCCGAACCGTAATTGTCTGGTGTTTACGCATAAATTATACCGCCCGAAGTCCGGGCGGTCAATGGAAAAAACGTATCACGCGCCGCGCAGGGCGGAAACGAGCCCTCCGAAGAAGGGGAGCAGGTAACCGAGGACGACGAACGCGGCGAAGATGAGGAAGAACAGAGCCGTGACGAAGCGGACGGCGAACGGCGGGAGTTTTGCCGTTCGATCCTTTTTTAAGAACCAAAGCGCTCCGGCGAATACGAGCGCGCCGACGGCGCTGAGGGCGGCGCCCGTGCCCGTGCCGGACGGCGTGAACGAGAGCTTTACGGTATGTTCGCCCTGCGGGACGGATACTCCGATGAACGTGCCGCAGACGAGCTTCGTTTCCGCCTTTTCGCCGTCTATACGGCAGCTCCAGCCCTCGTCGAAGTTCACGGGGATGAACAGCGTCCTGCCGCCGTCGGCGGTATTGTTTACGCTGAATTCAAGCGATTTTTTGCCCTGCGCCGTCAGCGATACTTCGCCGCGTTTCCCGCTGTTGTACTCCTCGCAAAGCTCGGACAGCGCGCGGCAGTCCATCGCCGCGAAGGAAATGCTTTCCGGATCGACGCCCTCCGCGAGCAGATCGACGGTGAGGTCGACCTCTCCGCCGTCATAATTGCCGAGGTCAAGAACACCGTTGTCGTATTCGGTCTTATAGAGTCTGTTGAACTCGTTCAGATACTCCGGTACGTACACAGGTTTCATGTTTGCGCTTATCATGACCGAAGCGTTGGCGAGCGTATTGCCGGAAAAATACAGCGTGTGTTCGCCCTCGGGCATCGCTATGCTGTTGTAGATGAGCGCCGAGTGGGAGACGTCGGTGGGGGAAACGTCGAGGACCTTGAAAAGCTCGCCCTCTCCGCCGAGCGCGGAGTAGATCTTTTCGAGATTGTCGAAAACCGCGCGCGAGCCGTCGCGTTTGAAGGATACGGAGAGGTCGACGTCCTCTATCTCATTCCCGCAGAGCAGCGCGGGGGGGAGCGTGTATTTGCAGTCGTAGACCGAGTAATGCACGGCGGTCGCGGTGTGGACCGCGTCGGAGGCGTGCGGAACGGACGAAGAAACGAGAGTTTTGATCCCGAGCAGCGCGTCGGAGAAAGCCGTCCCGCCCGCGTCGAGCCGGAGAGTGTAGGTCGTCGAATATCCGAGCGCCTTCACCGTGTTCTGGAGTCTCGCGGGGATCTGGTGCGTCCAGTTCGAGATCGACGGCGCGCCCGTTACGAGCCCGTAGTTGACGTTCAGGGACATATCCGTGTTCCTGACGCGGTCGAGCCCGCCCGCTCCTTCAAGCAAAGGCGCCGCCTCTTCGCAGCCGGCTATATACGAAACGTTGTGCTCCGGCCTGTCGAAGCGCAGCGGGGACTGTTCGCCGACGCAAAGGTAAGCCGTCGCCAGCGCCTGCGCCGCCGTTAGCGTGAATACAAGCACGCGCGCGAGCGTCTTCGGCGCGATCTTTGCCGCGGCGGCGAGCAGCAGCCCGCAGAGCGTCAGCCCCGCGAAGAGCAGGACGTTCGTCTTCGCCTTCGCGCCAAGAAGCGGCGTCCCGAGGTGCTTGAAGGCGAACCACCCGAACACGCCGAACAGGACGGCGGCTATGCACACCGGCAGGACGCCGAGAATGGACGCTTTGTCCGTTTTTTCGGTCCCGGCGGGAGCGGTCTTGTCCGCTTTTACTTCAAAATACCGTCCCGCTGTCGCGCAGACGAGAAAGACTGACATAAACGAGAAGCGCAGGGGGAAGCTCTTGTAGCTCCCGAAATGCCAGAGCAGGTCGGCGCCCTCGATGAGGGCGGGAGAAAGCATGATGAACGACGAGCCGAGAGCGAAACGCGCGTCCGCGCCGAGGCGTTCGCCGTTCTTTTTGAACACCCTCGCTATTCCCGCGGCTATCAGCGACAGGACGCATAAAAGCGGAGCCTGCATGCCGGACAGCAGCGCGGCCTTGTCGGTGTTATATTCGTATTTCGCGAAAAAGATATCGGAGTAGGAGAAAGTGCCCATGTCAAAGCGCATGCTCGACGCCGCCTGCCTGTAAGCCGGGAAAAGGAGTATCATCGGCAGCAGCAGGGCGGCTGCGGCGGTCAGCCCGAGGCGAATAACGGCGCCCGGTCTGTCGCTTTTTCCGGTATATGACAGCATGTAGACAGCTCCGGCGAGCAGCAGGAACAAAAGGACCATGCAGCCGATATAGTAGCTGCAAATCATTGTGAGAGTCAGCCATAAGACCGCGGGGATGAACGCCTTTTTTACGTCCTTTTCGCCTTTTATCAGCCTTTCCGCGTACAGGCAAACGAGCGGGAAGACCGCGGCACAGTCGAGCCACATGAGGTGGTAGTAATAGAAGAAAGTGAAGCCGGACAGCGCGTAGGAGCAGGCTAAAAACAGCTTGAGCGGCGCGTCGAGCGACGGGAAACGCTTCTCGAAATAATACGCCGCGGAGCAGCCGGTCAAAAAGATCCTCGCGAGCAGCATGAACGACATGCACCCGAGCAGCTGACCGCGCGGGAAAAGGTACAGAAGCAGGTTCACCGGGCTGAGAAGTCCGTTCGCGGCGACCACGCCGATCATATTCACGCCCGTTCCCGTGAGGAAGGTGAAGTCAAGAGCGCCTTTTCCGTGCAGGAAGTCCCACAGATGGTAATACACGGGCAGGTAGCCGTGCGCCATATCCTGCGTCGCGACGGTCGCGCCGCCGAACGGGAAGATACCTTTGACGGCGTACAGCAAAAGCAGCGCCGCCGCGCAGACGGCGCCGCATATAATTGTGTTTAAAACTGTTTTTTTGCGCATTTACTCGTCGCGGGTCTTGTCTTTATCGGCGTTT
>JAFRXS010000096.1 GCA_017443405.1 Clostridia bacterium | reverse complement strand
GTTTTGGTTATCGCGGTAAGTAGTTTTATGATTTCGTCGCAATCCGCATAAATGCTCTCATACGGCGATTCATCAATGAATCCGCTTTCATATAGAAGTTCAAGCCAATACGCCGTTTCATCCACTCGTTTTAACGCGTTTTCCCTTAATTCCTAATTCCGCATTCCGCATTCCGAATTATTCATTTTGTGTTTTGGTTATCGCGGTAAGTAGTTTTATGATTTCGTCGCAATCCGCATAAATGCTCTCATACGGCGATTCATCAATGAATCCGCTTTCATATAGAAGTTCAAGCCAATACGCCGTTTCATCCGCTTCTTTTAACGCGATACTCATTTTTGAATAAAAGTCAGGCTTGCTTTGCCCTCTTTGCGCCTCGCGTATATTGGCGCCAACGCTTGTTCCGCTTCGCAGAACCTGTTTTGATAAAACGAATTCGTGTTTTTCCTCGCTTAAATACCGGTATAGTTTTATGATCCGCAGAGCAAACGCCTTGCTTTTATCCTTTATCGCGTTTTCCCTCATAATTCCTAATTCCGAATTCCGCATTCCGAATTCCCGTATCCCGCTTATCCGAGCACTCCCTTGAGACCGAGAGCTCTGGCGAGGGCGGCGAAAAGAGACATGAGCACGCGGTACATATTGCCGAACACCGTCGACGGCGCCTGCTCCGGCAGTTTTTCGGGAACGTAATCCGAGGTGTACCTGTTGAGCCAGTAGATCATGCCGCGCGGATATTTCAGCGTCACGACCCTGCCGTTGCCGTCGTAGGTCACGCTGCCCGTGAACTCCGCCCTGTTGTACATGAACATATCGTAGGTGGCGGCGTACCAGGTGTCGTGCGTCGTGCCGGGCGCGGTGCCGTCGGGCTTGAGCGCGGTATCCATAACGGTATAGCGGCAGTCCGCCCTGCGGTTGGAATACGACATCATCTTGTCCCAGTCGGGCTTTATGCGCGTTTCATAGTCCATATAGCAGTCGTCCTTGCTGGAAAGCTGCCAGATCGGCGTGTTCGCGCAGCCCTTCGCGAGCTCGTCGCTCAGCGTGTAATACGGGCTGCAGGGGAAGACGGCGGCGAACATCTCCGGGTAGGCGGCGGTCATCTTGACGGTCATTTTTCCGCCCATGGACAGCCCGCCGAGATAGATCCTCTTTGTGTCGATCTTGTCGGAATGGGCGGCGATGAACTGGTCTATGCAGCCCTTGAGCGGCTCGACCATATTATCGCCCCAGACGGATACCGTCTCGGTCGAGCGCGGAGCCAGGATGAACGCGCCGCCGCCGGTGAACCGGGACTGGAATTCTTTGGAAGCCCAGTAGCTTATGTCGTTCTTGGTTATCTGCCTGCCGGGCCAGCCGCCGGAAACGAGACCGTGCAGCCAGATAACGAGCGGATACTTCCCGTCCGCGTCGGGCTCGAAGTAATAGTAGTCCATGGTCACGTTGTTGACCGCGGAGCCGATACCGAATTTGAAGGTGTCCTGCAAAGCGGGGAGCCCGTCGCTCAGCGACGCGGTCTCGGCGGACGCGCAGACGCCGACAAGCGGCACGAGTATGCACAGGCTCAAGAGGATCGCGGTGATCTTTTTTGTCATGTGGGTTCCTCCTTCTGTCTTATATTAGGGAACTTAAACGCTTTTAAATCTGATGAAAGCAGATATATCGTGTTGATCAAGCGACTGAAACAGTCAGTTTCAACCCGAGGGGCTGCATTATTTTGATCAGCGTATCAACATTAGGCGTCGTTTTATATGTTTCGATCCGGGCAACGGAAGACTGCGGCATTCCGCATAATTCAGCCAGGTCCCTTTGACTTAATCCCATAGCGTTTCTTTTTTCAATAATCGAACTGACTATAGCGGCAAGTCCCTCTATTTCTTCGATCTCCTGTTTCGTTTTTTCATCGATATCTTTTACGTGATCTTTATAATCATCCCACGTTCTCATTTTTAAGACTCCTTCCTTGATATATAATCGGTGCGTTCTCTTTTTGCTTTTTCTATCTCTCTCGCCGGTGTTTTTTGAGTTTTCTTCCTAAAGTGGTGCAGCAAAACATAGGTATCGTCCCGAAAGAAAAAATACAGAACCCGGTTATTCCCGGGACGAAGCTCCCATATCCCGTCATCCAGGTGCTTCGTTATGTTTTCAGGCAAACGAGTGCCGTTTTCTTTCAGCAACTCGATACAGAAAATGATCTGCTTATACTGGACCCGCAGGTCCTTGTTGGTATCAGATCTTGTCCTCAACTCTTCGAGAAAATCCCAAAGCTCAGATCTGCCGTTTTTGTCCTCAAAAAACTCAACGTTAAACATCTTGGCACTTCCTTGATGCTTCTTTCTTATGATAGCATAAGTGCTATCATAATGTCAATACGTTCTTTTTCGTTATTCTACACGTTATTCTGCAAATGTTATTGTCTCTCGTTACCGCTTGCAACCTCGGCGGTTTTATGATATATTTGACGATGAAAATGAGATCGAACCGGCGGGGAGGTGGGGTCGATGACGCAGAAGATGAAGACGGCGGTCGCTCTCGGTAATTTCGACGGCGCGCACATAGGCCACGCGGCGGTGCTGCGCGCGGCAGCTGATAAAAAGACGGCGGGAATGAAAGCGCTCGCCGTCATGTTCGACGTTCACCCCGCGGGCGCGCTTTTCGGCGCGGCTCCTCCGAGGCTGTTGAGCGACAATATGCTCGACGAAATACTGCTGGATATGGGCGTGTGCCCCGTCAGGCTCAGCTTTTCGGAAATACGCGACATGTCGCCCGAAAGGTTCGTGTCGGAGGTGCTCATCGGCCGTCTCGGCGCGGCGTTCGTGTCGGTCGGCTGGAATTTCACCTTCGGCAAGGGCGCGGCGGGCAAAGCGGACGATCTCGTTCGTCTGTGCGAAAAATACGGCGCGGAGTGCAGCGTCATACCCGCGGTGGAATATCTCGGCGAGCCGGTGAGCTCCACGCGGATAAGGCGCGCGCTCGCGGACGGGCGCGTCGCGGAAGCCGGCGCCATGTTCGGGCGGCCCTTCGGCTACGGTTTCGAGGTCGTGAGGGGCGACGCGCTCGGCAGGAAGATGGGCTTCCCTACGCTCAATCAGTATTTCCCCGACGGATTCACCGTGCCGAAGCGCGGAGTCTACGTCAGCGAAACAGAAGCGGGCGGGCGGCGCATGCGCTCCGTGACGAATATCGGCGGCAGGCCGACCGTCGGCGGCACGGACGTTCGCAGCGAAACCTATATTCACGGTTTTTCGGGCGACCTCTACGGCAAAAACGTCCGCGTGTTCCTGCTTGACTTTTTAAGAGAAGAGAAAAAGTTCGCCTCCGTCGATGCCCTCAGGGCGCAGATAGAGGCGGACGTCCGCGCGGCTGCGGAGTGGAAAAGTCCCGCCGCATACACCGAAAACAGGGAGTAAAGACCGATGGACGCCTCTGCGTATTTCGACACCGACAAACTCAGGGCCCTGCTCGAGGGCGTGCAAAACGGCAGCGTGTCCGCCGAAGACGCGCTTATCAGGCTCCGTTCGGCGCGGCTCGAGGACGATCTCGGCTACGCGAGGATAGACTCCGCCCGAGCTATGCGGCGCGGCGCGGCGGAAACGGTATTCGGCGAGAGCAAGACCGCGCGGCAGATCGCCGGGATCACAAAACGGATGCTCGACGGCGGCGCGGGCTGCGTCCTGATAACGAGGCTGTCGCCCGAAAAGGCGGAAGTTCTTGAAGGCTCCGGGATAAAGCTCGAATACGACGCCGCAGCTCGGGCCGCGATAGCGGGAGAGATCCCGCCCGTCACCCCCGGCGGGAAAATACTCATAGCGACCGCCGGAACGAGCGACATACCCGTCGCGCGCGAAGCTTATATGACGCTGCGCTCGCTGGGAGCGGAAGCCGAAGAGATGTACGACGTCGGCGTCAGCGGCCTCGGCAGGCTGCTGTCGCGCCTCGACGCCGTCATGTCCGCCGACGTCATCATCGTCATCGCCGGCATGGAGGGCGCGCTCGCGAGCGTCATCGGCGGGCTCGCCTCCTGCCCGGTCATAGCCGTTCCGACGAGCGTCGGCTACGGCGCGTCCTTCGGCGGCGTCACCGCCCTGCTGTCTATGCTGAACTCGTGCAGTCCGGGCGTGTCCGTCGTCAATATCGACAACGGCTTCGGCGCGGCGTATCAGGCGTGGCTCATCGCGAAAGCGGCGGAAAAATAACAGACGGCGCAAAAAAATCCCGCGGGATCTCCGCGGGAACGATATGGAATATTGACGGGACCGGCTCAGAATTCGACCGTGAACCTGAAGGTATTGTCCCAGGTGCGGGTGAGGAAGTTCCTGCCCATGAACTCGACCCTGTCCTCGTAAACGTCGATGACCGCGCCCTGACCGCCGTAGAGCATGGACGGAAGATTGACGCTGGTGATATGCTCGCCGACCTTTTCCACTGTCTTGTAGCCGAGCTGACCGTTGCTGTAGATATGGTGCGCGTGGCCGCTGATGTAGATTATGTTCTCGTGGCTGTCGAGCATCTCCATGAACTTCCTGCTCGCCTGGGCTGTGGTGAAGCTCTCGTCGGTATCGTCGATATCGCCCGCGCCTATGCCGTGGGTGTACGCCATCGGCTGATGCAGCAGCACGAACACCGGCCTGCCGGGGTCGGCCTCCTCGGCGGCGGTTATCTGCCCGTCCGCCCACGCGATCTGCGCGTCGCTTATCTCGGCGGCGGTAGACGTGGTCTCCTGCGCGAGCACGACGAAGTGGAACCCGTTCTGCTCATAGGCGTAACGGGGGGAGTCGTGCCGGTAATTCATGATGCGGTTCGTGTAATCGAGCCAGCGGGCGACGGCGGCGTCATAATCGTGCGAGGTATCGTAATCCTCCCACGTGTCGTGGTTGCCGAGCGTCATGAGCACGTTCTCCACGCCGCAGTATTTGTCGTATATGGTTTCGAACGCGGTCCAGTTCTCCTCGTTCGCCTCGTCCACGCAGTCGCCGTCGATCAGGAGGAGGTCGGGATCTATCGTCTTCGCTATGTCGTTGAAGCAGAGCGAGCCGCCGGCCACCCTGAGAGCCATGGAGCCGATGTGCGTGTCGCTGACGGCGACCATACGCATTATCGCGTCGGCCGGACGCCTGCGGAAATTGAGCGCCGGACTGAATATAGACAGCAGAGCGATTATTATGCTCAGGATACCGTAGCCGAGTTTAGTAAGCATATTGACCTCCGGATAAAACATCCCATAATTAATAATATTTTAACATATTTCCGCCCGCGGCGCAAGATATTAAAATTTACAATTGGTTACAAACGGATAATATAAAGCGAACGTTCTGAAACGTAAGGAGACGCAAATGACACCTCTTGCCGACAGGTTAAGACCGGAAACGCTCGACGACATAGTCGGGCAGAAGCATCTCGTGGGTGAGGGAAAGCCGCTGAGGAATCTGCTTTCGAGCGGCTCGGACCTGCCCAATCTCATATTCTACGGTCCTCCCGGCACGGGGAAGACCACGGTCGCGCGCATCATCGCCGCCGCGACGCAGCGCAAGCTGATAAAGCTCAACGGCACCTCCGCCTCCACCGCGGACATACGCGACGCCGTCTCGCAGATCGGCACCGTCGGCGCGGTCAACGGCGTGCTGCTGTACCTCGACGAGATACAGTATTTCAACAAAAAACAGCAGCAGAGCCTGCTTGAATACATCGAGAACGGCTCGATGACGCTGATAGCCTCGACCACCGAGAACCCCTATTTTTACGTCTACAACGCGATTCTTTCGCGTTCCACGGTGTTCGAGTTCAAGGCGGTCGAGGCTGCGGAGATCGAAAAGGCGGTCCGCCGCGGCTTCGGTGTCCTTGAGGCGGAAAGCCCGTTCGGGCTGGATATCGACGACGAGGTTTTCGGGCGCATAGCGATGAGCGCCAACGGCGACGTTCGCCGCGCTCTCAACATAGTCGAAATGAGCGTCCTGGGCTCGGATATCCCGCCCGAGGGCGAAAAAAGACGCGTAACGGTCGAAAACGCCGTCGCCGCGGGAGCGTCCGGAGCCGCGAAATACGACAAATTCGGCGACGAGCATTACGACCTGCTCTCCGCGTTCCAGAAATCGATGCGCGGCAGCGACGCGGACGCCGCGGTGCATTACCTCGCGAGGATACTCGCGGGCGGCGACCTCGTTTCCGCGATAAGGCGGCTGTCGATATGCGCGTGCGAGGACGTCGGACTCGCCTATCCGCAGATAATCCCGATAGTCAACGCCGCCTGCGAGATAGCCCTGCGCGTGGGTCTGCCCGAGGCGCAGATACCCCTGAGCGACGCGGTCATCCTCGTCTGCACCTCGCCAAAATCCAATTCCGGCTGCGTCGCCGTGGAGAAAGCCGCGGCGGACATAGCCAAGGGCAAATCCGGTCCGATACCGCGCAACCTTCAAAACGTCCATCTCGATTCGAGCGAGGTCAAGGTCAAGGGGCAGCACTACCTTTACCCGCACAGCTTCCCCGGTCACTGGGTAAAGCAGCAGTACATGCCGACCGAGATGCTCGGCACGGTGTATTACGTCCCCGGCGAGAACCGGATAGAACAGGCGGCGGCGGAATATATGCGCGCGCTGAAAAAGCCATAGGCGTTTTAAGCTTCGCGCAGTGAAGTGGTTTTGCGCTTTGCATATCGCATCCCGAAGGGATATATCGTAGATCCCGCAAGGGATATATATCGCCGAAAAAACCGCTGCGCGACGGTCGCACAGCGGTTTTTCATATCCTGCGTTATTCTTTCTTCTTCGTTATCTTCCCCTCGTACCCGCAGCCTTCCTTGTGGCAGACGAGCGTGCCGCCGCGCGACTTTTTGAACAGCGTCGAGCCGCAGTTCGGGCAGGTCTCGGCGGTGGGAACGTCCCAGGTGGAGAACCTGCAGTCCGGATAGCGCGAGCAGCCGTAGAACGGGTGGCCCTTTCTCGACAGGCGCAGAAGTATCTCGCCCTCGCCGCAGTCGGGGCATTTGCCCGGCGTTTTCTCGTAGTACGGCGTCGTGTAGTCGCACTCGGGGTAGCCCGGGCAGCCGTAGAACTTGCCGAAGCGGCCGACCTTGATTATGAGATTCCTGCCGCATTTGGGGCAGGGGATGTCCGTCTTTTCGCTCTCGAGGGTTATCTTGACGCCCTTGGTCTTCTCCTTGGCGTCCTGCAGGCTCGCGGCGAAGCCGTCGTAGAACGAGCGGAGCATATTGACGTAGTCGACCTTGCCCTCCTCGACCTCGTCGAGCTCGGACTCCATGCCCGCGGTGAACTTGGTGTTGACTATGTTCGGGAAATTGTCCTCGAGCAGGACGGTCGACGCCTCGCCGAGTTCCGTGGGCTTGAGTGTCGTCCGCCCCTCGCGGGCGACGTATTCCCTGTCGATGACGGTGCTGATTATCGTCGCGTAGGTCGACGGTCTGCCGACGCCGGTCTCCTCAAGAGCCTTGATGAGCGTCGCCTCGGTATATCTTGCCGGCGGCTTGGTGAAGTGCTGCTCGCCTGTGAGCTCCTTGAGCCTGAGGATATCGCCTTCGGATATGTCGGGAAGGACGGTCGCGTCCTTCTCCTCGTCGGTACGGTCGTCGTAGAGCACGAGGTAACCGTCGAATTTGATGCTGTAGCCCGACGCAGAGTAGGAGCAGTATCTGCCCTGAGCCTCGTCCTCGGGACGCGCGGCGGTTATGTCGATATTCATCGTATTCTGGACGCAGGACGCCATAAGGCTGGCGATGAAGCGTTTCCAGATAAGGTCGTAGAGCCTGTACTGCTCCGGCGTGAGCGACGACTTCGCCATTTCCGGCGTAAGCGACGGATCGACGGGCCTTATCGCCTCGTGACCGTCCTGTGCGTTCTTTCCGACCTTGAAATAACGCTGCTTTTCGGGGATGTACTTCTTGCCGTACATGGCCTCGATGACCGCGTTGCCGGCGGCGCGCGACTCCTCGGAGATGCGGAGCGAGTCCGTTCTCATGTAGGTGATAAGGCCGGTCTGGCCGCGTCCTTCGACATTGACGCCCTCGTACAGCTCCTGCGCTATCTTCATCGTGCGTCTCGAGAAGAAGCCGAGACGGTGAGAAGCGTCCTGCTGGAGCGTCGAGGTGATGTAGGGCGGCAGCGGATTGCGGCGGCGCGTGCCGTGCCTCACCGAAACCGCCTTCCAGACGGCGTTGTCGAGCCTCGCCTTGTAGCGCTCGCACTGTTCGGCGTTGGTTATCTTGACCTTGCCGCTCTCGTCGCCGACGAAGGACGCCTTGAACAGCCTGCGCGACGGCGGAGCCGAAAGGCGTGCGTCGAGCGTCCAGTATTCCTCGGGGACGAACGCTCTTATCTCGCGCTCGCGGTCGACGATCATCTTGACGGCGACGCTTTGCACCCTGCCCGCGGACAGACCCTTGTGTATCCTCGAGCTGATGAACGGGCTGAGCTTGTAGCCGACTATCCTGTCAAGGATGCGGCGCGCCTGCTGCGCGTTGACAAGGTCTATGTCGATGCGGCCCGGGTCGGCGATGCCGTTCTCGACGCTGCGTCGGTTGATCTCGTTGAACTTGACGCGCTTGACCCTGGCGGGGTCGAGCCCGAGCTCCGCGCAGAGATGCCAGGATATCGCCTCTCCCTCGCGGTCCGGGTCGGTCGCGAGATAAACGTCCTGAGCCGAAGCGGCGTCTGCGCGAAGCTTCTCGACGAGCTTTTCCTTGCCCTTTATGGTCTCGTAGGTCGGCGCGAAGTCGTTGGCGACGTCGATAGCCAGACTCCTTTTCGGAAGGTCGCGGACGTGGCCCATCGACGCCTCGACCTTGTAGCCGCTGCCGAGGAATTTGCCTATGGTCTTCGCTTTCGCGGGAGACTCGACGATAACTAATTTTGCCATAACGGTCCTTTCTCTCGGAACGGTGTGTTCCGCGCGGCGGAACACACATCATCGTTTGCGCCGAAAGGCGCGATCATAACCTGCGCGGCGAGAGCCGCGTATCATAACTCGCGCGAAAGCGCGATCATAACTTGCGCCGGAGGCGCGTTTTTTTAAACACTGCGCCCGTTTACGCTAAGACGAACCTTCCCCCGCCTGTATCGGCTATGAGCCCGAAAAGCTCGAGCTCCGTCAGCGCCGGGAGTATTTCCGAGGCGGGTTTGCCGCACAGCATCGAAAGCTCGTCGGCGGAAAGCGGCTCGCCGCCCAGCCGTCCGAAGACGTCCGCGGCGTCGGGAGAAAGCCCCCCGAGCAGAGGCGGTTTTTCCCGTCTTTCCCGTTTTTCCGGTTTTTCCGGTTTTTCCGATATGCCGGACTTGCTGACCGGCTTTTCGTTATTTCCGGCTGCGGGCCGCTCTTCCGCGCCGCGGGAGCGCAGGGCTTCCGGCTCCTGCGAAAGGGGAACGACGCCGCTGAGGTCCACCTCTTCGGGAAGAAGCGCGGCGTATCTGCCCATCACGTCCTCGACTCCGAACACCGGAGATGCTCCGTCGCGTATGAGACGGTTGCAGCCGGTGAAGGACGACAGAGTGACGTCGCCCGGAACGGCGAAAACGTCCCTCCCCTGCTCCATAGCGCAGCGCGCGGTGATGAGCGAGCCGGAGCGTTCGCCTGCTTCTATGACTACGACTCCGAGCGAGACGCCGGAGATGAGGCGGTTGCGTATCGGGAAGGTCGACCTCGACGCGGGGTACGCGGGCGGATATTCGCTCAGCAGCGCGCCGTGCGCGGCGATGCGCGAGCGAAGGTCCCTGTTCTCCCTTAAATAGTCGCAGTCGAAACCGCAGCCGAGAAAGGCGACGGTCTTCCCGCCCGCGGCGAGAGCGCCGTTATGCGAGCTGCTGTCGACTCCGAGAGCGCCGCCGCTGACTATCAGAGCGCCGGCTTTCGCGCAGCCGTAGGCGAGCCTGCGGGCGACGGTCAGACTGTACGCCGACGCCTGCCTCGTCCCGACGAAAGCGACCGGAACGCCGCTGTTCAGCGCGTCCGCGCCGCCTCTCGCGTAAAGCAGCAAGGGCGCGCGGGGTATCTCCGCAAGTCTGTCGGGAAATCTCCCGTCGCCGGGGATCAGTATGCCGTAGCCCTTTTTCACGCAGGTCTCGATTATACCCTCGACCGTTCTTTCGTCGACCGAGGCTATGCGATCCGCGAGTGTCCTCCCGACAAGACCGGACAGAAGCCATTCGCGCCTGCCCGCCTCGAGGAACGCCCGGGCGCTGCCGTAAAAGCGCAGAGCCTCGTTGAGGTTCGCCCCGGCGCCCGCTCCCGTAGACAGAAAGACGCGCGCGTATATCTCGCGTTGATCGGCTCCGGTCATTCGTCAGGCTCCCCCTCCGGCTTCAGAAGCTCCCACATGAGTATGGCGGCGGCGGCAGCCGCGTTGAGCGATTCCGCCCTGCCCGCCATGGGTACGGTCACCCTCAAACGGCACGCGTTCACGGCTTCTTCCGAAAGACCCGCGCCCTCGTTGCCTACGGCGCAGACGAGCCCTTCCCTTTTTCCGAGCTTCGTCACCGGGAGAGCGGACGCGTCCGGAACGGACGCCAGAGTCGTCATTCCCGCCTCTTCAAAGAGCCTGAGCGCCGCGGGCAGCCCGTCGGCGAGGAACACCGGCAGGCGCAGCAGCGAGCCCATCGCCGCCCTCTGCGCCTTGGGCGAATAAACGTCGCAGCCGCCGCAGATGACCATGCCGTCCGCGCCGAGGGCCTCCGCCGTCCGCGCGGTCGCGCCGAGGTTGCCGGGGTTCTGGACGTTCTCGAGGGCGATATACACGCCGCGTTTATTTATTTTATCCGTAAAAGATGATTTGTCAAGAGTCATTTTGTCGCCCGCCAGAGGAAAGACCGCGAATACTCCCTGCGGAGCGTCCGTGTCGGACACCGCCGCGGCGGCTTTCCCCGCGATCTCGAAAACGGACGGGCAGCCGCGGGCGATCTCCCCTGCGGCGTCGGGCATGCGCGAAACAAACTCCGGCGTCATATACACCTCAAGCGGGACCCTGCCCGAGCGCACCGCGTCGCGGCAGAGCCTTGCGCCGTCAAGAACGAACGCCCCTCTTTCGCGGCGTTCGGCGGAGCTGTTCGTCAGCTTCTTCAGAAGCTTTATCCTGTCGTTCGAGGCGGACTCGATCCTGACCGGTCCCATATCATCACCCGCAGACAGTATAATCCGCTTTCGGGAATATATCAAGAAAAATATATTAGGAAATAAATAAAATAATAAATAAGAATAAGTCCCGCTTAAAAAAGAGCGGGCGGCGCGGGAAGTTGACAAAAGGCGCGAAAAGTTATAAAATCACATTAAAGGAGGCCGCGACGATGAACAGTGTTTCAAAGAACATAAAAAAGTTCCGCACCCGCGAAGGCATTTCGCAGCGCGCGCTTGCGGCAAGGCTCGGCGTGAGCGAAAAGACCGTCTGGGCGTGGGAGAGCGACCGCTCGTCGCCCGACGCAGGGATGCTCCGCGCGCTGTCGGAGGCGCTGGGCGTAAAGGTCGAAGAACTGATATACGGAAGCATGAAGAACGTCGGGTTCGAGCCGGCTCCCGGGTCGGGGCGCAGGACGCTCGCCGCCGTTCTGGGCTCTCTGGGCGCCCTGTTTACGGTCGTCGGGCTCGTGATGATCTTCGTCTACTACTGGAACGTCCTCGGTCCCGCCGTGAGGGGGGCTCTGGGCTTCATACCGCTGATAGCGGGAATGGCGTTCGGACTTACCGTCCGGTTCAAAAAGGGCGGCAGCGAGGGCTGGCGCGAGGCGGGCGCCGCGGTATGGCTGACGGGCATGTACGTGACGAACGCGCTGATAAACGCGCTGTTCGCGGCGGAGCTGGGCTACTCGAACCTCGTTTTCATCGACGCCCTGCTGACCCTGCCCGTCGTGTTCATAACGGACGCCGTCATACCGGCGGCGGCTTACACCTTCCTCGCGGTCTCGTTCCCGGGCTTCGTCAGCTCGCAGTACGATTCCCTTTCGGGCATAATCCCGGGCGCGGTCCTGCTCCTGGGCTCCGCCGCTTTGCTGATAATAGAGCTCAGGCGCGACGGACGGCGCAAGATAGCCCTGTGGCTCGCCGCCGCTGCCGTCGTTTCCGCTCTGTGCGTCGACCTGACGATAATCTCGGAGGAATCCGGCTTCACCGTGGTCAAGCTGCTGCTCGCGGCTTCGGCGCTGATGTTCTGCCTTGAACTCGGAGACAGATTCCCCTGCCGCTTCCGCCTTTTCGCGGTGCCCTGCGCCGCGGTCATCTCCTGCCTGCTTTCCGTTTCGTCGTTCTGGAGACACGCCGTAAAACCCGATATCTTCCTCGCGGCTCTGCCCGTGATAGCGGCGAGCTTCGCGATATTCGTCGTCGCCGCCGCTGCGGGCGGGCGCAAGCTGATAAAGAGAGCCGAGGACCTCGCGTTCTTCCTGCTCTGCGCCCTGATGGCCCTGCTCACGGATATATTCGCGTACCTCGACCTTGACAAGACGGTCGCCGCCATCGCGTTCTCCGCCGTTTCCTTCGCCCTCGCGACCGTAATAATGGTCAGAGGCGTACGCGACAAACGGCCGCTCGGCGTCAATCTCGGCATCGTCGTCATAATTGCCGACCTGGGCATGATCATCAACGCGCTCAACGACGACCTGATAACGACCGGTCTGGTATTCGTCGCCGGCGGCGTCGCTCTGCTGCTCATCAACCGCTTCGCTCTCAGAAAGCTGAAAGAAAGGGGTCTGGAACTCCCCGCCGACGGTGACGGGGAGGACGGCGCCGACGGTTTGCCTCCGGCGGAAGAACGGGCTGTCCCCGCCGAGACGGCGCCCGTCCCGGGCGTATACTCCGGCGGCGCTCCGCATGAACAAAAGGCCCCGTTCGACGAGTACGGACGCTCACAGGGCAGCGAAGGAGGTCTCTCCGGCGGCGCTCCGACTGCTCCGATGGCTCCGTTCAACGCGTACGGACGCTCACCCGACGGCGAAGGAGGTCGCCCCGGCGGCGCTGCGCCCGGACCGATGGCTCCGTTCGACGAGTACGGACGCTCACCCGACGGCGAAGGAGGTCGCCCCGGCGGCGTTCCGACTGCTCCGATGGCCCCGTTCGACGAGTACGGATGCTCACCCGACGGCGAAGGAGGTCAGAAAAATGCTTAAAAAGGTATTCATCGCTCTCGTCTGCGTGATACAGCTCGCCGTCCCCGCGGTCATAATGAGCCGCGCCGGCGCCCGCGACGAAAAGGTGCTGCGCGAGGGCACGGAATATACCTTCCGCCTTGCGGAGCTCGACTATACGGTCAACAGCGAAAACGCGCCGACCGGCGTCACCTGCCCTTACGTCTCTTTCGTCATATACGGCGCGTACGACGATCTGACCGCGGTCGAGGTCGGCGGGGACGGCTTCGCGTATCTCGTTCCGGCAAAGGGGAAGGGAGCGATACGCCTCGCGAAACTCGAAAAGGCGTGCAGGATAGAGGTCAGCGACTACTTCGACACCGTCTTTCCCGAGGCGGCGGATAAGGAGTATCCGTTCTTCCGCTATTTCGAGGGTGAGAAGAACCACATATTCAAAAACCTCTTCAATTTCGACGGAGCCGCACCGGACGGCGTATCCGAATTCTGGATAAAGGACCGATTTACGCAGGTCCTCGCCGTCGGCAAGGTCTACGAAGGCGATATCGTCATAACCGACCTGCTCATAGACGGCGTAAGCATGAAGGAATATTTCAGGAAATAGAGCGTATCCCAAAGAAACACGACAGCCGGAGGAAAACGGTCATCCTCCGGTTGTCGCTTATTCCAGCAGATCCGCTCCCGCGGCTTATTTTATTCTTGTTATCTTATTCCCTTTTACGATGAACGCGCGCTCAGCCGCGTCGATCAGCGGACGGTCGTTCTTCTCGGAATCGGTGTAAAAATCCTCTATCTTCTCGTCGCCGTACTCCTCAAAGAAGTATTTTATCTTGTTCGCGCGCATGCAGATACGCCCTATCTTTCCCGTTTCGCGGTCGATCGTCGAGGAAAGGAAGCGCTTTATGCCGAGCCTGCGGCAGACCTCCTCTATCGTGAAGTCGGGAGACGCGGTTATGATAAGGTCGTCGTCCCGGCGGATACCGGCGTAGAACGGCTTTATCCTTTTTATATGCCCGTCCCAGAATACCCTCGCGTCGTTGTCGAAATCGACCACGTCGAGAACGATCTCCTCGATCATCGGGGCGTAGACCCGCGTCATGTCGTCGAGCGTCACCTCGCCGCGCTTATACCGCGCGAAAGCCTTGAGTACCTCGGGCAGCTTTTTCACAAGCGACGGGCGCCTGCGCATATAGAAGAAGAACAGGTGCAGCGTGCTTTCCCCGTCGTAAATCGTATTGTCAAAATCGTAGACGTTCATTTATGACTCAAACCGTTCTGAAAACAAACAAAAAAAGGGCTGATCAACAGCCCTTAAATAAACTCTTATTCCGCAGTCTTGAAGGCGTTGAAGAGCTGCCTGAGGATCTCAAGGAGCATCTTGAAATAATCGATGAACTGCTGGATGTAGGAGTACTTGTTGGTGGTGGATTCGTCAGCCATGGTATTCACCTCGCTTTATTGATAGATGTTTCGGTAAGCCGGATCAGTCGGAAATGACGATCTCATCCTTGCCGAACAGCCTGAGGATGGCGTTGAGGCCCTGGATGAAAAAGTCGATGAACTGACGGATGTAGCTGAAATCAGTGCCGCCGATGCCGATATTGTCGAAGATAGAGAAAATGTCGTCCATGGGTGTGCTCCTTTCAAAAAAATCGGATAGATTTCAAGAAATCTACTTTGTGCTTAGATAGTTTACCACAAAAATCCCGCTATGTCAAGCCCGCACTGTTGTACAATTGTGATATTTCGGTGAATTTTAACAGCCGGCGCGACGCGGCAAAAAACGATTGACGCAACCTGATATTTTTGATAAAATGTCAACAGTTATAAGGAGAAGGATGCTTCGGCTTGAAAAACGTGTATTTTGTGCAGGTGGACGTTTCCGCCAGCATCGGCGCGCCGAGCGCTTATCTGCCTTACACCGCAGGCGTCCTGGCTGCCGCGGCATGGCAGAGCGAGACAGTGCGCGAAGCTTACCGCTTCAAGGAATTCATTTTTTTAAGAGAAGACGTGCGGGAGGTCGTCGCGCGTCTGGATGATCCTGCCTTCTGCGCGTTTTCAAACTACTGCTGGAACACCGAATACAACAAACGTCTCGCCTGTGAGATCAAAAAAGCTTATCCCGACTGCATAGTAGCGTTCGGCGGACATAACGTGCCGGACTCGTTTTCATTTTTAGAGGATTACCCGTACATAGATTATTTGTGCCACGGCGAAGGCGAAAACACCGTGCGAGCGCTGATGGAAGCGCTTGCGCTCGGAACGCCGGCCGAAGACGTGCCGAACATCTCATTCCGGCTTCCGGGCGGCGGATACCGCCGTACCGAGACCGTATGCCTGAAGGCGCTGGACTTCCCTTCCCCCTATCTGGACGGATGGTTTGACACTATCCTGCAGCAGCACCCCGAGTTTTCCTTCAACGCGATCCTGGAAACCAGCCGGGGCTGCCCGCATCAGTGCGCATACTGCGATTGGGGCCTGCTGAAGTCAAAGGTCCGGCTGTTCCCGCTGGATCGGGTAAAAGCGGAGATACGTTGGATGTCGGAGCATAAGATCGCGTTCATCTGGGGCGCCGACGCAAATTTCGGGCTGTTCAGCCGCGATCTTGAGATCGCCGACGCTCTTATCGAGGCAAAAGAGTCCTCCGGATTTCCGGAGCGCATGCGCATCAATTACGCAAAAAACAATTTCGAAAACGTTTTCACCATAGTCAAGAAATTCAAGGAATGCGATTTTGACCGGTTCGGCGCGACGCTTTCGTTTCAGAGTTTATCCCCCACGGTACTGAAAAACATCGGAAGAAGCAACGCCGAGCTGGAATTCTACAAAAACCTCCTCACCATGTATACGGCGGAGGGGATGCACGCCTATTCCGAACTGATCCTGGGTCTGCCCGGCGAAACGTATGAAAGCTTCATACGCGGCATCGGTACCCTGTTTGAGATCGGTCAGCATTTTATGTTCGAGGTATACCACGCGATCCTGCTGCCGAACTCGCTTATGGGGCAGCCGGAATACGTTGAGCGCTTCGGGATCAAGACAGTGCGTACGGAATTGATACGCGCGCATTTCGCGATGCAGAAAAACGATATACCGGAATACTGTCCGATCGTCGTGGAGACCAATACGCTTCCCAGGGACATGTGGGTCCGGGCGTCGACCTTTTTCGTCACGGCAAGGGCTTATCACTGTCTCGGTCTGCTGCGGGCGTTCGACGTTTACCTGCACGTTGAACGCGGCGTCCCGTACGAACGTTTTTATGACGGAATGATCGACTTTTTCGAGGAAAACCCCAACCTTTTGCCGTCAAAGCTTTATTTCAACGTAAAGCGGCATGCGCAGGAACAGTCGGAAGGCAAAGCGATAATCCGAATGACGTTCGGACCGTGCGGAGACGTTATCTGGAACGACCACGAATACACCTTGCTGCATATCCTTGAGCAACAGGACCGTTTTTTTGATGAGATAGAGCCGTATCTGCGCAGATTCGATATCCCCGGAGACGTCTTTGACGACCTGCTGCTGTATTCAAAAAATCTCGTTCGCACGCCTCTTTCAAGGGAAAGCGTGATCGACCTGAAGTACGACGTCCACGGTTTTCTGACCGCGGTTTATGATAATCAGCTTCGGCATCTGCAAAAAAGACCGCACAAGCTCAGGCTGAGCGACAGCGATCACAAAACGAATTGGGTGGACTACGGCAAATACGTGCTTTGGTACGGCAGGATGGGGTGGTCCACGTCAAGACCGGATATCTCATATATCGATTGAGCGGGGATGTCCGACATACAGATAAACCCCATCTGCCGCGATGGGGTTTATCTGTTTATATTTCCGGTCTCCCGTGTTGCGGAGCGGGCAATGCCATCCGCTTTATTCATAGCGGATGTCGGTCGCTATGTTCTTGCCGCCTTTTCTGCCGTACCAGATAGTTTTTTCCGCGAAAGAAGGCAGATCGGAATCGATCTCGCCCGGGTCAACGACGATCCGGTTGTTTTTTTTGCTCAGCGGTCTGTAGCCGATATCGTAAACCGCCGAAAAATAGTCGTACCAATCATATTCAAGCGTCAGTATCTGCTTTTTAAGACCCGGTGTTTTAACGACGGCGTTCTGATATTTCTCAAGATCCTCAAAAAGCTCCCTATCCTCAAAAAGAGGCTGCAGGAACGAGCGCATCTCGGAGCGGAAAACATCGATCTCTTTTGCGACGAGCAGGAACACCCCCTCTTCCAGCGGCCAGGTCAGCTTTCCGTAATCGTCGTCCTGCCAGGTGAGCGAACCGT
This sequence comes from Clostridia bacterium, assembly GCA_017443405.1. Classification (GTDB taxonomy): domain Bacteria; phylum Bacillota; class Clostridia; order Oscillospirales; family Acutalibacteraceae; genus RGIG2893. Next base: position 22,730 of record JAFRXS010000096.1, on the reverse strand, counting down.
TGCCGTTGAGTATCTCGGTAAACTTCCGTTCAAGCAATGCATAAGCTTTGCCGCACACCGTTTCGGGATGCGAGGCTGCGTAACCGATCAGCTGCTCGTAAAACGAGGTATAACCGAGCCCCTTTTCGTAAAACAGATATATCGCGTAACACTGCAAAAGTCCGAGATTATGGAACGCGCGCACAAAATCGCCCAGGATATTCGTCGCTATCCACCGGTCTGGGGGCATATCCTTCGTTGATACCACCACGCGCGAATACTCTCTGATATCCAGATCGTAAGGGATAACGTGATACTGATGCTGTTCGATCGAGGAATACTTTATACCGTATTCCTCGATATACTCCGGAGCGTTCATCACCGAATTATACAGCAGCTCCAGGTTAAAAATAACGATGGACATATGCTGCCCGCTCTCAAGAAGCGTTTCCAGCCCCTCGCGAAAAGACTCGTAAGTCTCCCCGGGAAGACCGAGGATGATCTCGGAATACGCGGCGATCCCGTTTTCGTTATACAGCCGCATCAGCCGCTTGAAATGATCCAGCGGGAGATTCTGCCTGTGGATGTTTTTCAGCACCTCAGGCGAAAGACTCTGGAATGAGATAGTCGCGCCCTTGCTCATACCCGAATCGTTCAGCTTTTTATTGAGCCGGAAAACCTGGTCCGGGTTGTTTTTGGAGAAGGTCGTCTGGAATTTCTGCGGATACCCCGTTTCGCCGTGTTTCTGTATCAGATAATCGACGAACTCCTCATCGCGCGGGAACAGACCGAAATTGCCGTCCGCGCCGTAGACGTAATCTATCTTTTTTTCGGCGAACCAATCGATCTCCGCCTTTACAAGCTCCTTATCGAACAGGCGCACGTGCGATTTGACGTTGCCCCAGTCGCAAAAAGCGCACTTATTGGGACAGCCGCGGTTCGTTTCCAGGATAGCGCAGAACGTCAGCTCCTTTTCCTTTTCCAGTATTTCGTCAAACCAGCCCTCAAGATAAGGGGATACCCTCTGCGGTATACATACGGTCTGCGATACCGTAAAGACGGAGCTGCCGTTATCCCTGTAGGCGATATTGGGTATGTCGTTCAGTTCACCGTCGCCGTTGAGCGCGAGCAGGATGCTCCTGAAGGTCTCATCCCCCTCACCGAACTGCAGGATATCCGCGATACCGTCCTCCAGCAGCCCGCTGCCCCTGTATACCTGATGCCCGCCGAAAACGATGATACAGTCCGGCCATTCTTTTTTTATCGCCTGCGCTAACGCCTTATTGTACTCATAATTCCAGAGATAGCAGGAAAAACCGATAAGAAACGGATCGTCAACAGACCGCACGACATCCTCGATCTTTTCTTTTTTATAAACGAAGCCGCGGAAGCAATAACTGTCCCTTACCGCAGGTTCTTTAAAAGCAAACGCGATCAAAGACCCTGCGGCATATGGGAAATATATGGAATTCCCGTAAATGGAATTCGGCTGTACCATGTAGATACGTTTCATAATGCCTTCCGTTTATCGTTTTCCAAGAGTCTCACGGCGCAGCCTCAGCGCCGCTTTGATAAAACCGGAGGTAAACTCCAGATTCTGCTTTAAACTTACGGTGGACCTACCGTCGGTCCGTTTACGGAATACCGTGGGTATCTCTATATACTCAACGCCCTCGGAAACCGGTCGAAGGGTATATTCATACAGAACGTTTTCCGGCGCGCTGAATCTCATACGGTCAAGAACGGACTTCGGATATATCTCATACAGCACAAACAGATCGGTCCCCTTCGACCCAAGGATGAAAGCCGCGACCCTGTTCACCGTCCAGCTGCCCAGCGCATGGAGCGGATCGAGTCCGTAAACCTTCGACTCTTTATGCCACTTAGAGGCGCAGACGATACTGTCGGGCTTTTCTTTTGAGACCGCGATCATATCCCGGAGCGAGACGGGGTCCATTTCAAGATCGGCGCCGATATATACAAAATGCGAGCTTTTGATCTCACTGAACGAATCGTTGAGAGCGACGGATCTGTTCCGGTCCGTCTGGATATACGTCCGGATCGGAACGCCTCTGTCCGAAGAAGCAAGCGAACGGCCGGTTTGAGCGGAAGGACAGTTTTCCGAAGGCAGCACGATGATTATTTCATAAATATCATCCTTATCGCAGACGTCTATGACCGTATCGACCGTCTGCTCCAGGGAGCTGCGTTCATTCATTGCCATGACAATGACAGTTAATCCTTCGAACATCTCAATCCTTCACGATCCGGACAGTTTTCACCGACAAAGACCTCTCGCTTGTAATAATTCAATTTTATTATATATCATTCGCGATAATAAATCAAGTCGTTTTGCCGCATATATGTTGTTTCCGCGCCGGTGCCCCGCGGCTCTTGCGGAAACCTCAAACATATCCCCGCGCTCTTGATTCGGCGGGGCGGGCGTGTTATACTCGTTTTGTAACTTCGTTATTTCCGCAGTCGGAGGAGCGTCATGTTCAAAAGATTTACCGGCATCCTCATAATACTCGCGCTGGGACTCGCGCTGCTGATACCCGCGGCCGCGCAGGGCGAGGCGCTGTACGTCGCTCCCGACGGGGACGACGGCGCCGCGGGCACCGTTTCCGACCCGCTCGCGACGCCCGCCGAGGCTCTCGAAAGGCTCAAACGTTCCGGAGCCGCTGAGGGCGGCGTGGTGATCCTGCGCGGGGGGACATATACGCTCGCCGAGCCGCTGATCCTCGACGGCGCGGTCCCCGGCGGCGTGACCTTCAAGGCCTACGGGGACGAAACGCCCGTATTCACGGCGTCTGTCCCGGTCACGGGCTTCACGGAAACGGAGGTCGGCGGCGTCAGGGCGTTTTCCGTCCATACCGATCTGCGCTTCAACGCCCTTTATCATCCGGATCGGACGATACGCACGCCGCGGTATCCGCAGACGGGCAGCTTCACGGTCAAGAGCGTGTCGCGCGAGGACGAGCGCTTCCCCGGCAACAAGGGCTGGTGGGACGCGTCGAACGGCTGCGTCGCTTTCTACGCGGACACCGGGGAGGTCGGCGCCGGTTTTTCGCGGCCGGACGAGGTCTACTGCCGCATAACGCACGCGTGGCTCGACGAGATAGCGCTTATAGGCGGCTACGACGCCGCGACGGGCCGAGTCGCGCTCGGACGCACCGCGACCTACGAAGTAAAGCCGGGCGACGTGTACTGGTTCGAGAACGTGTTCGAGGCGCTCGACGAGCCCGGCGAATGGTATCTTGACGGGGCGGACGGAACGCTTTACTACGTCCCGTTTGACGGCGAGACCGCGGCGGACCTGACCCTTTACGCTCCCGTTTCGCAGTACCTCATGAAGATCGACGGCTGCTCCGGCGTCACGTTCTCCGGCATACGCTTTACCGGCAGCGAGTGGACGCTCGCCTCTCCGCCCGAAGACAGCGGCACGCGGTACGAGTACGATATCGACGCCTATCAGGCATCGACCGACTGCGACGCCGCGATAGAGATACAAAACGCCGACTCCGTCTCCTTCCTGGGCTGCGAGTTCACCGACATAGGCAATACCGCGGTAAAATTCATCAAAAACTGCCACGGCTGCCGGGTCGAGAACTGCCTTATGCGCCGTATCGGCTCGTCCGCTCTTGCGATCTACGGCGAGAACGTCGAACCGGACGCGGAAAACGCGCAGGAGGCGATGAGCGGCTTTACCGTGAAGAACAACCTAATAGAGGCTTACGGCAGGAACACCTACGAATCCACCGGCGTGCACCTGATGTACGTAAAGGACAGCGAAGTCAGCCATAACGAGATACACGACGGCTACTACACGGGGCTTTCCTGCGGATGGATATGGGGGCACGATTATCAGGTGACCGAAAACGTCCGCATCACCGACAACCTGATCTACGACATAGGTCAGGGTTGGCTGTCCGACCTCGGCGGGATGTACCTTCTCGGCGAGCAGAAGGGCACGGTCATAGCGCGCAACGTCATCTACAGCGTCACGCGCGGACACGGCGTGAACGATTACGGCGGCAACGGCATCTACACGGACGCCGGGAGCTCCTATTTCACGATAGAACAAAACCTCATCTACGACTGCGCTGCCACCGGGATCAACGTCGGCGGCTACAACAAGGATCATATAATAAGGGGCAATACCGTCGCGTTCTGCAAGCTCTCGGCGTTCGACCCCGGCCGGGGCGACGGGCTCGAAACGGACCACACCTGCGACTGTTACGGCAATATCTTCTGTTCCGACAACGCGCCGGTGCTGCTGGATGTGTCGGAGAAGGCGACCTACACCGAGGCGGGCAACCTGCTCTGGGACACGGCGAACGGCGCGGACGTTTTCGGCTCCGACGGCTATTCCGGGAATTACGAAAAAAAGACGAGGTATTCCTTTAAGGACGCGAACCGCAGCGGATATATGACGCTTGACCTTATCGGCGATCCGGTGTTCGCCGATCCCGACGGACGCGACTTCACGCTGCTGCCCGGGTCCCCCGCCCTCTCCGGCTCAATAGCGTTCGAGCCCTGCGATTTCACCTCGGCGGGCGTCGCGGACGGCGAGAGCGTCGGCTGCGGGAGCGAATGGGAGCACGGTCCGGTCTTCCGGAAAAGCGACCTTTCCGCCTATCCCGAGGCTTGCTCGCAGGCGCGCTTCAGCTACGGCGCGCTGAGAGCGGTCCGTCTTATCTCCCTGTGGCTGCCCGCGGCGCTTCTCATCGCCGCCGCGCTGCTGAACGCCGTCGCCGCACGCCGCAAAAGGGGCGTCCGCTCTGCAAAAAGGATACTGCCGGTCGCCGCGCCGCTGATAATGGCGGCTCTGCTGTGGCCGCTGTACCGCGTGTTCTGCGCCGAGTGGCGCATGTACGCCTACGCCGCCTGCCTCGCGGTATTCATGATCTCAGCGGGCGCCGCGATCTGGCTCACCGTCTGCCGCGTCCCGCCGCGCGTACTTCTCATCGCCGTCGCGGTCGGCGTATCGTTCGGCGCGACCTATCTCATCAACAACGTTCTTAATATCGACGTCGGTCTCGCGCTCGGAGTCGGCGAAACGGTGACCGCGGCGGTCGTGTTCTTATGCGCCGCCGCGCGCGCCGCGCGCACTCGGGGGGAACGACGTCCTTCGCGCCGGGCAGGCACGCCGACGGGCGTCGGGACAAACCTGACGGATCATTACGACAACGCCGCGGACCTTTTATTCAAAGCGGAGGCAGACGCCGCCCCGCGGAAACGCCGCGTTCAATCAAAGGAGGACTGACTATGAAAAAAGCATGGATAATCAGGGGCGGATGGGACGGCCACGAGCCCGTACAGGTAGCGGAACGCTTTGCCGGCGTCCTGCGCAATGAGGGCTTTGAGGTGACCGTATTCGATACGCTGGAGGTCCTTTCGGACGACAGAGAGACGCTCAACGGCATCGACCTGCTCGTGCCGGTCTGGACCATGGGCAGCATCACGCGCGAGCAGTCCGTCGCCGCCGCCGAGGCGGTGGGCAAATACGGCGTGGGGCTCGCGGGCTGCCACGGCGGCATGTGCGATTCCTTCCGCAGCGACACGGAGTGGCAGTTCATGACCGGCGGACAGTGGGTGTCGCACCCGGGCGGCGACGGCACGCCTTACCGCGTGAATATAAAAAGGGGCTCCTCGCCCCTCACCGATGGCATCGCGGATTTTGACGTCCGGTCCGAGCAGTACTACGTACACGTCGATCCCGCAAACGAGGTGCTCGCGACGACGCGCTATCCGGTAGTCAACTATTACCACGCCGCCAACGGCGAAGTCGACGTACCCGTGGCGTGGACCAGGCGCTGGGGCCACGGCAGAGTCTACTACAACTCCCTGGGGCATCACAACGACGTGTTCGACATCCCCGAGGCGCTCGAGATGATGCGCCGCGGCATGCTGTGGGCGGCGGAGGGCAAGCAGATCTTCCGCGAGAGGACGCCCGACCCCGAGCAGTATTCGAACACGGCGAAAATGTACTGAGGAGGCGCGCGGAATGAGAAGGATAAAGATAGGCGTGGTGGGCTGCGGCAACATAAGCGGCATCTACCTCAAAAACCTGACGGGCGTCTTCGCCGACAGAGCGGAGGTGGTCGCCGTTTGCGACCTTATCCCCGAAAGGGCGCTTGCGGCGCAGAAGGAATACGGCATAAAAAAAGCCTATTTCACCGATGAAGAGCTCATGGCGGACGGCGAGATCGAGCTGATACTCAACATCACGACGCCGGATCAGCACTGCCCCGTCAATCTGATGGCGCTGAACGCCGGCAAGCACGCCTACTGCGAAAAGCCGCTGGCGATATGCCGCGAGGACGGCGAACGGCAGGTCGCTCTTGCCAAAGAAAAAGGCCTGCTGCTCGGCGGCGCGCCGGACACGTTCCTGGGCGGCGGGATACAGACCTGCCGCAAGCTGATAGACGACGGCGTGATCGGCGACGTAGTGGCGGTCAACGCCTCAATGCGCTGCCGCGGACACGAATCCTGGCACCCCGGTCCCGCGTTCTACTATAAAAAAGGCGGCGGACCGATGTTTGATATGGGCCCATATTATCTGACCTGCCTCGTCAACCTCGCCGGCCCCGCGAAAAGCGTTTCGGCTTATGCCCGCATCACCTTCCCGCAGCGGCTGATCACGTCGCAGCCGCTTTACGGCACGCTCGTCGACGTGGAGGTGCCCACGCACGTCGCGGGACTCATCCGGTTCGAAAACGGCGCCATCGGCACTTTGACGACGAGCTTTGACGTGTACGACGACCGTCAGGCGTGCGTAGAGGTCTTCGGCAGCCGCGGAAGCATTCTCGTGCCGGACCCCAACGGATTCGGCGGGCCGGTAAAGCTTCTTCGCGAGGGCGGGAACCGCTATGAAGAGGTGCCGATCCCGTTCGGCTACTGCGAAAACAGCCGCGGACTCGGCGTGGCGGACATGTGCGGCGCGATCCTCGAGGGCCGCGAACCGCGAGCGAACTGCCGCCAGACCTTCCACGTACTGGACATCATGTGCGCGTTCCACGAATCCTCCGACGCCGGCAGAGAAGTGACGCTCAAAAAGATATTTGAGCGCGCCCCCGCGCTGAGCGCTTCTTAAAAAGGCGCGGCGGCTGAAAACCGCGGGTTTTCGATTCAGCCGCGGGCGCGTCAGCGGCCTTCTTTACGCTCGCGGCCGTCAGACGGCATCCTTCGTCCTTCGCCATGAGCCAGAGCGAAGCGGCCTGCAGCGCCGTCAGCGTTATCTTGTCGCCGCGCTCAAGCTCCAGTGTGACCGTCTTCGGCTTCGTGCCGCGCTCGTACCACAGCCGGTTGTTCGGGTCGTACGCCCTGTCCGCGTCCCACTTCGCCTGCTGCGCCTCCTGCGCTATGCGCTCCCAGCCCAGCTCGCTGTTCTGCAGCGCCCAGAAGAGCTTCTCCATCGTATCGGACGCGAATCGACGGAAGAAGTATACCGGCTTCAGGTTGCGCAGCTCAAGCGACTTCGCGGTCTGCTTCGCCCTCGCGGCCTTACCGTCGGGATTGAGCCTCGTCGGTTTTACGGTCTTGCCGGATATTTCACGCTGAAGGTCGTCTATCATCTCGCTGATAGGCCTGTTCAGCATCTCGCTGTGCGCCTTGTTCTGCTCGCTGACGTACTTTTCGACCGCCCTGATGACCTTCCAGAGTCCCTCGATCTCGTCGACGGAGAGCTGCCTGATGTGGCGCTCCTCCTCGCCGAGCGAGGTCTTGAAATTGTCTATGATCTCAAGCAGATCCTCATTCGGCGCTGCGAGCTGCTTTGCGATGGCGTCCCGGTACGCGTCGCTGATGTCCGACAGCGCGTACTTGACCGCCTTGCCGTGCGAGGTATTGTCGAGGTCGCTGAACAGATCCAGCGCGGCGATGACGGTCTTAAGCATGTTCGCGGGGATATGCTTCTTCTCTGTCGGACTCGTCAGCTTCCGGCGGAGCTCCGCCACGTGCTTCCTGATTTGCTCGATCCTCTTGGACTTCGCGTGCTGCTCGATCCTCTTGTGCATCATCTCCTTGTGATGCTCCTTGTACTCACCGAGGCGTTCCTCGTACTTGCCCCTGTCGGTCGAGTGCTGCTCCTTCAGCTTTCTCTTGTACTCCGCCCTCGCTTCCGCGAGCTTGAGCCGACTCTTTTCCCGCTCGTTGGCGATCCCCTTGCGCGCTTTGTCCTTCAGGTCCCTGATCTTCTCGTCTGCTTTGTCGCCGAACGTCTGCTGATATCCGATATCGATATACTTGCCGAGTATCTCCTGCGCCAGCTCATGCTGCGCCAAGGTCGTCTCGCCCCACGGGTCTCCCGTTGCGGTCTTCGCGACCTGGGACGCGAGCTCAAGAGCTTCGTCTCCCGGCAGCGATCTGTCGTCCATCATCAGCTTATACAGTCCCGAAAGCGCCGATGCGAACGCCACCTTCGTCGCGGTGATCTCCGGATGTGCCTCTGTGAGCGCGTCAGCGGCCCTCTTTACGCTCGCGGCCGTCAGACGGTATCCGATATCCTTCGACAGTTTCGTCTGTCTCTGCGCCTCTCTGAGGGCCTCCTTGAGCACCGTATCGGTCTCAAGTATCTCGGCGACCGCTTCCTCCGCCATTCTCACGCCCTGCGACGCCGCGCTCTTGTAGTTGAGCATCAGCGTCCTGCGCTCCTCGCGGTCGACTCTCTTCTCCGCCGGCTCGTAATTCGTCTTCGTTCCGAGAGCCATGCTGTCAATCGCGTCGTCGAGCTTTTCCCTGGATTCCTGTATCTCCGTCTTGAGGAATTTGTTGTCGGACTTGCGGGATGCTTTTAATCCTCCGTGTCCGTTCTCTTCACCCTATTCCCGTCCGCGTCGAAGCCCGGGCTCGTCATCTTCCCGTCCGTCAGTACCGGAACCAGATACTTCCCGATCCATACTGTCGGATCGTCCCCCGGCTCCATATTTTTCAGATCCTCGTATAGATGTTCCAGATCCTCTCGACGATTCCCCAGCGGACTGATCATTGCCTTGATCCAATCCTCCGGCACTCCCATATCCTGAAGAAGGTATACCACCTTCCTTAATTCTTCTTTCGGATAAGAATTCATCAATGGCGCCTCCTATTTCTTCATTGTATTGCTGATGTGTTATCTGTAGCGGATTGCCGTCTTCGGACATTATGTAATAGGTCGTATTGTTTCGGTTTTCCCTCTTGAATAACGATCCGGCAGGCGTGCTTTTGCTGTTTGCCCAAATCTGATAATTGGTCTCGACCTCGTTGAAGTAAGATCCTTTCTTCTTGGATTTTACTCTTTTTTCGTCGTCTTGTCCATTGTTTTTTCCCGACTGTCTGCTCCACCTGATATCGTCCTTTAAGCCCCTGCACGTAGTCGTATTCATCTACCGTCGAGCCGCGTTCTCCGGGCATTCGGTCAAAGACGCTTCTGTCCTGCGTTTTCCCCGTCGTGAGGTTGATGAAGTCCGTTGGATTTATCGACGTTATCCATCTGCGCGCGTAATCTTTACGCTTCCCTGCGCCGCTGTCCTTTATAAGCGCGTCGATTCGCGCCTCGGACATTATCGCCCCGAGGTCATCTGTTGCTTTGCGCGACTCTTTTATTGCGTTTTCGCTCTTGACATCCGCGTCTTCCTGTGCTATTTTATCTACGAGCTTGACTGCGCTGTGTACGCGGCTGAGGATATCAGCCTTTCGTGTAGCGCGGACAAGCTCATTTTCGTTTTTCACAAATACCGTTGCGGAACCCGGGAGATGAACAAGTGTCCCCTCAAGCGTTGATCCTAAATGTATGCTCGTTGCCTCGTGGACCCGGTCGCCGTCGAACAGGTCGCGTATTCACGACCGACGGCGGTCCGCTCTCCCTGCACGTCCATACCAGGCATTGGAGCAAGTTTATCACCGCCGCCCTCGGCCCCGACACGCCCGTGACCAAACATTTCCTCCGGCACAATTACTGCTGCATGCTCTTCGAGGCAGGATTTTCCCTCCCAAGCGCGCAGCATTATATGGGGCACGGCAGCTCAAAAGTTACTCTCGATATCTACACACACTTCACGTCGCAGCTGCGCGACGATGACGCAAAGCGCGTCGCAAAGTTATAAATATTAGACACTAATTGGACACCTGTCGGCGATTCGCCGACTTTTTTTGTGGCATAAAAAATCCGCGAACCCTTGATATACAAGGACTCGCGGTTGGTCCGAGTGGCGAGACTTGAACTCACGGCCTCTTGACCCCCAGTCAAGCGCGCTACCAACTGCGCCACACCCGGAAACAGAAGTATAATAACACAGCGGATACTAAAATGCAAGCCTTTTTTTCAAAACGTTCAAAAACGTTCGAAACGATTGAAATGACACGATAAAATATACAGAGAACCCGATTTTACGCCGAACGGAAATTATTTCATATTTTTGTACTTGACAATTCATTTTTCGAGTGATACAATCACTGTTAATCAAATGCGTTGACGGAAACAACGCGTCCGTTTGAAAGATGCAGAGAGACGGCGGTTGGTGCGAGCCGTTATCGGAGAACGAACGATATCCTTCCCGAGCAGGTCCGGCGAAACGAAAGCGTGTAGTCGGTCACGGATGCCTCCGTTATAGGGCGGGCCGCTGTCAGGCGGCGTGAGCGGCCGGTTTTTCGGCAAGCAGGGTGGTACCGCGGTATTTATTATCGTCCCCGCAGTTTTCTGCGGGGGCTGTTTTTTTAGCTTTCGCAAATCAAACAAAAAAAGGAGAAACGAAAATGCTTAACATCAGGATCGAAAAAACAACGTCCCCCAAGGCAAAGCCCGACTGGAACAATCTGGGCTTCGGCAAGATATTCTCCGACCACATGTTTGTCATGGACTATACCGAGGGGCAGGGCTGGCACGACGCGAGGATCGTCCCCTACGGCAGTTTTGAGATAGAGCCCGCCGCGATGGTCTTCCATTACGGTCAGGAGATGTTCGAGGGCCTCAAGGCTTACCGCGGCGCGGACGGCAGAGCCCGCCTCTTCCGCCCCGACATGAACGCCAAGCGCGCCAACGACTCCAACGACAGGCTCGTCATCCCGCAGATCCCCGTAGAGGATTTCGTCCAGGCTATCGAGACCGTCGTCAAGGTCGACGAGGACTGGATCCCCACCGTCCCCGGCACCTCGCTGTACATCCGTCCGTTCATCATCGCGACCGACGAGTTCCTCGGCGTCGCTCCCTCCAAGACTTATAAATTCTTCATCATCCTCTCCCCGTCCGGCGCCTATTACTCGAGCGGTCTCGCGCCCGTCGGCATCTGGATAGAGGACGAATACGTCCGCGCGGTCCGCGGCGGTATGGGCTACACCAAGACGGGCGGCAACTACGCCGCTTCGCTGATCGCCCAGGTCAAGGCGCACAACGACGGCTACTCGCAAGTGCTGTGGCTCGACGGCGTCGAGCGCAAGTATATAGAGGAAGTCGGCGCGATGAACATCTTCTTCAAGATAAACGGCGTCATCACCACCCCGATGCTCAACGGCTCCATCCTGCCCGGCATCACGCGCAACAGCGTCCTGACGGTCTGCCGCGACTGGGGCATGCCCGTCGAGGAGCGCAAGATCTCCGTCGACGAGCTCATCGAGGCTCAGAAGACAGGAGCTCTCGAGGAGTGCTTCGGCACCGGCACCGCAGCCGTCATCTCCCCTGTCGGAAAGCTGCGCTACAAGGACGACGTCATGACCATAAACGGCGGCGGCATCGGCCCCGTTTCTCAGAAGCTCTACGACACCATCACCGGCATCCAGGGCGGCACGCTCGAGGACAAGTTCGGCTGGGTCACGGTGCTCGACTGATATACTCATGACAGCGACCGAACGGGTCACGCTTTTCGCCGGGCACTACGGCTCGGGCAAAACGAACGTCGCGGTCAATTACGCCGTGGCGCTGAGCCGCTCGGGCCCGACGGCGATCGCCGACCTCGACATAGTCAATCCGTATTTCCGCACTAAGGACGCCGAAAAGGTCCTCAAAGAAAACGGCATAAGGCTTATCGCCTCCGACTACGCGGAATCGAACGTAGACCTTCCCGCTCTCCCCGCCGACGCATATTCGCTCATCGACGACCGCTCTGTAAAAGCCGTCATCGACGTCGGAGGGGACGACAGGGGCGCCCTCGCTCTGGGGCGCTACGCCCCCGGCATAAAAGCCGAAAACGACTACCGCATGCTGCTCGTCGTCAACATGTACCGGCCGCTGACCTCCACGCCGGAGGACTGCGCCGTGATAATGAGAGAGACGCAGCAGGCGGCGGGCATCGACTTTACGGGCATCGTCAACAACTCCAATCTCGGAGAGGAGACGACGGCGGACGACGTGCTTCGCTCCGCGGAGTTCGCGAACGGGCTGTCAAAGCTGACGGGGCTCCCCGTTGTCATGACGGCGGTCGAAAAGAGCGTCGCCCCCCGGCTTGAAGGAAGGATAGAAAACATTTTCCCGATCGAAGTCTACGTCCGTCAGGGCATAGACAGATAACCGTCGAAAGGAAGTAATCGTATGGTGGGCAAAACCACGTTCCTTGAGAACACCTGCAAGGGCTGCGGCCTTTGCGTCGACGCGTGCCCGAAGCATATAATCGAGCTGCGCCGCGACAAGATAAACGCCAAGGGCTATCACCCCGCCGGCATCATCCCCGGCAAGGAGGGCGACTGCATCGGCTGCGCTTTCTGCGCGACGATGTGCCCCGACTGCGTCATCACGGTTGAAAAAGAATAAGAAAGGAAGGATAGTTTTGGCTGAAAAGGTTCTAATGAAGGGCAACGAGGCTCTCGCCGAGGCCGCCATAATGGCGGGATGCCGCTTCTACTTCGGTTATCCGATCACACCTCAGACCGAGATAGCCGCTTATATGTCAAAAAGAATGCCGAAGATAGGAGGCACCTTCCTTCAGGCGGAGAGCGAGATAGCCGCGATCAATATGGTCATCGGCGTCGCCTCCACAGGCAAGAGGGTCATGACCTCCAGCTCCTCCCCCGGCATCTCGCTCAAGAGCGAAGGCCTCTCCTACCTCGCCGGCTGCGACCTGCCCGCGCTCGTCGTCAACTGCCAGCGCGGCGGCCCGGGTCTGGGCGGCATACAGCCCTCGCAGTCGGACTATTTCCACGCCACGCGCGGCGCCGGTCACGGCGATTTCAGGATGATAGTCCTCGCCCCGTCGTCGGTGCAGGAGATGGTCTCCCTTACGTTCAAGGGCTTCGACCTCGCCGACAAGTACCGCATGACCTCGATGATACTCGCCGACGGCACCGTCGGCCAGATGATGGAGCCGGTGTCGCTCGACCTCGGCGAAGTCACAGATTACGAAAAGCCCTGGGCGACGACCGGCACGGAAATGAAACGCGAGCACAACATCGTGAACTCGCTGTGCCTGCAGCCCGAGGAGCTTGAAGATCAGAATATCGCCCGTTTCGCCCGCTACGCGGAGATAGAAAAGAACGAGGCGATGTACGAGTCCTACCGCATGGACGACGCCGACCTCTGCGTCGTGGCGTTCGGCATCGCATCCAGGGTCGCGAAGAACGCGGTCGACACCGCGCGCGCCAACGGCGTGAAGGTCGGCATGATAAGGCCGGTCACGCTCTGGCCATTCCCGAAGGACGCCATCGCCGCCGCGGCGGACAGCTGCAAGGCCTTCGTTTCCGTCGAGATGTCAATGGGTCAGATGATAGAGGATATCGAGCTTGCCGAAAGGTGCCGCAGACCCGTTCTGCTGTGCAGCCGCGTCGGCGGAATGATACCGACCGAGCGCAACATCCTCGATACGATCGAAGAAGCAAGAAAGACAGGAGGCGCAGAATAATGGCTGTTGTATTCCAGAAGCCCCACGCGCTCACGGACGTGCCCCTTCACTATTGCCCCGGCTGCACGCACGGCATAGTCCACCGCCTCGTAGCGGAGGCGATCGACGAGCTGGGCATCGAGGGCAGGACCATAGGCATCGCGCCCGTCGGCTGCTCCGTCATGGCTTACAATTATTTCCGCTGCGACATGATCGAGGCGGCTCACGGCAGAGCCCCCGCGGTCGCGACCGGCGTCAAAAGGTCGCTCCCCGATCACATAGTTTTCTCATACCAGGGCGACGGCGACCTCGCCTCCATCGGCACCGCCGAGACGGTACATTCCGCCGCAAGGAACGAGAACATCACCGTCATTTTCATCAACAACGCGATCTACGGCATGACCGGCGGCCAGATGGCGCCGACCTCGCTGCCCGGGCAGGTAACGCAGACCTCTCCCTACGGCAGGGACGTCAACCTCTGCGGCTACCCCGTCAAGATCTGCGAGATGCTCTCTCAGGTCGACGGCGCGACCTACCTCGAAAGAGTCGCCGTCAACAACGTCAAGAACGTCCGTAACGCGAAAAAGGCGATAAAGAAGGCTTTTCAGTATCAGGTCGAGGGCAAGGGCTTCAGTCTCATCGAGGTCATTTCGTCCTGCCCGACGAACTGGGGACTTACGCCGCAGGCGGCGCTGGACTGGGTCGAGGAGAAGATGATCCCCTACTATCCGCTCGGCGTTTACAAAGACCGCTACGCGCAGGAGGGCTGAAAGATGACTACACAGATCCTTATTGCGGGCTTCGGCGGTCAGGGCATCCTTTTCGCCGGCAAATTCCTCTCCCACGAGGCGCTCATCGAGAATAAAGAGGTCGCGTGGCTCCCGTCCTACGGCCCCGAGATGCGCGGCGGCACCGCCAACTGCTCCGTCACGATCAGCGACAAGCCGATAGGCTCGCCGATAATCGCGAATCCCGACATCCTCATCGCGATGAACCTCCCCTCGCTCGACAAGTATGAGGACGCCGTCAAGCCCGGCGGCTACATCTTCGTCGATTCCTCGCTCATCGAGCGCAAGGTAAAAAGGACCGACGTCAAAGCCTATTACCTTCCCGCGACGGCTATCTGCTCCGAGGACGAAAACCTCAGGGGCGGAGCCGACATCATCCTCATGGGCGCGATGATACGCCGCACGGGCGTCGTTTCGCTCGAGAACACCGAGGCCGCTTTCCGCAAGGTCGTGAAAGCCAACAAGCCGCAGCTTCTGGCGAACGACCTCAGAGCGATAAAGATAGGCTACGATTACGAAGACTGAAACACCAGATCATGCCGGGGGGACGGATGAACGTCCGTCCGACCGGCCCTGCCGGAGGTAACACATGACAGAACAACTCAGGGACATCGGCGAGCGTCTCGCGACGATGCGCGACATAGCCGGGATATCCGTCGAAGAAATGGCGGAGCGTCTCGACATAACTCCCGAACAGTACACCGCCTATGAGATGGGCGAGAACGACTTTTCGTTCTCGATGCTGTTCAACTGCGCCTCGATACTCGGCGTGGACGTACAGGACCTCATCAGCGGCGAGACTCCGAGGCTCTCGACCTGCTCCGTCGTCCGCAAGGGCAAGGGCTACTCCATCAAGCGCGAGGACGCCTACGACTACAAGCATCTGGCGTACACCTTCCGCAACAAGAAGGCGGAGCCGTTCCTCGTGACGGTCGAGCCGTCCGACGACGCGGCGGAGATGCACGAGCATGACGGTCAGGAGTTCAACTACATCCTTTCGGGCAAGATCGCTTTCTACATAGGGGACGTATCCTATATACTCAACAAGGGCGACAGCGTCTATTTCGACGCTTCGATCCCGCACGCCGAAAAGGCTCTGGATGACACGGCGAAATTTATCGCCGTCGTCCTCAAGTAAACATCAGGGAGACGCCATATGTCAGCAATCTACGAAAAATACCTCGGCAGGAGCAGGGACAGCTTCTCGTCCTTCCGCGACGTCACCGAGAATTACCACATCACCTACGAGGACGATTTCAACTTCGCCTACGATATAGTCGACGAGCTCGGCACCACCAAGCCCGACAAGCTCGCTATGCTCTGGGTCGGCGCGGACGGGACCGAGAAACGCTTCACCTTCCGCGACATGATGACCGAGTCCAACAAGGCGGCGAACCTTTTCCGTTCCTACGGGCTCAAAAAGGGCGACAGAGTCATGCTCGTCCTGCGCCGCAGCTATTATTTCTGGTTCTGCATGCTCGGCCTCGCCAAGATCGGCGCGATCGCCTGCCAGGCGACGGACATGCTCAAAAAGAGCGACTACGTCTACCGCTGCAACGTCGGCAAGATAAACGCCGTAGTCATCACCGACCACGGCAGCTGCACGGAATATTTCGACGAGGGCGACGGCGAGTACGAAACGGTAAAGTATAAATTCGTCCTGGGGCATAAGCGCGCCGGAAGGGGCTGGATAGATTTCGAGGATGAATTTGAGAAGCAGAGCGCCGAGTTCGAGCGTCCCGACGAGGACGACGACCAGCACACCGTAGCGACCGACGTCATGCTTCTGGCGTTCTCGTCCGGCACGTCGGGTTATCCCAAGATGATAACGCACGATTTCCGTTATCCGCTCGGGCACATCATCACCGGCGTTTTCTGGCACAGAGTGGTCGACGGCGGTCTGCACTTCACGATCTCCGACACCGGCTGGCTCAAATCCCTGTGGGGCAAGTTCTACGGTCAGTGGTTCGGCGAGTCGGCGGTCTTCGTCTACGACTTCGAAAGATTCGAGGGCGGCGACATACTCTCGAAGCTCGAAAAGTACAGGATCACTACGTTCTGCGCTCCGCCGACCATGTACCGCATGATGCTGCTGTGCCATGTGGGCGACTACGATCTCAGCTCGATCACGCACTGCTGCACGGCGGGCGAGGCGCTCAGCCCCGAGATATTCAACCGCTGGTACGACGCTACGGGCCTCAAGATCTACGAGGGCTTCGGTCAGACGGAAACGACCTGCAGCATCTCGACCCTTTACCCGTGGACCGAGCCCACCCCGGGCGCGATGGGACTTCCCTCCCCCGGCTACGACGTGCGCATCCTCGACGAGGACGGCAACGACGTGACTCGCGGCTCCGTCGGCGAGATCTGCATCAGGGCGAAGCCCACGCTGCGCCCCTGCGGGCTTATGGTCAGCTACAACTGGAACAAGAAGGACACGAAATACGCCTACCGCGGCGGCTGGTACCACACCGGCGACACCGCCTACCGCGACGAGGACGGCAGATTCTGCTACGTCGGGCGCAACGACGACATAATCAAGTCCTCCGGCTACAGGATAGGTCCGTTCGAGGTCGAGTCGACCCTGCTCGAGCACCCCGCGGTGCTTGAATGCGCGGTCACGGGCGTACCCGACGACGTTCGCGGCTTCAAGGTCAAGGCGACGATAGTCCTCAGCAAGGGCTACGAGCCGTCCGAGGCTCTTATCAAGGAGCTGCAGACCTTCGTCAAGCTCAACACCGCGCCATACAAATACCCCAGGGTCATCGAGTTCGTCGACTCCCTGCCGAAGACCATCAGCGGCAAGATCCGCCGCGCCGAGATCAGGCAGAGGGATATCGAGAAATACAGGGAGCAGCGCTCTGAATGATATATCGCTGCTCGAAATGACATACTCGCCGTTCTTCACGGAACGGCGAGTATTTTATTACAGGTGCGGGCACAGCCCGCCCTCAACGTGCCGAAGGCACATATCACGTGCAAAGCGCATATCACTGCCGCAGGCAATATCACTTGCCCGTCAGGGCAAATATCGCTGCGACGGCAGCGGCGCAGCGCGCCGCGCAGTCGCAAAAAATACCGCGCCCTTTTCGGGCGCGGTACCTTTATGAGTTTTCGTCGGACGCGATAATACCGTCGTTAAACGGGATTATTCAGCGGCCTCGGTGTCGACTCTGCCGAACTGGCAATCGTTGTTGCCGGAGTTCGTGATCCACATCTCAAGCATGTTGATGGGATCGTTGAAGTCGGCGAGCCAGCCCTCGCGAGCGAAGTCGAAGTTGCCCTGCTTGCGCTCATCAAGGAACACGTTCCAATCCATGGTCTGGATGTTCATCTCAACGCCGATCTCGGCGAAGTCCTGCTGCATAGCCTCGGCTATGGCAACGTGACCGGTGCTCTCGTTGGTGAGGTACTTAAGGGAGATCGGGGTCTCGGCGGAAAGCTTGCCGTCGTCGCCGAACTTGTAGCCGGCGGCCTTAAGAAGGGTGCGGGCAGTCTCAAGAGTGGCGGCATGATCCTTGTTGGTGCCTTCGGCGTCGAAGTAACCGACGGTCTTGTCGCTCTTGAACACGCCGCCGTTGCCGTCGGCCATGCCGAGCGGGATGTAGGAGTTAGCGGCGACCTGGCCGGTCTGGCCGATGTTCTCCGTGATGTAGTCACGGTCGATGAGGATGCAGAGAGCCTTTCTCATGCAGGCGGCCTCAGCGGGGGTCTTGCCCGCAAAGAGATCGCTCTTGCAGTTGAAGGCGGCATAGTAAGTGCCGAGGTTGTCGATGATCTTGAACTCGGGGTTGTCGAGAAGGTTCTTGACCTCGTCGGTGGGAACCGTGTCGGCAAAGTCGATGTTGCCGGCGTTGTAAGCGGCGTAGATGGCGGTATCATCGGCGGAAAGCATGAACTCAAGCTTCTCGACGGTGACCTTGTCCGCGTCGTACCAGTTGGGATTCTTCTCGTAGGTCATAGAGGTCTCGTGGTTCCAGCCGGTGCAGACGTAAGCGCCGTTGGAAACGAAACCGGCCTCGTTGGCCCATGCGCCGGGCTCGTCGCCGCCGGCCTCAACAGCTTCCTTCTTTACGGGGAAGAAGGTCGGGAAAGCCATGAGGTCTTCCATGTAAGCGCAGGGAGCGGTGAGGACGAACTTGAGGGTGGTGGCGTCGACGGCCTCGACGTTGATGTCGTTGGTCTCTTCGTCATAGCCCTCGAAACCGGCGAACATGTAAGCGTAGTCGGCAGCGGTCTCGGGAGCGACAGCGCGCTTCCAGGAGTACGCGAAATCCTCTGCGGTGAGGTCGGAACCGTCGGACCACTTAAGGCCTTCGCGGAGCTTGACCGTATAGGTCAGGCCGTCTTCGCTGACTTCGTAGCCGGTCGCGCAGGCGGGCTCGGTCTTGCCTTCGGCGTTGTAGGTATACAGGCCGGAGAAAGAGTTGGCCGCGAGGCAGGCGCCGTCGACGGAGCTGTTGAGCGCGGGATCAAGATGATCGGGCTCGGAAGCGAGGTTCAGCTTGAGCGTGGTCGCGCCGTTGGACATCGTGGTGTACATGAAGAACTTGGTGCCGAACAGGCTGGAGTAGATGCCGTCGACGTAATCCTTCTGCAGATAGATGTCGTTGTAGTAGTAGATGGGGATGACGCAGAAGTTGGACATAAGGATGTCCTCGGCGTCATGCATCAGCTGTACGCGCTCCGCGTAATCGGTGCTGGACTTGATCTGCGAGATGAGCTCGTTGTACTTGTCCCAGCCCTTGACGGGGTCGACGTAATCGGCGCCGACAAGCTCTTCCGCCGTAGCGTCGGCAGAGATGGGAGCGTCGGTGACGGGAGCCGCTGTGGTGGCCGGCTCTTCGGTACCGCCCTTGCCGCAGGAAGCCAGAGTAAAGATCAGGGCAGCGGCAAGAACGATAGCAAGAATTTTCTTCATTATTGTTCCTCCAATAATGTGTATTTAATCCGACAAGTCGGCGGCTCTACGCCTCCTCATGTCAAATTATCGAGAATAGGGGGAGAAATATCTCCTTATTTTTCCCAGCAGGCGCAGAAGTGGCCGTTGCCGCGGTCGGTGAGCTCCGGCGTTTCGGCGGCGCAGCGCTCCGTGCAGTAGCGGCACCTCGTTCTGAACGGGCAGCCGCTCGGCATTTTCAGCGGGCTGGGGACGTCGCCCTCGAGCACGATGCGCTTCATGTTGCGCGCCGTCTTCGGGTCGGGGATGGGAACGGCGGAAAGAAGCGATTCGGTGTAGGGGTGTATCGGGGACGACATGAGCTCGTAGGAATCGGCGACCTCCACGATGTGGCCGAGGTACATGACCGCGATCCTCTTGGAGATGTGCTGAACGACGAGCAGGTCGTGGGCGATGAAAAGATAGGCGACGCCGAGCTGCTTCTGCAGGTCCTCGAACATATTGATGACCTGAGCCTGTATCGACACGTCGAGCGCGGAAACAGCCTCGTCGCAGACGATGAACGACGGGTCGACCGCCAGAGCGCGGGCTATGCCGATGCGCTGACGCTGACCGCCGGAAAACTCGTGGACGTAGCGGGTCGCGTGCTCCGCGTTGAGCCCGACGAGCTCCATGAGCTTCAGGACCTTTTCGCGGCGCTCCTCTTTCGAGCTGTACAGCCCGTGGACGTCGAGCGGCTCGCCGATGATGTTCTCGACCTTCATTCTGGGGTCGAGGGAGGAATACGGGTCCTGGAAGACCATCTGCATCCTGCGGCGCATGCCCTTGATGTTGCGGTCGGTGACCTCGGTGCCGTCGAATATGACCTTGCCGCCCGTTGGCTTGTAAAGCCGCAGGACCGACCTGCCGACCGTGGTCTTGCCGCAGCCGGACTCGCCGACGAGGCCGAGCGTCTCGCCCGCGTTTATCGTAAAGGAAACGTCGTCGACAGCCTTGAGCTGCAGAGTCTTGAAGCCCGAGCGGATCGGGAAATACTGTTTGAGATGCTCTACTCTCAGAAGTTCCTCGCTCATTCGGCGCTCGCCTCCTTCGCTTTCCTGTCGCGCACGTTGCACCAGCAAGCTGCCTTATGGTTCTCGTTGATGACCAGCTCGTCGGGCACGGACTCTATGCATATCTGCATCGCCTCGTCGCAGCGGGTGCAGAAGGCGCAGCCCTTCGGGAGGTTGAGCATGTTGATGGGCGTGCCGGATATGGGCACGAGCCTTTCGTACATCGTCGAAACGCTCGGGATGCTGCGCAGCAGACCCTTAGTGTATTCGTGGCAGGGGTTATAGAATATCTCGTCGGCGGTGCCGCGCTCGCAGACCCTGCCGCCGTAGAGGACGATTATCTCGTCGCACATCTCGGCGATGACGCCGAGGTCGTGGGTGACGAGGATTATCGCCATGCCGAGCTGCTTCTGCAGGTCCTGCATGAGCTCGAGTATCTGCGCCTGGATCGTGACGTCGAGCGCCGTCGTCGGCTCGTCGGCTATAAGGATGTCGGGCTCGCAGGCGAGCGCCATCGCGATCATGACGCGCTGACGCATGCCGCCGGAATGCTCGAACGGATACTGTTTGAGCCTCTTGTCCGGGTCGTTGATGCCGACAAGACGCAGCATCTCGATCGCGCGCGCCTTGACCTCGTCGCCCTTGCGGTCGGTGTGAAGGCGTATCGCCTCGCAGAGCTGGTAGCCGATGGTGAAAACGGGGTTGAGGCTCGTCATCGGGTCCTGGAAGATGATGGAGCAGCGTTTGCCGCGGAAGGCGCGCATCTTGCGCTCCGGCCAGGTAAGAAGATCCTCGCCCCTGAAGAATATGTGACCGGACCTGACCTTGGCGGTGTCCGCGAGTATCTGCATGACGGTGTAAGCGGTGACGCTCTTGCCGCTGCCGGACTCGCCGACTATGCCGAGTATCTTGCCCTTGTCGAGGTCGAAGCTCACGTCGTTGACCGCGTGGACCTCGCCGTTGTCGGTAAAGAAGGATGTGCAGAGATGCTGCACGCTCAGAAGCCTTTGTTCGTCAGCCATCTCACACCTCACTTTTTCAGCTTCGGGTCGAACGCGTCGCGCAGCCCGTCGCCCAGAAGGTTAAGGGACAGGACGATAAGGCAGATCATTATCGCCGGGAACACGAGCTTGTACGGATAGGACTGCAGACCTTCGCGCGCGGCGTTGGCAAGCGAGCCCAGAGAGGGCATCGGCTTCTGCACGCCCAGACCGACGAAGGACAGATAACTCTCGGTGAAGATCGCGGAGGGTATCTGGAGCGCGGTCGAAATGAAGATGACCGAGATGCAGTTGGGGATGATGTGGCGGCGGATTATCCTGCCGGACGACGCGCCCGTCGCCTTGGCGGCGAGGATGAAGTCGTTCTCCTTGATGGAGAGTATCTGACCGCGGATGAGCCTCGCCATGCCGACCCAGTACAAAAGACCGAACACTATGAAAAGCGAGATCATGCTCGAGCCGAGCTTGTCGAGGAAGCTGCCGGGCCTGAACGACAGGACCTGCTGCAGGACGACCGACAAGAGGATTATCATGAGCATGTCGGGCAGCGAATAGATGATGTCGACTATGCGCATCATTATCATATCCGTCTTGCCGCCGACGTAGCCCGAAACGCTGCCGTAGATGAGTCCTATGACAAGAACGACCAGACTCGCGAACAGACCGACGGCGAGGGATACCCTCGTGCCGTAGATGACTCTTATGAAGTAGTCGCGGCACTGTTCGTCCGTGCCGAAGATATGCGGGAAACGCTCCCCGCCTTCATCGATGAACTTCTGCTCCATCTGGCTGTAGGTGAACGGAGCGAGGTTCTTCGCGCCCTTGTCGCGCACGCCGTTGACGGAGAGGATCTCGTCGTACTTATAAGGAATGAAGAACGGCGCGAAGATTATCGTCAGCACTATGATCAGTATGAAGACGAGGCTTATGACCGCGAGCGGGTTCTTCATCAGCTTGCGCATGCCGTCCTTGAAGAACGTCGTGCTCTTGCTCATGACGTCCTGCTGACGCTTCTGCTCGTCGGTCGCCTTCTGGAACTTGGCGACGTTGAGCTGGAGGCTCAGCGGGTTCTTTTTCGGAACGATATCGGGATCGTAGTGCGAGAGCAACGGATTGTTCTTCGCGAGCTTCGATTTATTGGTTCTTTTCTCGTATTTCATCGCCCTGCCTCCTTAATCGTATTTGATGCGCGGGTCGACGACTTTGTAGAGAAGGTCGCACAGAAG
>JAFRXS010000095.1 GCA_017443405.1 Clostridia bacterium | reverse complement strand
TCCGATCCCGCCGCACTTACCACGCTGCTTGACGTAATCAGCCGCTTCGACCGGTATTCCGTCTCCAACGCGATCCTGATCACCGAGCAGATGCCGACCGCTACCCGCCTCGCCGATTTTGATTACTGGAAATCGCACGAAGCGAGCATCAAGAAGGGCGAACACGGCATCACGATCATGGAGCCGAGAGAATACGCGAAGGCGGACGGCTCAAAGGGCGTCAGCTATGAGCCGAAGAAGGTTTTCGATATTTCGCAAACCACCGCGGAGCCGAAGCCCGTTCACAAAAGAGACGTCGATCCGAAGCAGCTTATTAAGGCTTTAACAAAGACCTCCCCGGTCGAAATGCGGATCAATAACGATCTTCCCGAAGGGACGAACGCCCTGTATTCCCCCGACACCAAAACCATTTCCGTGCGGCAGGGCATGACCGCAGACGAAATCTTCCGCGCGCTGACCCCTGAGATCGCCAAGGCACGAGCCGCGACGCAGGAAGTTCCGAGCAGCGAGTTTCATATCATCGCCGTCTCATATATTCTTTGCAAGCGCAACGACGTATCGCCGCCCTCACTCCCCAAGGAAAGTCCCTTCGCGGAAATGGAGCCGAAAGCCGTCCGCGCCGCGCTCAGAGAGCTTCGCACGGAAGCAAACAATATGTCCGCTGTGATCGGCAAGGCGCTGGAAACAAAAAGCAGAGAAGCGAGGTAAAAGGTATGGCAAGCAGAGAAAGCGTCTCTTTTACGCTTGAACCTTTTGACCACAATCTTCTCATCAACGGCATGAACGAGTTTCGCAATCTGCTGTTGAAGGATGAGCGTCCGACGGAGGACGTAGACCGATTGCTTCTTTACCTGATTGACCGGAAACCGCGCAAGGAGCGCCGGAAATACTTTGACCGCGGCGAACGGTAAAAAGAAGGATCTTTCCTATACTACGGAGGTGAACTGAGATGTGAGAAATAACCGCTTTTCCAAATCCAACCTTATCCTTTACGCGTCGGGGCTGATTCCGGTAATCTGGCTTGCGCTGCTAATCGCACCGTTTTTCGGCGGCGGTCTGAAAGCGATCTTTATGGAATTTCCCGACGCCATAGCGAAACCGTTTCACGTTACCTTCTGTGAGGACAGTGTAAAAGCTGTCCTCATTTTTATCGGAGCGTATGTGATCGGAATCGGGATCTATCTTTTGACGGCAAAGAATTACCGCCGCGGCGAGGAACATGGTTCCGCACAGTGGGGTGACGCGGAAGCCCTGCGGAAGAAGTATGAGGATAAGGACAAAATGATGAACAAGGTCTTGACGCAGCACACCGCGATAGGACTGGACGGAAGAAAACACCGGCGCAATCTGAACGTCCTTGTCTGCGGCGGCTCCGGCTCCGGTAAAACAAGGTTTTACGCCAAGCCGAACATTATGCAGGCGAACACGTCCTATGTTGTGCTGGACCCCAAGGGCGAGCTGCTGCGCGATACGGGTAATCTTCTGAAAGAAAAGGGTTATACGATCAAGGTGATCGACCTTATCGACATGGACAGATCGGATTGCTATAACCCCTTTATGTATCTGCGCACGGATAATGATATTCAGCGTCTTGTCACGAACCTGTTCAAGAACACAACGCCGAAGGGCTCTCAATCGCAGGACCCGTTTTGGGATCAGGCAGCGATGATGTTGTTATTAGCGATCATGTTCTATTTACACTATGAGGCGCCTGTTGAAGAACAAAACTTCTCAATGGTGCTGGATATGATCCGCGCGGGAGCCATTGACGACGATGAAGAGCATACAGGAACAAGCACGCTCGATATGCTGTTTCAGCTATTAGAGGCAAGAGACCCCGATCACGTGTCGTTGAAGTATTATCACGCGTATCACAGCGGCTCCGCAAAGACGCTGAAATCCATTCAGATCACGCTGATGGCAAGACTGGAAAAATTCAATCTTTCCTCTCTCGCAAGCATTACGCAGATGGATACGCTGGAGCTTGAGACCATAGGTGAAAGGAAAACCGCTGTGTTTGCTGTGATCCCCGATAACGACAGCTCCTTCAACTTCATTATCGGTATGCTCTACACGCAGCTTTTCCAGCAGCTATATTATCAGGAGGATATGGTTCACGGCGGCAGACTGCCCGTTCACGTTCACTTCGTAATGGATGAGTTTGCCAACGTAGCTCTGCCCGATGAATTCGACAAGCTTCTGGC
>JAFRXS010000094.1 GCA_017443405.1 Clostridia bacterium | reverse complement strand
CGCCGGCGGTCCCGCAGGTAGCTTCGGTGTCGACGACCCATTCGAACTCATGTTCGCCGGTGGCTTCGATCGGCGTGTTCTCGTTACGGACGGCGTCGCAGTTTTTGCACTTCTCGTGCTTGACGCCCGCCGCGCCGCAGGTGGCTTCCGTATCTACGACCCACTCGAACTCATGTTCGCCGGTGGCTTCGATCGGCGTGTTCTCGTTACGGACGGCGTCGCAGTTCTTGCACTTCTCGTGCTTGATGCCGGTCGCGCCGCAGGTGGCTTCGGTATCGACGACCCACTCGAACTCATGGTTTCCGGTGGCGGGATCGAAGATGGTATCGAGCTTGTTTTCGTCAGCGTCGAAATCATCGCCGCATACGTGGCAGTGCTGATACCCGACCGTGCCGTCGCTGCCGCAGCTCGGGGCGACGGGCTCGTTCCAGCCGTCGAACTCGTGCGCCGCGGGGATGGGTGTATCCCATGCCTGCTCGTCTCCGCAGACGGAACAGACCTGATGCTTCTTACCCTCGGTATAGCAGCCGGGATACTCGTCGACGATCCAGTCATAATCGTGGTCGCCGGTGGCGGGTATCACGATATCTTCGTCAGTGAGAAGGGTGCCTTCCTGATCGAAACGCTGACCGCATACGGAGCAGGTAAAGTAGCCGATATTGCCTGCGTTGCCGCAGTCGGCGAAAATCTGATCCGTCCAGTCGTCTTCTCCGTAGGTGTGGTCTCCTGTCGGGTCGATCGGCGTATTCTCGCTCTGGACGGCGTCGCAGTTTTTGCACTTCTCGTGCTTGACGCCCGCCGCGCCGCAGGTGGCTTCCGTATCGACGACCCACTCGAACTCATGTTCGCCGGTGGCTTCGATCGGTGTGTTTTCGTTACGGACGGCGTCGCAGTTTTTGCACTTCTCGTGCTTCACGCCGGCGGTTCCGCAGGTCGCTTCGGTATCGATCACCCACTCGAACTCATGCTCGCCCGTAGCTTCGATCGGCGTGTTCTCGTTACGGACGGCGTCGCAGTTCTTGCACTTCTCGTGCTTGACGCCGGCGGTCCCGCAGGTCGCGGCAGTATCGGTTATCCACTCCCAAGCGTGCGCTTCGGTCCGGACATAGCCGCAGTCGGCGCACGTGCGCGCGTGATCGTTGCCGTTGACGCTCGCGAATGCGCCGAAGCCGTGATCCTCCTGCGCGTACTGCGCGGTAACGGTCAGGGGACCGGTGACGCTGCCGAACGCGTTGTCCCAGCCGGTGAACTTCATGTGTTTTTCGTTATTGCCGTCGATCGCGTGATACGAGGCGGGAGTCGGCGCGCTCGCCGCGTAGCCGTGGTTGACCTGTTCGGTCTTCAGAGTCCCGCCGGTATAACCGTCCTTGAACGTGACGGTATAGCTGTTGATAGTCGCCGCGCCCACGCTGATCGAAGTCGCGGAGGTGATGTTGGATACCGTGTACGTGATCGTATTTCCGCTCTTGCTCGCCGATACCGTTCCGTTCGTCGCCGTCACGGTCGGGTTGGGGCTGTTGGTGTAACCCGTCGCGAGGGTCACCGTGAAGCTCACGCTGCCGCCGTGATTGACCGAAGTCGCGGGCGTCGTGTTCGTATAGCCCGTGCCGTTCTTTGAGAAGGTGACGGCGTAGGTGTTGATAGTATACTGCGCGTAATATTTGAGCGGGTTGGTACCCGGCAGGACGTTGGGACGGTTAGCGCCGGTATTCCACGTCATGGCGCAGGTGTTCAAAGGCGAGGTAACTCCCGCGGTGACCGTCGTGGCGGAGGGTCCCCAGACCCTGCTGCCGCCGGAGGACGCGGTATACCACCCGTTGAAGGTATAACCGGTCTTGCTGCGGACCGGAGCAGTAAAGCTCGCGTTATAATTATAGGTTGAATTGATCACGTTAGTCGAGCCGTCGATAAGCTGAACGGGGAATTTGAAATAGTTGTCGCGCCACCATTTGAGGATCGGGTATCCGCTGTTGACGCCCCACGTATCCTTGACAAAGGACGAGCCGAGCGTACCGGCGAGTTCCTTAAGCTCCGCGGCGGTCTTGGATGTTTCTCCGCTGTTGGCGGTCCCGGGAACGCTGCTCAGATAAAAACTGTTGGAGGAGCTGCCGCCGTGCGCGCCGTCGCGCAGCTTATAAAGATGGTTGCCGGTATTGGACGGCGTACCGTAAGAATAGCAGTTGGTGATCTTTCCGCCGTAGCCGATGATGCCCGCTACGTGGTTCGCCGTAGAGATATTTCCGCCGTTGAAACTGTTCGTAACGCGCGCGTTCGAGCCGGCGATGCCACCCACGGAATACGCCTTGTTGTCGGAATGGATATATCCGAGGTTGAAGCACTCGTCGATAACGGAGTTGTCGCTGTCGCTCATCAGGCCGGTGATACCGCCGAAATCGTTGATGGATCCGCTGCCCTGCTTATAGACCTCGCCGAAATTCGCGCAGCGGTAGAATTTCGCCACGCCGCTGTCGTCGTCATCGCCGACGCAGGCGATACCCGCCACGCAGGACGCGCCTTTGATCACGCCGAAGTTCATACAGTACTGGAATACTTCCTGACCGGACGCGTCGCACCACGCGGCGATACCGCCGGCTCTTGCCGCCGAATCCGTGACATTGCCGAGGTTGTAGCACCGGGTGAACGAGGGCGCCGCGCCGCCGTCGTCAACGGCGTCCGCCACTATACCGCCCGTGCAGCGTTTGCCGGTGATCGTGCCGGTGTTGACGCAGTCGGTAAAGCTGTGACCGCCGGTATCGGAGCTGTTCGCGAGGATACCCGCGGCGCAGCCGAGCGTCTTGGAATCCGTATCGTTTCTGCCGGTGATCGCGCCGTTATTCCTGCAGTTGCTGAACGTGACCTTTCCTTTCGCGTAGCCGAGGATACCGCCTGCTTCATATTTTCCGCTGACCGTACCGTTGTTCGTGCAGTTGGCGATGGACGTCGTGCCCGTGTTGTTGAGGTTGCCCATGATACCGCCCGCGCTTTCCGCGGAGGCGTAAACGGAGCCGGAGAAGGTACAGCCGCTGATGCTGTTGCCGGAAGCTTCGGTCTTGCCGACGATGCCGCCCACGCGGACGGTACCGCTGATATTGCCGCTGACTGTACAGTTGGACACGGTGAGCACCTTGTCCGAAATACCCACGATGCCGCCCGCATTGGCGTCGGTCGCGGTTATGGTGAGCCCCGTGACGGTGCAGTTGGAAATATTCAGCGGCGACTGACCGTAAGCAACCACGCCGCCGTTCTGATCCGAGCCGGTGATGGTCGCCGTGGTCACGGTGATGTTGGAGACCGTTGTCGTCGCGCTGCCGCTTTCGACCTTGGATACTACCGCGGAGTGCCAACCGCCGCCCGAACCGGATGAGCTGACGTTTACATTCGTAAGCTTGAGGTTATTGACCGTAGCGCCGGCTGTCAACGAGTTGAAAAGCGCCGCGCGCGAGTCGCCCGAACGGTAGATCTTCAAATTGCTTATCGTCTTTCCCTGCCCCTGGAATGAACCGGAAAATGACTTTCCCGAAGTTCCTATACCGTCGAACGTCGAGTTGTTCATGTTCAGGTCCGCGTTGAGGTAGACCGTTTTCCCGGAATAGGTCGTACCGGATGTAACGGTCTTCGCGAACCACGCAAGCGCCTGTTCGTCGTTGATATAGTAGTTGTTGCCGCTGACCGTGAACGTCGACGGCTGTGAGCCGGGAGTGGACCCGTTCCACGCGGCAAGCGCCGTGGGCAGCCCCACCGCAAAGATAAGTCCCGCGAGCATGAACGCGCTCAACAGAACACAAAAAGCCTTGCGCCGGACGTTTATCGTCTTTTTCACAAGTATTCCTCCTTGAGAAACTGTATCGCATTGATCATTATTTTGATTATAGCATATTATTCAGGACCGCGCAAGATGCCCGCAGGGTAAAACCCGCATCAAACCGGTCCGCCGTTTTTATCCGACACGGCGCAAAAAACCGCCGCGAAGCACGCGGCGGTAATAATTGAAGATCAAAAACCGGAAAAAGCAGGTACTTAGGGTAAGGGGAGTTGAACACAAAACGGTTTTTCAGAGCATCTTTTCCCCAATACTGCCTCATCTACCTTGATAATACGACAGTATTATCTGCGGCAGCTTCGTTGTCTTGAAAAAAATCTGCCTCTGAAAAACTGCTTCGCACCTTTGGTCAAGGTATTGTTGAGCTATTTTGTGCTCTGAAGACGCCGCTTTGCTGACGCAAAGCAAGGATGAAGAGCGCCAAAGAGCCAAAAAGACCCGGCCAAAGGCGATTCGGGTTCGACTCCCCTTACCCTAAGAGATGATGCTGCCGGCTATGTCGGGCGCTTTTGCCCGCGGGCGAAGCGGATTACTCCCCGCTCGCCGTATCCTCCGGAGTTTCCGCAGTCACGGGATTTTCGGTATTTTCGGTATTTTCGGTATTTTCGGGATCGTCGGAAACGTCGTCGGCGTCCTCCGGCGCGGGCTGCTCCTCTTCCCTTTCCGTCTCGGCTACCGTCGCGACGTACTCGCCGCTGCGGACGTTCATGACCTTGACGCCCTTGGAGACGCGCGAATGGACGTTGATGCTGTCGGCGCGCAGCCTGATGAGTATGCCGTCGGAGGAGATCATGATGAGGTCGTGCGCCGGGTCGACCGTGCCGACGAAAGCGACGTCGCCGTTCTTCTCGACGTGGTAGTTGATCTGACCGCCGGTGCCTCTGCCGTGCAGCGGGTAATCCGACGCGGGCGTGAGCCTGCCGAAGCCCGTGCGGGAAACGGTGAGCACGGGATACTCGTCGCTGAGCACCGTGAAGCCGACGACCTCGTCGTCCTCCTTGCGCAGCCTTATGCCTATGACGCCCTTTGCCGTCCTGCCGACGCAGCGCGCGTTCTCCTCATAGAACGCGACCGCCCTGCCCTTGCGGGTGGCTATCAGTATCCTGTCGTTACCGTTCGTGACGGCGGCTCCGACGAGCATATCGCCCTCGTTGAACACGATGGCGCGCAGGCCGTTGCGGCGGATATTCGAGAACTCCCCGAGCTGCGTGCGCTTGATGACGCCGCTGCGGGTGACCATAGTCAGGAACTTGCCGTCCTCGACCGTGGGCATACGGAGCATCGTGCAGATCTTTTCGCCGCTCTCGACGGGAAGCAGGTTGACTATGTTCATGCCCTTGGAGTCGCGGCTGCCGGAGGGTATCTCGTAGCCCTTGAGCCTGTAAGCCGTGCCCTTGTCGGTGATGAACATTATCCAGTCGTGTGAGGAGCAGGTGAACATCTGCTCGGCGACGTCGTCCTCGCGGCGCGTCATGCCCTTGATGCCCTTGCCGCCCCTGCGCTGCGACTTGTAGGTCTCGGTCGTCACGCGCTTGATGTAGCCCATGCCGGTGAGGGTGAACACGCAGTCCTCGACCGGGATGAGCGCCTCGTCGTCGACCTCGCCGCTGACGTTCTGTATCTCGGTGCGGCGCTCGTCCTTATACTTGTCGCGGATGGCGCCGACCTCCTCCTTGACGACGGCGAGGATGTTGGCTCTGGAAGAGAGCAGCTCACGGTAATACGCGACCTTCTCGTTAAGGGCGGCTATCTCGTCGTCTATCTTCTGACGCTCGAGACCGGTGAGCTGACCCAGGCGCATCTGGACGACGTAGGTCGCCTGGATCTCGTCGAAACCGAAGCGGTCCATAAGGGCCTGCTTGCCTTCGGGGATGCTCGCCGAGCGCCTGAGGATGGCGATTATCTCGTCGATATAATCGAGCGCGGTGTGCAGCGCGTCGAGGATATGCAGACGCTCGAGCGCCTTGTTGAGGTCGTACCTCGTGCGGCGCTCGACGACTTCGCACTGGAAGTCGATATACTCGAGCAGCATCTCCTTGAGCGTGAGTATCTTCGGCTCGCCCTTGACCAGCGCGAGCATTATGATGCCGTAGGATATCTGCAGCTGGGAATAGGTATACAGCTGGTTGAGGACGAGCTGGGGATTGGCGTCGCGCTTGAGGTCGATGACCATCTTCATGCCTTCGCGCGAAGAATAGTCGTTGATGTCGGAAATGCCCTCTATGCGCTTGTCCTTGACAAGGTCGGCTATCTGCTCGATGAGCTTGGATTTGTTGACCTGATAGGGAAGCTCGGTGACGACTATGCTGAACCTGCCGTTGGAGTTCTCCTCGATATCCGCCTTCGCCCTGAGGGTTATCTTGCCCCTGCCGGTGCCGTAGGCGGCGCGTATGCCCGCCCTGCCCATGATGATGCCGGCGGTCGGGAAATCCGGCCCCTTGATGTGCTGCATCAGGTCTTCCACCGTGCATTCCGG
>JAFRXS010000006.1 GCA_017443405.1 Clostridia bacterium | reverse complement strand
GTGGTGGTGCCGTCGCCCGCGACGTCGTTGGTCTTGGTGGCGACTTCCTTGACGAGCTGAGCGCCCATATTCTCGTAAGCGTCCTCAAGCTCGATCTCCTTGGCGATGGTCACGCCGTCGTTGGTGATGAGCGGAGCGCCGTACTTCTTGTCGAGCACTACGTTGCGGCCCTTGGGACCGAGAGTGATCTTGACGGTATCGGCGACCTGATCTATACCGGCCTGGAGAGCCTTGCGGGCGTCCTCACCGTACGCTATCATTTTAGCCATGATATTTTACCTCCGAATTATTCTTCAACTTTGGCGAGAATGTCGTTCTGACGGACGATCGTGTACTTTTCGCCGTCGAGCTTGACCTCGGTGCCGGAGTACTTGCTGAGGATGACCTTGTCTCCGACCTCGACTTCCATCTCTACGTCCTTGCCGTCGACTATGCCGCCGGGACCGACAGCCTTAACGACCGCGACCTGCGGTTTTTCCTGCGCCGCGGGAGCAAGGATGATGCCGCCCTTGGACTTTTCTTCGGCTTCGACGAACTGGAGAACGACTCTGTCGCCAAGAGGTTTGAGTTCCATAAAAATTGCCTCCGATGCAATATGATTTTTGCAAATTAGCACTCACTTCCGTCGAGTGCTAACCGCATTATAATACCTTTTTTCCAAAAATCAAGGGATAAACCTCAATGTTTACAGATTATTCATATTCCGTTTCCGACGAGCATATAATCCCCCGAGCGCAGGACCTCGACGAGGTCCGAAATGCCGCCCAGAGGCTCCTTGGTCAGGATGCCGCCGTGACCGTAATCGTCGTACATATGGGCGTCGGAACCGCTCGATCGGCGCAGCCCGTACTTGGTCGCCCAGTACTGCGCCATGTCGTTGCGGCTGTCGTGATTGAAGTGCCCGTTGAATACCTCGATGCCGTCGACAGTCCCGGGCTTGAGTATCTGCATATTGTTGCGGAACGGGTGCGCCTGGAATACGAGCATACCGTGTTCCTCGCAGAAGCGGTGGAATTTTTTTATTCCTATATTATATATCCCTTCAGCTTTGCGCAGCACGTCCTCGTCCCAGCCAAACACGAGATAGTCGTTGTCCGATTCCGAGCAGAATCGTATTTCCATACCGTACATAACGGTCAGACGGTCACCCGCCGCTTCTTTCGCGGCGAGGTAGCCCCTTCTGTGATAATCGACCGCCGACTGCCAATCGGGGAATTGAGAGGTATCCTTGAAGTAATCCGAAGTGAAATGATCGGTATAGACCACGCCGGAATAGCCGTTGGCGATAAGCAGCTCGACGGTCTCGGCTGCGGGGATCTCGCCGCAGTGGCTCGACTCTGACGTATGACAGTGTGTTTCGTATTTGAACATCATATCACCACATATAAAGCGCGGCGTGATTCCGGACTATCCGGAATCGGCGCCGCAGAGAGAGCGGACGTCAGCTCAGCCGAGCATCGAGAGTATCTTTGCCTTCGGCGCGACGCCGACAGATTTGTTGACAGCCTTGCCGTCCTTCATGACCACGAGCGTGGGTATGCTCATGACGCCGAACATCTGCGCGAGTTCCGGCTCGTCGTCGACGTTGACCTTGCCGACCTTGATATCGGAGCGCTCCTCGGCGATCTCGTCGACCACGGGAGAGAGCATTTTGCAAGGCCCGCACCATGAAGCCCAGAAATCGAGCAGCACGGGAACCTCGGAAGCGACGACTTCCGTCTGAAAATTCTCGCCGGTAACAGTGATAACAGCCATTATTCTTCCTCCTGTCCAAAAAGACCCAATATATTACAGTATATCTCGACCGCGCCCAGAAGGGCGTCCTCGTCGAAATCAAACTGTTCGTTGTGAAGCGGCGCGTGGTTTTTGCCGCCGCGGATGCCGAGCCAGAAAAACAGCCCCGGCGTCTTTTGCTGGTAAAACGCGAAATCCTCTCCCGCCATAGACGGCTCGACAAGATCGACGAAGCTCCTGTCCACGTACTCGTAAAACTTCTCGACAAGTGGGCGAGGATTGATCACCGGCGGATAGCTCAGCAGCTCGTTGACCTCGATCCTTGCGCCGAGAGCGCGGGCGGTGCCTTCCGCGATATCGTAGACCCTGCTCATCAGATGGCTGTAAACGTCGGGATCGAGTACGCGGACGGTAGCGTTCAGATCGACTCTGTCGGCTATTATATTGCGCGCCTTGCCGCCGTCTATGCGCCCTATAGTCAAAAGCGCGTCTTGGTGAGGGTCGACGTTGCGGGTTATGGCGGTCTGGATGACGGAGATGAACTCCGCTGCGCAGACCACCGCGTCGACTCCGAGCTGGGGGCTCGCCGCGTGGGCGCTCCTGCCGTGGACGACGAAATCGAGCTCGCAGGTCTGCGCCATCTGGGCGCCCCAGCGGATGCCGATCCTGCCCTTGTCGACCTGCGGCCAGACGTGGCAGCCGAGGATCAGATCGACGTGCGGCTCCTCAAGTCCGCCGTCGGCTATGACCCGTCGGGCGCCTCCCCTGCCTTCCTCGCCCGGCTGAAAAAGCAGCACGACGTTGACTTTGAGCCTCTCCCGTCTGCGGGAGATCATCTCAGCGAGCATGAGAAGTATCGTCATATGCCCGTCGTGACCGCAGCCGTGCATATAGCCGGGATGCCGCGAAACGTAGTCCGTTTCGTTCTTCTCCTTGACGGCGAGCGCGTCCATATCGGCGCGGAAGGCTATGGTCTTCTCCGCTCCCGGCGTGTACCAGACCGCCTTGACTCCGGTGCCGGCAATCTTTTCTACCCTGTCCGCCCCAACCGTCGCAAGACGGGCAAGCACGTATTCCTGCGTTTTATACTCGTTGAACGCTATCTCGGGGATGGCGTGCAGGTCCCGCCTCGTTCTGACGCAGTCGCCCTCAAGCGCGCTTATAACGTTGTGAGGCACCATAGCTCATGCCCCGAAAAGTCTTTTGAAGAAGGCGAATATCGCGTGGAAGAAAGCGATGAAACGCCCCGAAAAGCTTCTGTCGTGGACCTCTCCGCAGAACGCGCAGACGCCCTCGCCGGATGCGTTGTCCGAGGGATTTTGATCCTCTCCCGCCGGCTGCGTTTCCGACGTCGGCTCTTCGTCCTCAAGGGCGGAACGGGCTCGGTCATTTCTTCCCCGCAGGCGGTGCACCTGAAGGTCCTTACGCCTTCGCAACCGACCGTCGGCGGCGTTGTGATTGTTCCTTCATCCC
Source organism: Clostridia bacterium (assembly GCA_017443405.1). GTDB lineage: Bacteria > Bacillota > Clostridia > Oscillospirales > Acutalibacteraceae > RGIG2893. The sequence goes on along the minus strand of JAFRXS010000006.1, from coordinate 518 downwards.
ATTTATGACCGGTCGCGGTCACCTCATCGGAGGTGTAGGAGGCGTCGCAGTTATCGCATTTCCAAAGCGTATAGCCGTCCTCGGTGCAGGTCGGAGGGATAACGGTCGAAACGTAGCTGTGCCCCTTCGCGGGTATCGGCTCGGTCATCGTCTCATCGCAATTCGCACAATTGAAGGTTTTAACTCCTTCACCCTCGCAAGTTGCCGGAGTCGTTTCCTCCCCATCATCCCAGGCGTGGCCCGACGCGGCGACGGGGTCGGTGGTATAGGATGCGTTGCAGTTTTCGCACTCCCAGAGCGTATAGCCGTCTTCGGTACACGTCGGAGAGATGACCGTTGAAACGAAGCTGTGTCCGTTCGCGGGAATAGATTCGGTCTTCGTCTCGCCGCACTCACAGGTGAATGTCCTTACGCCCTCGCCCTCGCACGTCGCAGGAGTCGTAACCGCGCCTTCATCCCACGTATGTCCCGAAGCGGCGACGGGGTCGGAGGTATAGGACGCGTTGCAGTTTTCGCAC
>JAFRXS010000093.1 GCA_017443405.1 Clostridia bacterium | reverse complement strand
TGACCATGACGGCGCCGTCGCAGTCGTGCGTGACGGTAGTCATGAACATGGCGGGAGTAGAGCAGAGGCCGCACTCCATGACCTTGACGCCGGCGGACACCATGCTCTCGATGACCACGGCGTAGATCGACGGGGACGAAAGGCGCGGGTCCATGCCGACCGATATCTTCATATCGGACGTGTCCTTGCCCGTATCCTCGCTCATAAGGTCAAGGTAGCCGTTGACGACGGCGACCACGACGTCGGAGCTGAGCTCCCACGCCGCCCCTCTGATATCCGAACCGCTTTTCAAATGCATTAAAGTCATAGACTTTCTCCTAATCGCGCACTATAAAAACTCAATTTCATTATACTATATTTTTCCCTTTTCGTCAAGAAGTTAAGGACATTTCGCGCATATAGACGATTACTATTGCCAAATCAAAACGGGTATGATATAATTTATACGTAAATCTTTATTGACGGAGGCGGATATATGTTTAAATCGATACTTCGCGTGATCATCGCCGTGCTCATGGCAATAAATCCCGCCCTTCCCGGGATGTTGTCGCTCGGCAGGCTCCCGAAGGGGCAGCCGATAGACCTTGACCGTTTCGACCTCGTCTGGCAGGACGAATTCGAGGGCGACAGCCTCGACTTGGATAAATGGTCGTACGAATGGTGGGTCACCGAGCGCAAGGGCGGCTACTGGCATCAGGACATGGTGAACGTCAGGGACGGCGAGCTGGTCATCAGCGCCGAGTACAAGAGCGAGCCCATGCCCAACTACTACCCGAACTACGTCGGCGTACACTGCCCCGAGTACAAGGCGGGCTGGTACACCGGCGAGATCTGGACGAGGGACAAATACGAGCAGAAGTACGGCTACTTCGAGGTCAGGGCGATACTCCCCGCCGCGACGGGCATGTGGAGCGCGTTCTGGATGATGAACGAGGGCGTGTTCAACGTCGACGGCTCGGGTCAGGACGGCACCGAGGTCGACGTGTTCGAGTCCTTCAGCTACAAGGACCGCGGCTGGGGCAACGACTGCGTCACGACCGGCATACACTACGACGGCTACGGCCCGGAGGAAAAGAGCGCGTCGCTGGGCAAGGTCTTCATCGAGAACGACCCCTACACCGAGTGGAACACTTACGGCGTCGAGTGGAACCCGGACGAGTACATCTTCTACCTCAACGGCGTCGAATACGGGCGGCTCAGCGCGGGCGGCGTGTCGCAGAATCCCGAGTATCTGCTCCTCTCCTGCGAATTCGCCGGTGAAAACGGCGTACAGAGCTCCGACCGTCACGGCACGGGCGAGATAAGCAAGACGCCCGACTCCAACTGGCCCGTCGAGTTCCGCGTGGACTACGTCAGGTGCTATCAGTACAAGCAGCTGCCGTAAGCGGGCGGGGGAAACATCCATGGCAAAATATCTTATAGTCAACGCCGACGATTTCGGCATGTGCTCTTCGGCGAACAAGGCGGTGTTCGATCTTTTCGAGACCGGGAACCTTAAGTCCGCCACGATCATGATGCCCTGCCCGACGGCGAAGGAAGCGGTCGATTTCGCGATAGCGCACCCCGAGTACGCTATCGGCGTTCACACGACGCTGACGTCCGAGTGGCAGAAATACCGCTGGAAGCCGCTGACCGACTCCCCCTCGCTCGTCGATGAGGAGGGCTATATGTGGCACGAGGCGGACATGGTCGAGCGTCACGCGAAATACGCCGAGATAGAGAAGGAGGTCCGCGCCCAGCTCGACCTCGCCATCTCGATGGGCATGAAGCCCTCGCACATGGACAATCACATGGGCTCGCTCTACGGGCATCAGATGGGCAGGTTCTCGCTGTGCAAGCTCGCGCTTAAGATAGCGAGCGACTACGGCCTGCCCTACCGTCTGTTCACCAAGGTCGACAGACGCACCCTCCCCGCCGGCGTGCCGTGGGGCGTCTACAAAGCCGTGGGCAAGCTGACCGCCTCGATGGTCAAAAAGTCCGGCGTGACGGTGCCCGACTACCTCCTGTTCCCGGACTGGGGGCAGATGGACCGGATGATGCACGACGAATTCGACTACGAGCTTTACAAAAAGCTCATCCTGCGCATCTGGGCGGACATACCCGACGGCGTGACCGAAACGTTCGTGCATCCGGCGGTCGCGTCGGACGAACTGCGCGGCATCACCGGGCGGTGGATGTGCCGCGACGCGGAGTACAAGCTGCTCAAGGACCCCGAAACGTGGCGGTACCTCGAGGATCACGGCGTGAAGATGATAAGCTACCGCGACCTCGTTACGCTGAAGTCTCAAGGCTGACCGAGTAAAGCGAACGGCCCAGAGGGACGTAGGTCTTTTTGCCGTCGTCGCGGCTGTGGGCGCGTATCTCCGCTGCCGTTTGCCTGAGCTCGCGCATAACCGTGAAAAGCTCGAGCCGGCGCCTGTTCTCCTCAGCGGCTTCCGCGCGCTTTCCAGCCCTGCCGAGCAGCAGGATCTTCCTCTCGCTGCGCGTGATCATATCCCGCACCAGCTCCGCCGCGCGGTCGTATTCGGCGGCGAGAGAGTCAAGGTCGTTATTCATTTAATATCCTCCCGAAAAACAAAAAAAGTGATCCGCAAACACGCAATATACGAAAGCTTGTTCGCAGTATTTCGTATTTTATCACAATCGGTTTGTGTTGTCAAGAGGTTTTTCACAAACAGTTTTTCTGTTTTTCCTGTTTGCCCGTCGGGGCGATACGGATTCGCATAACATGAAGTCCCGCGCCCCAAAGACGCGGGACTTCGTTATACGGCCGTTCGTTTTATAAGATCAAAGATAGTGATACTCCGTGTTGCTCCTGTCGGTGTCGCTGTTCTCAGCGATGAGTACGCTCGCGTCGGCGGAGCAGACTATGTTGTGCCAGGTGCCGACGGTCACGTTGTAGAGCTTGCACGGCTCCATGACGACCGGAATGCGGTCGAGCCCGATATACAGCGTCGCCTCGCCCTTGAGCAGCACGAAGACCTCGTCGGTCTCAAGGTGTCTTTCCATATAGGTGTTGACCGTGTACTCGTCGTCCTGCGTAAGGAACGCGACACACCACGTTTTGAAAATCATCGTCCGGTCGTAGCCCCTGCCGTTGAATTCACTTATCTCAAGCCCCGGGACGTTATTGCCGTTTTCCATCATTCCACCTCCGTGATCATTTGAAAAAACGAAAAAAGTTGAGGACGGTTCCGTTTTCCGTACGATTATAGTTCACGCAGTCCGCCGTGTCAACACATTTGCCGCCGAAAGATAAGCGGTTTTCTCTTGATTTTCGCGCGCGTTTGTTATACCATATAGGTAGAAAATAGGTAGAAAATTTTTTTGAAATATAAGGGGTGCGGTTTTATGGATATCAGGCGTCTTGAACCCTTCGCGTGGGGCTACGTGCACTCGCCGAAGCCCGACGTCGAAACGCGTATCGCCCACGGCATACTGACCTGGGCGAAGGAGATACCGCTGACGCTCGACGTGACGGACTGGTTCGTTTCGCCGCTGTACCGGATGAGCTCGCAGGCGGTAAGCTACGAGCGCGCCGATGGCATAGTGCTGCGCGACGAGGTGCGCCGGCGCAATATAAGCGAATATCCGGAAGACGAGGAGCTCATCAACGTATATTACGACTGGTTCCGTCCCTATGAAACGCTCAGGATCATAAGCAAACACCGCACACCCCTTCAGGAGAAGCTCGAGGTCAACAAGTGCTGTTGGGCGGCGGGCGGCGGTCACAGCAACCCCGACTACGAGATGCTCCTGCGCGTCGGCACCAAGGGCATACGCGACAAGATCGCCCTTTTCAGGAAGATACATACGGACAAAGCGGACCTCTACGACGCGTTCGAGATGACTCTTGACGCCTTCGAGATCATGGCGAAGCGCCTGCAGGACCTCGCGAGGGAGCGCCTCCCCGGGGCGTCGGGCGAGGAAAAGACCGTCCTCGAACGCCTTGTGAGAGCCTTTGACAATATACCGCAGAACGCGCCGCGCGATTTCTTCGAGGCGTGCGAATTCTTCTGGCTGGCGTTCACTTTTCTGGACGTCGACTCGCCCGGGCTTTTCGACTACGCCCTGGGCAGATACTACGAGAACGACGACGAAAAGGACCGCTACGCCTGCCTTGAGAAGCTGTGGGAGCTTTTCCACAAGACGCGCACGTGGAACCTCTGCGTCGGCAGGAGCGACGAGTTCGGAAACGACTGCACCTGCGCGCTGACCTACGACGTGCTGAGGCTCGCGCGCGAGAAGAAATACGACACGCCCAACCTCACGATGAGGACGCACCCGGGCACGCCGGAGTCTCTGTGGAGAGCCGCCGCCGAAACGCTCGCGACGGGCATCGGCATGCCGGCGATATACAACGACGCCGTCGTCTGCCCCGCTCTCGAGTCTATCGGCGTGCCGGCGTCCGACTCGCATCTTTACTGCATGAACGGCTGCAACCAGATAGATATCTTCGGCAAGTCGCACATGGGGCTCGAGGACGGCGAGATAAGCGTCTGCAAGGCTCTCGAGTTCGCGCTTTTTAACGGCGTGTGCAAATTCTCCGAAGAGAAGCTGGGCGCCGATACGGGCGACGCGGCGGGCTTTAAGACCTTCGACGAGCTGATGGCCGCCTACAAAAAGCAGATAGAATATATGGCGGACTATATAACCGAAACCTCGAACGCCGCGCAGCGGGACTTCGCAAAATACGCGCCCAATCCGTGGAAATCGCTGACCGTTCAGGGCTGTATCGAAAAAGGCCTTGACTACAAGGACAGGGGCCCGATCTACGGCCACGGCCAGGTGCTGACCGAGGGTCTGCCCGACACCGCGGACTCTCTCGCCGCCGTGAAGCACTACGTGTTCGACGAGAAGAAGTACACGATGGCGCAGCTCGTCGACGCTCTGGATAAGGATTTCGAGGGATACGAAGACCTTTGGTCGGACTTCTCCTCCTACAACAAATTCGGCAACGACACCGACGACGTGGATGAGATCTACGCCGATATAACCGACCATATCTACCGCTATTTCCGGACCAAAAAGACCTTCCGAGGCGGCGTGTTCGGGGTCGGCTGCTCGACCTTCCACAGGGCGCCCAATTACGGCTTCCACTGCGGAGCGCTGCCCAACGGCAAGAAGAAGGGCGAAAAGCTGCTCGCGGACTCCATCGGGGCGACTCCCGGCCGCGACGTCTGCGGGCCGACGGCGCTTCTCAACTCCGTCACGCGCGGCAATCAGTACCTCGCGACGAGCGGCAACGTGATGCAGATGAAGTTCAACAAGGCGCAGTTCATGACCGAAACGGGCATGGCGGCGTTCATCGCCCTCGCCAAGACGTATTTTTCCGAGGGCGGGCAGACCTTACAGATAAACGTCGTCTCGCGCGAGGAGCTGCTCGACGCGCAGAAGCGCCCCGAAAAGCATAAGGACCTCATCGTCCGCGTCGGCGGCTTCAGCCAGTATTTCGTCAAGCTCGACGGCCCGCTGCAGGAGAACATCATCGCCCGCACGGAAAACATCATGTGATGACCGGAACGGTTTTCGACGTACAAAGGTTCAGCATACACGACGGGCCGGGCATCCGGACGACCGTGTTTTTGAAGGGCTGCTCGCTTCGCTGCCTGTGGTGCCACAACCCCGAATCGCAGTCGCCCCGGCGCGAGCTTATGTTTTATAAGGACAAATGCGTCGGCTGCGGCGAATGCGCGCGCGTATGCGAAAAGGCGTTCTCGCGCCCCTGCGAGGCAAGAGGCGCCTGCGTAAAGGTCTGCCGCCGCGGCGCGAGGGAGATAACGGGCAGGGACGAGACAGCAGAAAGCGTCGTCTCGACCGTTCTGCGCGACAGGGCTTACTACAAAACGAGCGGAGGCGGCGTCACGCTGTCGGGCGGCGAGCCGCTGCTGCAGCCGGACTTCGCGCGCGAGATCCTCGAACTGTGCAAAGCCGAAGGGCTTCATACCGCGGTCGAGACCGCCGGGAACGTCCCGTTCGCGGCGTTCGAAGCTCTGCTGCCCGAGGTCGACCTCTTCCTTTACGACATAAAAGGGATAGACCCCGAAACGCACGAAAGGAACACCGGCGCCCGCAATTCCCTCATCCTTGAAAACGCCGAAGCGCTCATGAGGACGGGCAAGGAAGTGCTTTTCCGCATGCCGTACGTTCCCGGCTACAACGACGGCGAGGCTCCGGAGGTCGCGCGTTTCGTGAAAGAGCTCGGCGGTAAGCTCGAGCTGATGGCGTACCACCGCGTCGGCGCGGGCAAATACGCCGCTCTGGGCCGCGGTTATCCGCTGTCGGGAGTCACGCCGCCGTCGCCGGATGAGATGCGCTCTGTCGCCGGCAGGCTCGGCGCGAAATACGAATGGTCGGGGGTATAGCGATGTTTCCCTTGAAGATGTATCTGACGGACGGCGCCGGGAATATCACCGGCACGGCATTCGCCGACGAAAACTCAAATAACGGCACGGAAGAAATAAAAAAACTGCTCGCCGGGGGCTGGCTCCCCGTCGAGTACGACTACCGTATGACACAGCGCTGGCAAAGTGTCTTAAAGCGGCTCGGACTCGAAAGCGTAAAAATGCTCTACGGGGACGGGACCTTTTATAAAACGCTTTACGCCGGCAGGACGGAGCCGAAGGTGAGAATTGGCGTCCTCGGCGGCGGCAGGGGCTACACGCTCGCGGAGTTCTGCCGGCAGAGTGACATAGCCGAGCTCGTCGCCGTCTGCGACAACGACCCGAGGTGCCTTGACTCTCTGCGGGAGCGTTTCGGCGACGGAGTCGCGTATTACTCCGATTTCGACAGCTTCCTCACGCACGAAACGGACCTCGTCGTTCTCGCCAACTACGCGAACGCCCACGCGCCGTTCGCCGTCAAGGCGCTCGACGCGGGCAAAAACGTCTTAAGCGAGCTTCTGCCCGTACAGACGATGAGCGAAGCCTGCGAATTGGCGGACGCGGTCGACAGAAGCGGAAAGCTCTATATCTACGGGGAGAACTGCTGCTTCATGGCGGCTCCGAAGAAGATGAAAAAGCTGTTTGACATCGGAAAAATGGGCGAATTCCGCTACGGCGAGGGCGAGTACATGCACGACCTCGAAAAGGACTGGTTCCGCCACAGCCACTCCGACCCCGCCCACTGGCGCAACACGATGACCGCCTTTTACTACTGCACTCACTCCATAGGTCCGCTGATACACGTTTCGGGGCTTCGCCCCGTTTCAGTCACGGGCTTCGAGGCTCCGTACACCGAAAAAATGCGCCGCATGGGCGCGAAGGGCGCGCCGTTCGGGATGGAGATAATAACGCTGGAGAACGGCGCTCTTATCAAGAGCGTCCACGGCGTAGGCCCCGCGGAATACTCACTTTGGTACTCGGCGCTCGGCGACGCGGGCAAGCTCGAGAGCGAGCGCAATATCCTCGGCGGCGAGGGCTCGGGCAGGCTCTACGCAAAAACGGAGCCCTCGTCGCTTGAAAACGGCGTGACTCTCCTCGACAGTAAGGACGAGGACACCTCGGACGGCCTCACGGAGCTCGCGAAGGGCTTCGCGCATGGCGGAGCGGACTTTTACATGATGTACAACGCCTGCGAAGCCGTCAGAGGCAACAAACAGGCGGATATCATCGGCTTTTACGAGGCGATGGACATGTTCCTGCCGGGGATGTTCGCGTACTTTTCCGTTCTCGACGGCGGCGTACCGAAAAAGATACCCGACCTGCGCGACAGAGCGCAGCGCGAGAGATACGGAAACGACCGCCGCTGCGTCGACCCCGCCGTCGCCGGCTACCAGCTTCTGCCGTCGTACTCGAAGGGAGACCCGGAAATACCGGAGGAAGTATACGAGAGCATGCGAAAGCGGCTGAGGGAGTTTTACGCGACCGGCGACCGGTGAAAGGAGATACCGGCATAACGATGAAGCGTTTGTTTTACATCCTGATAGTTTTTGCGGCAGTTGTCTGCTCGGTCGTCTTTTTTTATCTGACCTCCCCCGTGGAAGGTCTGCCGGCTCACGAAGAAGCCGACACGACAGACGTCACGGACGCGCTCACGGAGCCGGGAACTACTCAGTATCATAACGCCGAACCTCTTCCCTTCTATTCGACGGATCCTACGGAAGCGGCTGTCCTGGATTTCAACGGAACAGAGAAGGTCATATATAAAAAGACCATCTACGTCGACCTGAACGGGGACGGCGCCTGCAACGCGCTTGACGCCGTTATCCTTCTGCGTATCTGCGCCGGATTGCGGCAATACGACAACAGTTATATCCTGGATCTTGACGGGAACGGCAGGATAGACGCTCCCGACGCGAGGATCCTTCTCAGAGCGGCGGCCAAGCTTGACGCCTACTTCGTTTTTGCCGACGGCGCGTCGCCGGACGGATGGGCGAAGGACGGCGAAGGCAGGCTGTTTTTCGTCAACGGCCTATACGCGAACGGCGTCAGGACCGTTGACGGTAAGAGCTATTATTTCTTCTCCGGCAGGATTTTGTCAGGTCTGTTTTCACTGGCGAACGGCAATTATTACGCCGATGACGGGGGCGTCCTTCAAACGGGCACGTTTGTCCTCGACGGCCGCGTCTTTGTCTGTGAAAACGGCAAAGGAGTCTCCGGCTTTTATTCCGACGAAAACGGTACGCGTTACTGCGAAAACGGTTTTGCGAGGACGGGCTTCTTCACGGTCGACGGAGACAATTACCGTTCCGACGAAAACGGCATATTGCTAACGGGCGCCTATAACGTCGACGGACGGACCTTTGTCTGTGAAAACGGCAAAGGAGTCTCCGGCTTTTATTCCGACGAAAATGGTACGCGTTACTGCGAAAACGGTTTTGCAAAGACGGGCTTTTTCACGCTCGACGGCGATAATTATTACTCGTCCGCGGACGGTGTCCTGCAGACGGGTGTTTTTTCCGTCGATAACAGGGACTTTGCCTGCGTAAACGGAAAAGGCGTGAACGGCGTCTATACGGGCGACGGCGGGCCGAGATACCGCAAAAACGGCTGGTGCGTGACGGGAAGATACGCCTGCGAATACGCCGAATACAGCAAATACTCCGCGAAAAAAGCCGTCCTGACGGTCGCGGCGGTAAGCGATACTCACGTCAATCTCGACTATTCCAGGCAAAACCACACCGCCCGCTGTTGGACAGACATCAGCGACAACATCGATCCCGACCTCCTTATAGTTGACGGAGACATCGTTGACGAGGCAAATGACGACAACTGGATGGCGTTCAGAAGAGTGTTTAGGAATTACCTGAACGTTGACCGTGTTTTAATGACGCTCGGCAATCACGACACGTGGGAGAGCTATGATACCGACCACGATTTAGCTTCGGCGAAGTCAAGATGGCTCCGTTATACGAATCAGATGACGGGTCTGAATAACACCGACACCCGTTATACCTATAAATTAAAGGGATTCCATTTTATCGTTCTCGGGTCCGAGGACCTGAACACCGCGGCGTATATCAGCGAGGAGCAGATCTCATGGGCGGACAGGATGATCTCAAAAGCCGAAGCGGAAGACCCGGGCAAGCCCGTTTTCGTCCTGCTCCACCAACCGCTGACCTACACTCACCGCACGGGGGCGCTCTTCGAGGATGATGACGACCGCAGTTTTATGTTCGCGGCGCAAAGCAGGCAGCTTCAAGATATGCTTGATTCGCACCGGAATATCATATACGTCTGCGGTCATACCCATCATGCTTTGAGCGACGGATCGCGCGGCTATTCCACGGTCGAAAAGGTCGGCGATCACATAACGAGCGTCAACCTACCCTCTATGCTTTATAACGGTCAGGGCACGGTCTTCAATATTTATGAAGACAGAGTCGAGATTTTCACCAGGGATCTGATATCCGGCACTTGGGTCCCTTCCGTCTCCGCGACAGTCAGTTTCTGAAACGGACGGCGGTCCGACGCACACGATATAAAACGATCAGCACGGCGGAACAGCCGTGCTGACGTTATTATGAAAGTCCCGATCGGCGCGCTCAATACTCTATCGTCCCCTCGAACACCTTGTTCGCGTCGCCGTAGAGCTGGATCGAGTCGCCGGTGATGTTGACGGTCACGCTACCGCCGGGCATCCTGACGGTCACGTCCTCGCCCTCGCGGCAAAGCCCGTTCGCTATCGCCGCGCAGACGCTCGCCGCCGCTCCCGTGCCGCAGCCCAGACTCTCGCCGTCGACCGCGCGCTCGTAGCAGCGCATCTTGAGGAGGTTCTTGTCGATGACCGTCACGACCTCGGTGTTGATGTAATCCGGGAACAGCGGGCTGTTGCGCACCGCGTCGCCGAGCGCGTCGACGTCGATGCCGTCCGTCTGCCTGACGAAAATGACGCAGTGCGGATTGTCGACCGTCACGCAGTTGACGCGGTAGACCTCGCCGCCTATCTCGACGGGCACGTCTATGACCTTTCCGGATTCGCCGCCCAGCGGCGTGGGGATATGCTCCGCCGCGAAATCCGGCGCGCCGAGTCCGACCCTCGCGGAGCGGACCTCGCCGTTATAGGAGTACAGCATCAGCGGCACAACGCCGCCGGCGGTCTCTATCGTGATATCCGTAGAGTCGACCATGCCGTGGTCGTAGAGGTACTTGCCGACGCAGCGGATGCTGTTCGCCGCCATTATCGTCTTCGTTCCGTCGCGGTTGAACATCCGGACCCTGCAGTCCGCCACGGCGGACTTTTCGATGAGCACAAGACCGTCCGCGCCGATGCCGTAGTGATGCTGCGTGAAGTTGACCGCGAGCGATTCCGGGCTCTCGATGCTGCCGTCGGTATTGTCGATATAGATATCGTCGTTGCCGGTCGCCTGCATCTTCGTGAAGCGGATGATCTGCTTGCCGCTGCGCATATTGTTGATATCGACGAGCTCGGTGTTCGACTGCGTGTAGCGCGCGGCGAGTATGTCCGCGAGGGCGTTCGCCGTGTCGAGCGAGGTCAGACAGGCGACGCCAAGCTGGATAGCGCGGCGCTGCATCCTGATGAAATTGTCTATCGTGCTCTGCTTGGTCGAGCCGGTATAGACGATGTAGTTTATCTCGCCGCTCTCGATGAGACCGACCGCCTCGTTCCACTTGTCGTAGCCGAGGACGGTAATGTCCGCTCCCAGGCCCGCGAGGCGCAGCGACGTATTGTAGGTGGCGAATATCTTGTAGCCGAGCTCGTGGAACTTGCGGGCGATATCGACCGCCTCCGCCTTGTCCTTGTCGTGGACGCTGACGAGCACGCCGCCCGTCTGCCTGCGGTCGTGGAAGGTCGCGGGATTGCCGACCTTGAAGCCCGCGGAAACGAGCCCCTTGAACAGCGCCTCCTCGAGCGACCTGCCCAGCCCCAGCACCTCGCCGGTCGACTTCATCTCGGGACCGAGCGCGGAGTTGACGTCGTTGAGCTTCTCGAACGAGAAAACGGGCACCTTGACGGCGTAGTACGGCGGTATCTTGTAGACTCCCGTGCCGTAGCCGAGGTCGCGCAGTCTCGCGCCGGTCATTATCCTCGTCGCGACGTCGACCATCGGGACGCCCGTGACCTTGGAAATGTAGGGTATCGTCCTCGACGCGCGCGGATTGACCTCGATGACGTAAAGCTCGTTCTCGTAGATGAGGTACTGGATGTTCACGAGCCCCTTGGTGCCTATGGACAGCGTCAGCTTGCGCGAGCAGTCATACACCTTCTCGAGCATCTTATCGGTGAGGTTGTAGGGCGGGTAGACGGCGATCGAGTCGCCGGAATGGACGCCCGCGCGCTCGATATGCTCCATGATGCCGGGAATGAGGATATCCTCGCCGTCGGATATGACGTCGACCTCGAGCTCCGTGCCCATCATGTATTTGTCGACAAGGACGGGATTGTCTATCCTCTGCGAGAGGATGATGTCCATATACCTCGTGACGTCCTCGTCGTTGTAGGCTATCGTCATGTTCTGACCGCCGATGACGTACGACGGGCGCAGCAGCACCGGGTAACCCAGCGCGTTCGCGCCGTCGAGCGCTTCCTCGCGCGTCATGACGGTTATGCCCTGAGGACGGCGGATAGAGAACTCGCCGAGCAGCTTATCGAAGCGCTCCCTGTCCTCCGCCTTGTCGATACCGTCGGCGGAGGTGCCGAGTATCTGTATGCCGTTGGAGTCAAGGAATTTCGCGAGCTTTATCGCCGTCTGACCGCCGAACGCCACGACGACGCCGACGGGCTTCTCGACCCTGATGACGTTCATGACGTCCTCGGGCGTGAGCGGCTCGAAATACAGGCGGTCGGAGGTGTCGAAGTCCGTCGAGACCGTTTCGGGGTTGTTGTTGATGATGATGACCTCGTAGCCGAGCTCCTTGAGCGTCCAGACGCAGTGGACGGACGAGTAGTCGAACTCTATCCCCTGCCCTATGCGTATCGGGCCCGAGCCGAGAACGATGATCTTTTCCTTCTTATCGTTCGCGGCGGACGCGCGCGCCTCGCAGTAGGAGTCGTAAGCCGAGTAGAAATACGGCGTCTGCGCGGCGAACTCCGCGGCGCAGGTATCGACCATGTGATAGGAGGCGTAAAGCGGCTGCTCTATCTTTTTGCCGGAGATACGCTCGAGCGCGGCGTCGGTATAGCCCAGGCGCTTGCCCTCGCGGTACCAGTCGTCGCCCGCCTCGCCCGCGGCGAGAGCGGTCTCGTAATCGGCGAGATTTTTGAGCTTGTTCGTGAACCACGGGTCGATCTTCGTTATCTCGAATATCTCCTCGGCGGTCACGCCCTGCTTGAGCGCCTTGAAGATGCGGAAGATGCGCAAATCGTCCATATTGCGCAGCGCCTTGCGGATATCGGGGTCCTCGTCCGCGGGGAATTTGTTGTAGTTGAGCGTGTCGGTCGACAGCTCCGCTCCGCGGACCGCCTTCATGACCGCAGCCTCGAAATACGGCGCTATCGCCATGACCTCGCCGGTCGCCTTCATCTGCGTGCCGAGCTTGCGCGACGCGCCGACGAACTTGTCGAACGGCCATTTAGGGAACTTGACGACGACGTAGTCGACCGCCGGCTCGAAGCACGCGCAGGTCTTGCCCGTGACGTCGTTGCGTATCTCGTCGAGCGTGTAGCCGAGGGCTATCTTGGTCGTGACCTTGGCTATCGGGTAGCCGGTCGCCTTTGACGCGAGAGCCGACGAGCGCGAGACTCTGGGGTTGACCTCGATGACGGCGTACTCCATACTGTCGGGGCTCATCGCGAACTGGCAGTTGCAGCCGCCCTCTATGCCGAGCTCGGTGATTATCTTGAGCGAAGCCGAGCGCAGCATCTGGAACTCTTTATCGGACAGCGTGACGGCGGGCGCTATGACTATACTGTCGCCCGTATGCACGCCGACGGGGTCGAAATTCTCCATCGAGCAGATGGAGATCGCGTTGCCGGCGTGGTCGCGCATGACCTCGAACTCGATCTCTTTCCAGCCGTAGATGTACTTTTCGACCAGCACCTGATGTATCGGCGAGAGCATGAGACCGTTGTGGGCGACTATGTCGAGCTCGGAGTCGTTGTAGGCGACGCCGCCGCCCGCTCCGCCGAGGGTGAAAGCGGGGCGTATGATTATCGGGTAGCCGATGTCGTGAGCCGCCCGGAGCGCGTCGTCGTAGCTGTTCGCTATCTCGGAGGGGATGCAGGGCTGCCCTATTTTGAGCATCGTCTCCCTGAACAGCTCGCGGTCCTCCGCCTTTTCTATCGCCTCGGCGTTGGTGCCGATGAGCCTGACGTTCTCGCGGCGCAGGAAGCCGGACCTTGAAAGCTGCATCGCTATCGTAAGACCGGTCTGACCGCCGAGACCGGCGAGCAGCGCGTCGGGATGCTCCTTGCGGATTATGCGGCGGACCGTTTCCTCGGTCAGCGGCTCGAGATAGATCTCGTCCGCCATCGCCTTGTCGGTCATTATCGTGGCGGGGTTGGAGTTGACGAGGACGACGTTGACGCCCGCCTCGCGCAGCACCTTGCACGCCTGCGTGCCGGCGTAGTCGAACTCCGCCGCCTGACCTATGACTATCGGCCCCGAACCTATGACAAGGACTTTTTTGATATCTTTATTAAGAGGCATATTTATTTCCTCCCGTCAGACTGACCGAGCATGCCGACGAACCTGTCGAACAGGAACTCCGAGTCCTTCGGACCGGCGCACGCCTCGGGGTGGAACTGGACTGTGAACGCGCGCAGAGAGGGATAATCCATGCCCTCGTTCGTGCCGTCGTTGACGTTTACGAAGCTCTCGAAGCCGACCTCGGGCGGTATCGACGACGCGTCGACCGCGTAGCCGTGGTTTTGCGTGGAGATATAGGTCCGGCCGACGGAAACCGACCTGACCGGCTGGTTGGCTCCCCTGTGACCGTATTTGAGCTTGACCGTTCTGCCGCCCGCGGCGATAGCCGTGAGCTGGTGGCCGAGGCAGATACCGAAGATCGGGAGCTTGCCGAGCAGCTTTTTGATGTTCGCGATAGGAACGGCGTTCTCCGCCGGGTCGCCGGGGCCGTTTGACAGCATGACGCCGTCGTAGCCGCCGGAAAGAACCTCCTCCGCAGGAGTATCGTACGGCAGCACCGTGACGGCGCAGCCCCTTGAAAGAAGCTCGCGCTCGATGTTGCGCTTCTCGCCGAAATCGTAAAGGGCGACGCGGAAGCGGACGTCGCCGCCGTCCGGCGCCAACGTATATTTCTCGCGGCAGCTGACGTGAGCGACCGCGTCCTTTATGCGATAATCGGCTATGCCGGCGGTATCGTCCGGGTCGGAGGTTATGCGCGCGTTCATGACGCCGTGCTCGCGGGTGAGCATGGTGATCTCTCTCGTGTCGACGCCCCAGACGCCCGGTATGCCGCGGCTCCTGAGAAATTCGTCTACCGTCATCTCGCAGCGAAAATTCGACGGTTTTTCGCAGTATTCCCTCACTATATAGGCTGAAAGCGCCGGTTCGGCGCTTTCAAAATCGGCGGTTATAACGCCGTAATTACCTATTAAGGGAAAAGTCTGCATAACCATCTGACCGTAATACGACGGATCGGTCAGCGTTTCGGTGTAGCCCACGACGCCCGTCGTGAAAACCAGCTCGGCGGTGACGCTGCCGGACGCTCCGAAACGCTTACCCTCGAATACGCGGCCGTTTTCAAGGATGATATACGCTTTTTCCATACTTATCTTTCCTCATTCAGAAGCGCGGGACGCTCCGCGAGAAGCTTTTCGGCAACCTCTTCGGGAGTCGCGAACGCGCCGGGAGATACATGATGTTTTCCGAACAGACCGCGGAAATCGCTGCCGCCCGTTATGAAAAGACCTTTTTCCTTTGCCGCCTTCTGCACCGCGGCGGAAACGTCCTCGCCGACCGACGGATTGAAGGCCTCGACGCCGTCGAGCCCCAGACCGGCGAGGCGCGCGGTCACGCTGCCGTCCGTGTCCCACTCGGGACGGGCGAGGACAGCCTTGCCTCCCGCCTCGTGGACGCAGGTGATGACCTCGGATACCGGCGTGAACTCCGGCTCGGCGTAAAGACTGACGGGAGACTTCTTGTTGAAGATGCGGAAATAGAGGTTGCCGTAGACGCTGTCGGCGAAACCGGCGTGGACGAGCGCGAGCATGACGTGCTGCTCGAACAGACCGGCGGAGCCCTTGGCGCATTCGGTTATAAGCTCGATCGGTATCCTGTATTTTACCGAAACGAGCTTCGCCGTCCGCATCATCGCGTTCGTGCGCAGCTTGGTGTTGATATAGCAGAGCTTTTCGAGCGCGGACGGATCGCTGTAGTTGTAGGCGAGGATATAGACGGTCCTGCCGCTTTCGGCGTCGAAAGCGGTAAGCTCCGCGCCGGGGATGACCTTGATGGCGCGCTTCGCTCCTATGCGGACCGCTCTCGACGTGCCCGCGATGCAGTCGCAGTCCGTTATCGAAATAACGTCAACGCCTCTGCCGGCGGCGATAGTCATGATATCGTCTATACCGAGCGAGCCGTCCGATAATTTAGTGTGACAATGAAGATCTGCTAACAAGTGGTCAACCCTCCTCTTATACAGGGCAGTAAAAAACCGTTTCAGCGCCTCCGTCGGGCACTATTCCCCCAAGCATATAAATTCTAACACAGGCCCCGAAAAATTTCAAGCTCCGAAATAAAATAAACACATTTTGGTAAAATTTACCCAAAGGAAAAATCGCCCTAAGGGGCGATTTTCGGTTATTTAGTCGGGGTAGAGCGCGCGCCCTCGGCGCGTTTTGCGCAAAGCGCAAAACGAATACGCCGTCAGGCGAATTCAGCCGACGCCGAAAAACGTCTCGCTGATAAACCTGCACACCCTCTTTATCGCGCGCTGGGATTCGGGGAAGAGCTCGTAGACGTTGAACGCGTGGAACATGCCCTCGGCGACGTAAAGGGTCGCGTCGACTCCGGCGGCGCGGAACTTTTCGACAAGGGTCTCGGACTCGCTGCGCAGCATCTCGTAGCCGCCCACGGTGACGAAGATCGGCGGATAAGTGTCGTCGAAATCTGCGAGAACGGGAGAGATATACGGATCGCGGCGGTCTGCGTCGCCTATCCAGCCGTAGAGCTCGCTCGTCATCAGCATGCTCTCGACCTCTTCGCGGCTCGGGGTCTGCCCGCGTATGCCGAACACCGGGTCGACCTTGTAGTTGTAGACGTAGCTGTCGCCGCTCGCGGTCATATCGAGCCAAGGTGACATCAGCACCGCGGCGCGCGGCTGAGGTCTGCCCTCGTCGTGCAGCTTCATCATCAGGTCGACGCTCAGGTGACCGCCCGCGCTGTCGCCGATTATGATGATATTCTCCTCCCTGAAGCCCATTTCAAGCAGCCTGTTCCAGACCTTGAGCGTATCCTCAAGAGCGCAGGGATACTTGTATTCCGGCGCGCAGCGGTACTCGAAATGCACGACCGTGCCGCCGCCCGCCGCCTCGCAGTAGCGGCGGTTGAGCAGCCTGTAATAGAACATCATCCGCGAAACGTA
>JAFRXS010000092.1 GCA_017443405.1 Clostridia bacterium | reverse complement strand
GGGTACGGCACGACGACGCTGATCATCACCAACAACGAGGCGATAGCGGAGATGTCGGACGTAGTAGTGCGCATCATGGACGGCAGGGTCGATTCCGTAACGGAAAACGCTGCGAAGAAGACCGCCGACGAGATCGAGCTGTGAGGCGTCGGTATGAAATTGAATAAGCGCTATACGCGCAGTATCAAAGCGAATCTGCCGTTTTACGTCTCGGCGTCGATCCTCACGATGGTGACGCTTCTGATGTTCTATCTTTTCTACATTGCCGGGACGGGTATCAACCGCTACGGTGACGAATTCTTTGAAAAATACAGGCGCGAGGACGCGACCTTCACGACGTATAAGGAGATCCCGGACGAAGAGATCGAAAAGCTTGAACAGGCATACTCCGTAACGCTTGAAAAAGAGCGTTTCGCCGGAGTGGACGAAGGCGGTCACCGCGTGCGCGTTTTCAGTCCGAACGAAAAGATCGACCTTTACGAAATACATGACGGGCGGGATATAAATTCCGATAACGAAATCGTTATTTCAGCCGGTTACGCTGCGGAAAACGGAGTGGCGCCGGGCGATAAGATCAAAATCAAGGGCAAAGATTACACCGTCGCGGGCACCTTCCTTCGCCCGGATTACCTCTATATGGTCGAAAACGTGTCTGACGACTATAAAAACGTGACGACGTTTTTCCTCTGCTATATGACCCCCGCAGAGTTTGAAGCGCAGTTCGGCGGAGGAAGCATCAACAACAAGGTCATCTACACGGAAAAAACCGACGAAGCGGCGTTCCGCAAAGCTATCAACGAGGACTATTTCATGTCCTCATATCTTTCCGCCGACGGCAATATGCGCGTCACCTTCGTACACGAGCAGGCGGATATGTTCATCATGTCCTCGTGGTTCATCCTTGTGATATTCCCGCTTCTCACCGTGGCGCTGGTCTGCATCCTGCTCGGGCGGAGGATCCGCGCAGAGCAAAAGCTCATCGGCACACTGTCGGCTCTTGGGTATGAGAGATCGAAGCTGATGCGGCATTACAGTCTTTACGCCGTTATCCCCGGCGTCGTCGGCGGACTTCTTACCTCCGTCGCAGCGCTGATCCTCTCGCGTCCCTTCGGCTCGCTCGGACTTGCGGACTACGAGCCGATGAAGCCGGAATTCACGCTGCCCGTATGGGTGGCAATCGCGGGAGTTGTGATACCGACGGCGATATACTACGCCGCCGCGATGCTCCGCGTGCGCAAGCTCCTGAAAGCCGACACGGTGGCGCTCTTATCCGGCAAAGTGGGCGCGGACGCGAAGAGCCACAAAATACTGTCGCACAAGAAAACGGCGGTCAAACGCAAGTTTGCGGTCCGTCAGCTCGTCGGAAGCCCCGGGCGCAGCTTCGTTATTTTCCTCGGGATATTCCTCGGAGCCATGATCGTCGCCTTCGCCTTCTCTTTCATCGACTCGGTGAAGGCGGTGGGCAAAGAGGCGCACGGCGAGTTCGGCAGCTTCAAATACGAATATATCCTGAATTTCCTTGAAAACGGCAAGCCGGACGAGGGCGAGGCGATGCTTGCCCTGCAATATGAAAATGAGAAATCGAGCCGTTTCTCGCTGCTCGGGCTCGACTCCGACGCGACGCTCTGGAATCTGACGACCGTCGACGGCGAAAAAGCCGACCTTGAAAGTGGATTTTATATCAGCACGCTCTGCGAGGCGACGTTCGGCGTGCACAAGGGCGACACGTTCACCTTCCGCTCGATCGCCACGCTTGAAGAGGAGACCGTGAAGATCGATGGGGTGATAAAGAACGGCTATCAGAGTTATCTTCTCACCTCGCGCAAGACGGCGGCAAAGATCGCCGGGATAGACGGAATGAGCTACAACGCCGTCCTTTCGGACAAAG
>JAFRXS010000005.1 GCA_017443405.1 Clostridia bacterium | reverse complement strand
GTCAAGGTCGTATCGGCACAATTTCTACCCCGTGATCCTACCGAAATTGCGCCGATCTCCACCTTGACGAGACCGGTGTGTACTTACCACTGGCTTACCGATGTGCTGACACTATCTACTTACCGATGTGCTGACCTCACCAGGGGCGGGAGCCCCTCCCGAAATTGCACATTGCACACTGCACATTGCACATTATTAAGAAAGGTGACCTCAATGAAAAAGCTTCTCTCCCTGATATTGTCCGCGCTGCTCATATTCTCCTGCTGCTCTGCGGCGGCGCTCGCCGCGGAGCCCTGCGGCTGCGGCTATACGCCGAGGGTACACGTCACCGGCATGGGGACGCCCCTTTACAGGACTCTTCCCGACGGAACGAGGGAGCAGATATTCCCCGTTTCGGGCGACGCCGTCAAACGGGCGGTGACCGCCTCCAACGTCGGGCTTCTGGCGAAATACCTGCTCACCGGCAACACCGACGCCGCCGTCGAGGCTGTCGAGAAGATAGGCAGTCAGATCATCGGCTCGTGGCAGGTCAACGAGGACGGCAGCATACCCGAAGACACGGCGATACTGCCGGAGACGTCTGCTCTGCCGGTCATAACCTCGCACGGCGAGGGCTCGCACTGGTCCTTTGAATACGACTGGCGGCGCGACCCGCTCGAAACGGCCGACGACCTCAACGCCTTCATCGACAGCGTGCTTGAGCAGACCGGTCACGACAAGGTCGACATCGAGTGCTTCTCGATGGGAACCGTCATGACGATGGCATACCTCTCCAAATACGGCGACTCCAAGGTCGGCAAGCTGATTATCTCCTTCGGAGCGCTCAACGGCATTTCCAGCGCGAGCGAGCCCTTCGGCGGGCAGGTCGCGACCGATAAAACGCAGATAACCCGCTTCATCCTCGACGCGCTCGGCTACGACCCCACGCAGATGCTCGTCAAGGAGCTCATCCTCGCGATCGACGCTCTCGGCATAACCGGGCTCGCAGCAGGTTGGGCGCAGAAGCTCGTCGACTCCACGATGGACGCCGTCTACAAAAGCGCGTTCACCAAGGTCTTCGCGACGCTGCCGGGCCTCTGGTCGCTCGTAGCCGACAAGGACTACGAAACGGCGAAGGACCTGCTGCTCGAATACGACGGCGAGACCGCGGCGAAGTACGCGAGGCTCATCGAGCGCATAGACGCCTACCACTACGGCGTTCAGACCGGCAATGAGGAACGGATAAAGACGATGGCGGCGAACGGCCACAACGTCTACGTCGTAGCCGGCTACGGCAGGCAGATGGTGCCCGTGACCGGAACGAAGGACTTAACCTCCGACTCGGTCATCGACACGCGCTACGCGGGCTGCGGCGTCACCTGCGCGCCGCTGAACACGCCCTTCCCCGCGGATTACGTCCAGAAGGTGAACGACGGTCACGACCATATCTCGCCCGACAGGCAGCTTGACGCCTCGACCTGCTGGCTGCCCGAGAACACCTGGTTCATCAAGGGCATACAGCATTCACGCGACTGCGACTGGTTCACCGCGCTCTGCGACAAGCTGTTTTCGACGGACGAATACGTGACGGTCCGCAGCGACCCGGAGTATCCGCAGTTCGTACAGTTCCACTATACGACCGGCAAGGTCACGACCGGGTTCACGTCCGCGAACGAGCAGCTTACTGCGATACCGGACAAGGTGACGGAGCTCTTCGGCGAGAACGGCTTCTTCACAAGGATAGTCCGCTTCCTGACTGCCGTCGCCAACGCGGTAAAGCACGCGCTTGCCGCTCCGTTCAAAGCGCTCAAAGATAAGATCTGACCGTCTCCGCCAAAAGCGGGCGCGGGCAGCATTCACGACCTGTAAACTTCATCAAAAACGCAATCCCGGAGATAAACATGAGAAAAATGAACAGGTGCATATCGGTGATCCTGGCGGTCGTGATGATCGCCGGAATACTTCCTTTTTCGGTCTTCGCCGACCCCGGTACGGCGCTTCCGTGGGACGGAAAGACGGTCTATGACATCGACATGGGTGAGATCAAGGACGTAACCCTGCCGCTGAATACGTCCGTGTTCTTCCGCTTCACGGCACCGGAGAGCGTCATCTTCAGTTTTTTATTCAATGCCCCCACGATATACAACGGAGGCATAGATGAATACTCCGAAGATCATCAGGGGATAACGCTGTTCAACGAAGAAGGCGAGGAACTCGATCGCAGTCACACTTACGGCGACAGAGAGTCTTTGACTTTCGATCTCGAGGAAGGCGTGACCTATTATTTCAGAGCCGGAGTGTATTATCCCATCATCGAGATAAAGGATTACGACGAAAGCGATCCTCTGATCGTGCCCGCCTGCGCACTCATAGACGCCGGAGAAAAGCATGAACACGAATATGACCGGGAATCCACGCATACTGTCGTCAGTAAGGGCTCCTGTACCGGTATCGGCATCGAATACGTTATCTGCGAAATATGCGGAATGAAGGTCTACGTCGGGGACCGTCGTCCCGTTCACGACAGTTTCGTCTTCGGTTCCGTCGTGACCCATCCCAACTGCACGCAGGACGGCGCGTACAGTGTCAGGTGCGTATCCTGCGGATACGAAGAACGCTACATTTATAACCCTCTGGGGCACGTCGACATGGACCTCGACGGGTACTGCGACGACTGCGGAGAGGAAGCCGATATCGCGACCATCGAGGAAAAGACAGACGACGCCGGCGACCCCGATGGAGCTTCCTTCGCTATGCGCTTCGATTACCCGAATCGCGCGAGCGGGTGCATGTGGTTCATTCCGGCGGTGTCCGGAAAGTACACCATCTCAATCTCGGGCTGGAGCGGCAAGGCGGGCATGGAAGAGGGCAACCAAAAGCTTTCGATCGTCGATCCCGACACGGGAGAAACGATCCCGGAAAATCATGGATTCATGCTGACCGCGGGAAAGAGGTATTCGGTCCGGGTCACCGTGGACTCCGCTTATTATTTCAGTGTATCTGTCTGGTTCAATCACCGGCATGATTTCGGCGACATACCGACCGAGGCGACCGACGATTACACCTGCAGCAGATCGAGGACGGCGACTTACACCTGCGCCTGCGGAAAGACGCAGGAAGTAACGGAATTCAGGAACCACCTCGACGCGGACGGCGACTCGAAATGCGACGGCTGCGGGTTAGAGCTTATAACGGTGACCGATTACAACACGGAGTTTACCGTTGCGTACGATCCCGATCTGAACGCGGAGGCGAACGAGAAGCTTATCTTTGTTTTCCGGCCGGAGAAGGACGGCGTCTACAACCTCCTTTGCGAAAATATGGGCTATTTCAACGTGTATACCGGCGATATGGACGAAGGACGCTGGAAAGGGAGAAGCACCCCGCCGGGAATATACGAGGCGGGCAAGACGTACTACATAGAACCTGACGTATATTATTGGCCCCCCGACGGGGAAACGGGGAACAGAGCGAACACGTTCATATTGACCTGTCAACCCGCCCCGTGGGAGGAAGGCTCCGAAGCCGAAGAGATCGCCGCGGGCGGGAGCAGCGCCGCCGAGATACCGGCAAGAGCGTGCAAGTTCTATAAGGTCACGCCGGCCGAGGACGGTATCTACACCTTTACCGCGACGGAAGAACACGATGATCTGGTGTTAAATCTCTACGACGCGGACGGCGAAAAGCTGGCGGATAACAAGAATCCGGTCCCGGGTCCGGACGATGAGAGGGTCTACGTTTCTGTGTCCTACCGTAATCCCCTCGAATATACGCTTCTCGCGGGCAGGACCTATTATTACGTCGTGGCGTTCCCCTGGTTCAGAGACGGTACGATAAACGCCGTATTAGAGAAAACGGGCGATGTCGAGCCGACCACGGAACCGACGACTGAGCCGACAATCGAGCCGACCACGGAGCCGACATCAGATCCTGCGACAGAGCCCACCACGCAGCCGGTGACTACTACCGAACCGACGACCGAGCCGACGACTGCGACCGAACCGACGACCGTGCCGACCACGGAACCGACGACGGAACCGACCACGCAGCCGCCGACAACAACAGAGCCGACCACCGTTCCGACAACTCAGCCGCCGACAACGACGGAGCCGACGACCGTTCCGACAACTCAGCCGCCGACAACGACGGAGCCGACGACCGTTCCGACGACTCAGCCGCCGACAACTGCAGAGCCCACGACGCTTCCCGCTCAGGTCTTCCTTTTCAGCAAAGACGGCATTTCCTCCCAAGAGACGCCCGAGACCGTGAAATACGCTTCAAAGGCGGCGCTCACCAAATCCGAGCTCGTCGCGGCGATAACGGGAGTCGACGGCAATAAAGAAGCGGTCGTGACCGTAAAGGACAAAAACGGCAACGAGCTCGCGGACGACGCGAC
The DNA here is from genome assembly GCA_017443405.1 of Clostridia bacterium. GTDB lineage: Bacteria > Bacillota > Clostridia > Oscillospirales > Acutalibacteraceae > RGIG2893. The sequence continues at coordinate 10,453 of JAFRXS010000005.1, read as the reverse complement.
GCCCGGCACAGGCTCGACCGTCACCATCACCGTCGGCGATACGGTCGTCACGAAGACGATAGTCGTCACGGGCGACGTTGACGGAGACGGACAGGTCAACGCCTCCGACGCGCGGCTCGCGCTGCGCGCCGCCGCAAAGCTCGACGAGCTCGGCGGGGCTTTCGCCCAGGCGGCGGACCCGGACTCCTCCGACACCGTCAACGCGACCGACGCGAGGATGATACTGCGCGCCGCCGCCAAGCTCGACGACCCGTCGGGCTGGCTGTCCTGACGCCTGCAGAACGTCAGACCGGACAGGATACCGAAAAAAAGAGGTGAACCGACGATGAGAGCGGATACGAAGGACAGGGAGCTGCTGTTCATAAGGCACTGCGAGTCCTACGGCAATCTGGACTTTGCCGAGAACGCGCCCGTCTACCACCCCGACGACCCGCCGCTGACCCCTCTGGGCCTAAGGCAGGCGCGGGCGCTGAGCTCGAGATTCGAAAAGGGGGACCTCGACCGCGTCTACTGTTCCTCTCTCATCCGGACGGTGCAGACCGTCTACCCGACCGCCGAAAAGCTCGGCATGAGCTTCGACCTGCTGCCGCAGCTCATGGAGTACGGCACGGGCATCGACATGACCGACCGCGACAGACTCAGGGAACACTATCCTCTCGCCGTCATACGCTTCCCCGAGGGCGGCGGCTACGGCGGCGAGAGCGAGGCGGAGGCGCGAAAACGCGCCGAGAGCGCCGTCGACCTGATACTGTCCGAAACGAAACCGGGCGAGCGCGTCGCGGTCGTAACGCACGGCTCGATAATGGGCTTTTTCATAAGGTATCTGCTCGGCATAACTCAGCCGGAGCCGTTCCGCTGGATATTCGACAACTGCGGCGTCACGGATATCATACTCAAAGCCGAAGGGTCGGGCGAAAAGCCCCGCCTCGCGTGCGCGAACGACCGGGCTCATCTTTTCGGACTCAGCGAACGTGAAACGTGAGCGGCCCGCCGTTCACGTTTCGCGTTTTGATCTTAGCAAATCTCTCTGAAACGGGAAGCTGACGTTATGGAATACGCGTATTCGATCCTGATGGCAATATTCGCGGCGGCGATACTCGTCTACGCCGCCCTTATGGCGATCACCAAGGACTACAACATGCTGCCGTACCGCGCGACGAACTCGGTCAAGCCCAAGGACCCCAGGCGCTATATGACGCAGCTCGCAAAGGCGGTCGCTCTCGCCGCTCTGTCGCCCGCGCTCAGCGCCCTGACGGGGCTGTGGAGCGTCGGCGCGGCTCTCGCGGTCTTCGTGCTGACTCTCGCGCTGTTCCTGTGGCTCGCGACGAAGATCATGAAGGGCGTCGAATAGCCGGGGAGGCGGATATGGACAATATCATTCTGATCGGCATGCCCGGCTGCGGCAAAAGCACCTGCGGAGTCATCGTCGCGAAGACTCTGTGCAAGGATTTCTGCGACACCGATCTGCTCATACAGAAAAACGAGAAAATGTCTCTGCAGGAGCTGATCGACACGAAGGGCAGCGGATATTTCGGCGAAGCCGAGGAACGCGCTATTTGCGGTCACGTTTTCCGCAACTGCGTCGTCGCGACGGGCGGCAGCGTCGTTTATTCCGAAAAAGCCATGGAGCATCTTAAGAAAAACTCTCTCGCCGTTTATCTTAAGATATCGTTCGGTACGATGCTCGCGAGGATATCGGATTTCGAGAGCCGCGGGATACTTCTGAGAAACGGCGAAACGGTCGGGGAAATGTACGCCGAGCGGCAGCCGCTTTATGAAAAATACGCCGACGTGACGGTCGACTGCGACGGCGTCGGGACGGAAAAGGCGGTCCGCATGATCGTCGAGGCCGTCGCGCGGGCGGGCTGTCAGGCATCGGCGTCATTTCCCGAATAATAACGGAGGCAGACAAATGGACAAAATAAGGTGTCCCTACTGCGGCAGCGAGCGCATAGAATTCGGCGTCGCCTGGGGCAAGTCAGCCGAGACCGGCAACGTGGGGCTCAAATACTCGAACGGCACCGGGTTTTTCAGCCCGGTGGGCGTCGCGCAGGTCTATTCCGATCTGTGCCTTGACTGCAGCACGCTTCTGAGGACGTATATCAAAGAGGACCCGAACGGCAAATACTGGTCGCACAGACCCGGCTCGCTGGGTTCGAAATGATTTGCTTGACCGCGCGAAAAAGCCGCCCCGTCACCGGAGCGGCTTTTCTTATATTATATTATTCGGCGCAAATCATATTTGAGTCGCCGCCTCGCTCACCGTTGAAGCGAAGTCGCTCCCTTGACCGTCGGAGGGCCCGCGGGCGTCGGCGGCAACGCCGCGCCCCCGTATATGCTAAAATCTCCCCCTCTCCGTCGGGTCGTTGAGGATGCCGAACGCGACGAGGATCGAGCCCGCCGCGGTTATCACCGCGTTCCACCCCTCAGCGGTCAGCCCCCATTTTTCCAGGACGCCGGTCGCCCGGAGTATTATCCCGACGGCGCCGAGGACGGAGACCCACGTCGCCCACGATCTCAGTCTGTAGCCTATGCTTCTGTTGTCCACCGTATCACCCCCTTCCGTTTTTCAGTCCCTTATCGGCAGCTTGCGGACGTCCTCGAGGTAGGCTGTCGCGATGCCGTTCCCGCCGAGGTCGCGGTACGGTCCGTAGGCGTTTATGAAAAGCCCGTAGTCCTGCGCGGTCATCCACCCGCGGGAGGTATACTCGTCGTGCATGCGGCGCAGCTCGAGCCGCAGCAGCGCGCGCAGACCGCCCTGTATCGCCCTGTCGCGCTTTTCGTTCTCCTCCGCGGTCAGGCGTTCGGCTCGGCCGCGCTCCTCCTTTGCCCTGAGCATGCTCCCGATGACCGCCGTGAACGCCGCCGAGGGTATGCCGGTGGCGCATATCACCGTTATTATCGTCTGCCAGTCCATAGTTCCTCCTTACTTAAGCTTGGCCGCTTCGCGCAGAGCCTCGCGCGCCTCGTCCGCCGTGATCCTGCCGTCGCCGTTCAGGTCGTAGACCGCCTTGTAGTCCTCAAGTCCCGCGGCGGCGCGCAGGGCGTATCTCGCGTCGGCGGCGTCAAAGCGCCCGTGCTCCGGCTCCTTTTTCCAAACCGCCGAGACGATCTCGTCGAACGGGAATTTATCGCCGGGGCAGTCCGTCGCCGAAATATCGCTGTGCCTGTAGATCCTCGTCACCGTCGGATATTTTTCGATGACGTACCGGCACAGCCGGACGATAGCCTGTTTCTGGACCTCCGGCATCGTTTCGTTTTGGTACCGTCCCTCGGCGCAGATGCCGACGGTCTCGCGGTTCGCCCAGTTTTCGTATTTGTACGCCGGCTTCGAGGGATTCGCGCCCGCGTGCGCGCCGACGCGGTCTATCCCTCTGCCGGCGTAGACGCTTCCGTCCTTGCGGACATAGAAGTGGTAGCCGATGCCCGCCCAGCCGTTGCCCTTGTGCCACCTGTTGATATCGTATACGGTGCAGCCGTTAGCCTCGGCGTGGTGCAGCACTATTCCGGTCGTTTTCTGCCTGTATCCGACGTTCCACGACAAAAGCCTGCCCGGGTCGATGATGTTTAATCCGGTCATGTGTCTCTCCTTTCATTCTTGTCGCGAAGCGACATATCGAATATCCGCGCAGCGGATATATATCGAACGAAGCCGCCGCGTCTTTGACGCGCGAGGTTCGCTGCCCGCGTACCCATATCGCCTGACGGCGATTCGAGTTATCACGCTTACGCATGATTCGATATATTGCCCCGATGGGGCAATTCGATATATGCTCACTGCGTTCGCATTCGATGAGTTTTGCCTGCGGCAAAACGGGAAACGGCGGGCTCTGCCCGCGCCCCGTCTGTAATGATGAATTGACGCTTCGCGTCATGAATTGCGCGGCGAGCCGCGCATGAGTTCTCGCTTCGCTCCGTGAATTGCGTCACTGCGCGACGCATTGATGGCGGACTCCGCCCGCACCCGTTCATATAAAACAACGCGAAGCGTTCCGCTTCTCTTCTCTATTCTCTCTTCTCTCAGCGGGAGCGCCCCGTTCGCGCGCGTTACGGTTTTCGCATCGGCAAAAACCGAATAAAAAAACGCCGCGCACATGGCGCAGCCGTTCCTCTACTTATAATTATAACACGGTATTTCGTATTTGTCAACAGTTGCGAACTCATATTCGTATAGAATCGCAATACGCAAGACGCAAAACGCAACACGCAAACTCTCGCCTGTCGGCTCGGTCAGGCGCTTCTCATCCTGCGGATGAGAGGTCTCCCCCGGAGACCCGCGCCGCAAAACGGCCCGCCTTTCGGCGGGCCTGAGCGCGGCGCGCGCTACTGCGCGTCCTTCGCCAGTACCTTATCGAACAGCAGCGGCACGAGGGCGGCGGCGAGCTCGTCCAGCCCCTCCTCGCTCTTGTCGACGGCGCGGATTATCTGCTTTTCCGTCTCGGTGCCGTGGAGGTCGGTGAACGAGAGCACCAGCGCGACGTTGTCCTCATCTATGAGATAGTCGCAGAGGTAGCTTATCACCCGCTTCGGGTCGGCCTCATAGACCTTGCCGCCGTTTGAAAGCGTTTTGACGGTACAGCGCTCTATGAGCTCCTTTACGTCCATCTTCGGCATTTTCGCCGACGGCTCCTTCGTTATAAGAACGAGAAGATCGTCGAGAATGTCGTTGAAACTGCCGGAGAGGTCTATCCCCAGCGACTTCGCGGTGTCGATCAGAGTCTCGCCGAGATTGAACAGCTCCTTGTCCTCGAAGCCCATGAAGGATTTCGCAAGAGGGTCGAAGCGGCCGCACATGCTCATCTTCGTCATGCTGTCGCGCAGCGCGCCGGAGGTGATCAAATCGGCAAAATTCACGAGCATCGAGCAAAGACGCGTCGCGGGGTCCTCCTTCGCCTTTTCGACGGCGGTGAGAACGCTGCCGACGATACCGCGCCAGACATGCGAAAGGTCGTCGTAAGCGCAGAAAGCCGAGACGGCGGGATAATCGCTCCCGTCGAGCCCCAGAGCGCCGAACAGCGGGACCAGACACGCCTCGTAGCCGCTCTGCTCATGTGGCGAGTAAAGCTCCGCCGCGTCGAGAGAGTAGTTGAACGGGACGTTTTTCAGGACGACCTCAACGGCGTTGACCGTGACAGTCCTGCTCCTGCCCTGCAGGCAGACCTCGATCACCCCGCGAAGCCCCTCGGACATATCGCCCATCGCCTTGTAAAAGCTGTCCCCGCCGGTGATGTTCCAGTCGATGAGGCTCCAGAGGGACTTGCCCTCCGCGTTCTTCGCGTCGAAATATCCCCAATCTTCGCCTGCTTCGGTCAGAACGTCCTCGAGAGCCCTGACGGCTCCCGCCCTGTCCGTCGCGAGGTAGCCCTTGCCGGTCAGAACGCCGGCGAGCGACGCGGGCGTGGGGCGCAGAGCGGACTGCTCGGCGAAGTCTATCATCCCGAGCCCCTCGAGTATCTGCTTGAGCAGCGGATAGCCGATGGACATCACGAGGTCGACGACGTCGCTCGAAAATACGACTCCGTGAACCGCGTTGGTTATCCTGTCGCCGATGCCCTCGCTGCCGCTCGAAACGCGGTTGAAGATATCCGACAGATTGTCCGCGACCGCGGAGCCGATCGCGGCGCCGAGAGAGGACATATCCGCGCTGACGGTGATCTGATTCACGACGGTCTTGTCCGGCGCGTTCTCGAGAGCGTCCTTCTTGACCTTTGTCACCGCGAACAGGACGGATTCGGTTATGAGCGCGGCGGTGAGAACGGCGACGAGGACGGACAGAATCACCGTCGACGCTCTCGGTCTGCGGCGTTCCTTTTTGCTTTTATTCTTTTGCGGGCTGTCTGCGCCCGCGGTTTTACCGAAAGTATTATCGGGTTCGGCAGAAGTATAAGTTTTCACTCGTTCTCCTTTCGGGACCTTGCGCTTTGCGGCTGCGGCGCGTATCGCGGCTGAACGGATCGGTTGAGGACGGAGCCCTGCCCGAACAGCCGCCGGCTCAGGCCTTTTCTCCCTGCAACCCGAACTTTTCCACCGCGTTCTCCCTCATCTTGTACTTAAGGATCTTGCCCGCAGCGTTCTTGGGGAAATCGTCGGTAAAGTCTATGTATCTCGGCACCTTATGACGCGCCATATGCGACGCGACATAGGACTTCATCTCCTCCTCGTCGGAGGTCTCGCCCTCCTTGAGGATGATGCACGCCATTATCTCCTCGCCGTATCTGCGGTCCGGCACGCCGATGACCTGGACGTCCTTGACCTTCGGGTGAGTGAACAGGAACTCCTCTATCTCGCGCGGGTAGATGTTCTCGCCGCCGCGGATTATCATGTCCTTGAGCCTGCCCGTGACGAGGTAGTTTCCGTCCGGCCGTCTGACGCAGATGTCGCCCGTGTGCAGCCACCCGTCGGCGTCTATCGCCTCTTTCGTCGCGGAGGGCATCTTGTAGTAGCCCTTCATTATGTTGTAGCCGCGGCAGACGAACTCGCCGTTCTCGCCGTCAGGCAGCTCCTTGCCCGTTTCCGGGTCGATTATGCGGCACTCGACGTGCGGGAAGGCGCTGCCGACGGTGTTGTAGCGCACCTCCTCGGGGTCCGTGACTCTCGTCATCGTGTCGCCGGGGCTCGACTCGGTCTCGCCGTAGACGGAGACTATCGTCATATGCATCTTTTCCGCCGCCTCTTTCATCAGCGAGGCGGGGCAGTTCGAGCCCGCCATTATGCCCGTGCGCATATAGGAAAAGTCCGTCTTCGCGAAATCCTCGTGCCGCAGCATGGCTATGAACATCGTCGGCACGCCGTGGAAGGCGGTGATATGCTCCTGATTGATGCACGCGAGCGACGACTTTGCCGAGAAATACGGTATCGGGCAGAGCGTGCCGCCGTGCGTCATCGTCGCGGTCATTGCCAGCACCATGCCGAAGCAGTGGAACATCGGCACCTGTATCATCATGCGGTCGGCGGTTGAAAGGTCCATGCCGTCGCCGATGAACTTGCCGTCGTTGACGAGGTTGTAGTGCGTGAGCATGACGCCCTTGGGGAAGCCGGTCGGGCCGGAGGTGTACTGCATATTCGCGACGTCGTGCACACCGACCTCCGCCGCGCGGCGGGCGACCTCCTCGACGGGAACGCGCACGCTCAGGTCCATCGCCTCCTCCCACGTCAGGCACCCGGGCATCGAGAAGCCGTAGGTGACTATGTGCCTCAGGAACGGCAGCCTGCGGCAGTGAAGCGGCTTTTCGGGGTCCGCGGAGTCAAGCTCAGGGCAGAGCTCGCGCATTATCGCGGCGTAATCGGAATCAAGAGCGCTCTCTATCATGACGAGCGTGTGCGTGTCCGACTGGCGCAGCAGATACTCCGCCTCGTGTATCTTGTAGGCGGTGTTGACGGTAACGAGCACCGCGCCTATCTTTGTCGTCGCCCAGAAGGTCAGGTACCACGCGGGTACGTTCGTCGCCCAGATAGCGACCTTGTCGCCGGGCTTCACGCCCATCGCGACGAGCGAGCGCGCGAAGGTGTCGACGTCGTCGCGGAACTGCGAATACGTCCTGGTATAGTCCAGCGTCGTGTATTTGAAGGCGTACTGGTCGGGGAATTCCTCGACCATGCGGTCGAGCACCTGCGGGAACGTCAGGTCGATGAGCTCCTCCTTCGGCCAGACCCTTTTCCCGGTCTTCGCCATGTTCCAGTAGAGCCTGTCGCCGGAGTCGTCGCTCTCCTCCCAGCGCTGCATATAGTTGATGAAATGCGGGAAAACTATGTCCTCGCTTCCCAGCTCGTCGAGCATGGCGGAATGGCACTCGAACGAAACGAAACCGTCAAAATTGACCGATCTCAGCGCGTCGAACACAAGCTCCGCGGGCAGCTCGCCCTCGCCCATCAGGCAGTACCTGACGGTGCCGTCGGAAGCGACACTGTCCTTGACGTGGACGTGCTTTATGTACGCGCCCAGGTTTGTCACGGTCTGCTCCGCGCTCTCGCCGCCGAAACGCCAGGTGTCGTGGACGTTCCACAGAGCCTGCACGTCGTCGCGCGCGAAAGAATCCAGAAGCCCGCACAGACGGCGGCTGTCCGAATAAACTCCGCAGGTCTCGACGAGAAGCGTCACGCCCGCCTTCCGGGCGTAAGGCAGAGCGGCTTCTATGAGCCGCGCGACGGCGGCGTCCTCCGACTCCTGTCCGCCGGCGGGATTCGCGCGCAGGCGCACAAACGGGCAGCGCAGGACGCGCGCGGCGTCGGCATATCTCTTTATTTCTTCAAGATCCGGCTCGAACAATGCCGGGTCCGCGGCGTTGCCGATCGCCGAAAGGCAGGGCACGGATATGCCCGAATCGAACAGCCTGCGGGCGGTCGAGCGTATAAGTTCGGGCGAGAACGGCATATTCTCGCCGCTGAACTCCTCCCGCGTGAGATTGTGTATCTCTATGCCGGCGTAGTCCATCTCCCTCGCGGCGGCGAAAAAGTCCGCCCACGAGTAATTATGCCAACCGCCGGTGGAAAAGCTGAGCTTCATGCGTTCTCCTCCTCGTAGACTATCTTGTTGAGGGCGTTGAGGTAGGCGCGTATCGAGGCGCCTATTATGTCGGTCGAGATGCCGCGCCCGGCGTAGAGCCTGCCGTTCGAGCGCAGCTTGACAAGGGCGTCGCCCATCGCCTCCGCGCCCTCGGTGACCGCCCTTATCTCGAACTCGTCGAGCTCGTAGTGGCGGCCGGTGAGCTGCTCGAGAGCGAGGAAGGCGGCGTCTATCGGACCGTCGCCGACGCTGACGGCGCGCTCCGTCCTGCCGTTCTTGCCCAGCACGACGAGGGCGGTCGCGTCTATCGGCTTGCCCGAGTTGATGATATAGGATTCAAGCGTATAGGTCGCCGGGACCTGCATGGCGGCGGACGCGACGATAGCGTCGAGCTCCTTTGTGCCGACCTTCTTCTTGTCCGCCACGCGGCGGAAAGCGTCCCAGACGTTCATTATATCGTCGTCCGACAGGTCGTACCCGAGGTCGACCACCGCCTTCTTGACGTCCTCGAGTTCCGAGAGCCCGTCGAGAAGCACGCCGGCGCGGTCGTCCTTGCCCGCGGTCGTGTCGAAGGGATTGTCCTCCTTCGAGCGGTGCGGGTCGGTGAAGCGGACGATGTTGGCGATGCCGCGGTGCACGCTCGTCATATCAAGCGAGCAGGACAGAGAGAGCTCCTGCCCCTTCGCCGCCATAACGCGGGCGACGGAGGCAAGCGGCGCGGTATTGACCGAGCCGACGGAGGTCTTGACTTCCGACGCTCCCGCCGAAACGCAGGCGAAGCTGTTCGCGGTCGCCATGCCAAGAGCGTCCGAGCATTCCGCGCAGACGCGCGCGCCGCCGGCGGCTCCGGAAGCGATGAGCGAGCTTATAAGCTCCTTCCAGCCGTCGGGAAGCATTATCCCCGCGGTATCGCAGAGCGTGACCGTGCCCGCTCCGGCGTCAACCGCCGTCTTTACGGCCCTGACGAGGAAAGCGGGTTCGGCTCTCGTCGCGTCGAGCGCAGCGAATTCGACGTCGTCGCAGAGCGAGCGGGAGAGACCTACGAGCTCGCCTATCGTTTCTATCATGCCCTCGGGCTTTTTGTGGCGCAGATATTCCATCTGCACCGCCGAAACGGGCAGGGATACCAGCAGCCGCCTGCGCGGCAGCGACTCCGTGGCTTTGGCGGTCATTTCGACCGACTCCTTCGTCGCGCCGGCGTCGCAGGAAAGAACGGAATGCTTAAGCAGCGCGCCTATCGTGCGAAGGGCGAGCGAGTCCGTCTTGACGTCCTCTATCGCGGCGGTTTCTATCACGTCGGCGCCGAGCCTGTCGAGCGCCTTGGCGATCTCTATCCTCTCGCGGAAGCTCAGCGCGGAGCTTCTGCGCAGCGAACCCTCTCTCAGCGTTACGTCCGTAATCCCGATCTTCATGTTTTTTCTCCTTACAGCCCGAGCGGAAACAAAAAAGACCCCGCTCTTGTTTTTCAAAGAGACAGGATCGTTACGATCTTGCGGTACCACTCTTTTTGCCTGCCGTGGCAGACCCCTCTGCGGCGGCTTACACCGCCTGCCGCTGTGACGGTCGGCGTCCGTCAGCCCTACTTGGACTCTTTTAAGAAAAAGCCCGTTGGGGTCTGCCGCTCCGGGGAGAGCTCGCGCGGACGCCTTCGACCGCCTCGCAGCTAACGGCGGCTCTCTGGTTTTGCCGGGACAGGCGCGCTTATTCCCTTTCATAGCGTTTGTGTCGGCATTATACAGTAAGAAAGTGCGGATGTCAACAGTTTATTTTTGAATTTTCCTCGGCGCCGCACAAAAGAATCAGCAAATCAGCAATGGCTGCGCCAATGTGCAATTAGCAATGTGCAATGTGCAATTTCGGGAGGGCTCCGGTGAGGTCAGCACATCGGTAAGTAGATAGTGTCAGCACATCGGTAAGCCAGTGGTAAGTACACACCGGTCTCGTCAAGGT
>JAFRXS010000091.1 GCA_017443405.1 Clostridia bacterium | reverse complement strand
TCCGGCGTGAGGCGAAAACGCTCGATCGGCTCGACCATACGCCCGGCGAAGCCGTCGTTGAAAACTATGTGGAACCCACCCCTGAAAAAGAAGGCAGCCTGAGTCTTGTCGTTTACTGCACAAACTGCAAAGAGGAACTCAGCCGCGAGACGGTCAGCGTCCCAAAGCTTACGCCCGCAGGAGACGATCCGTCCGATCCCTCGCCCACGGGCGGCGACCTCTGCAAATATTGCGGTAACGATCATTCCGGAAACTTTTTCCAGAGGATCGTCGGCTTCTTCCATTCGATCCTGTATTTCTTCTCACGGCTGTTTGGGAGGATCCGATCGATCTGATGGTCATCGGCAGCAGACTTATCCGGGCAGAAATCCTCCCCTTAAACCTATTGACGATGGGTAATGCACACCTTTGCAACCAGAGCAATAGAGTCCGGTGTTCAGGCGGTTGTTCTCAAAGATTGGTTAGGGCACAAGGATATTCACGTAACCCTTGATACATACGCTAAAGTGTTTGATTCTTTGCACAATTCTGAAATGTGAAAGCTTAATCAATACAGGAGAAAATCCAAAGAATTTCATTGGTAACATCCTGTTAGAAGAAGGACTGAAAGTGTTCGATCCTTACTTTTTTACCTCTGGATGAAAGAAAAGCAGGTTATTTTTGATGAATGTTACTGCAAAAAACAGGGGTGTGAGAATTAAAGATTGCCCCTATTTTGTTGAAACAGCAATCTTCAGCCAGAAAAAAAGCACGCTTCGGCGTGCTTTTTTCAATGAAGTCGCCTCTTGCGGGGCTTATGAAGGAATGAAGACGCTTCGCTGATGAAGACGCTCCTTCGGAGCTGATTATTTTTGTGGGGTGACTCCGCTTCATTAGTGAGCGCAGCGAACGACTTCATTAACGAGCGAAGCGATTGACTTCATCAGAGCGCAGCCCGTCTTCATTTAAACTCCCATTTTTCACATTTCTTGCATATTTGTTTGTTTATTAATTCTTTATTCGCAGTTGAATCCCGGTTCGAAACGATGTATAATATCATTAACGCTTTTTGATGTAAGGAGATAACCATGAAGGGATTAAGAACGGTAGTTATCGCTATAGCTCTTCTTTTCGGTCAGCTTTTCGGCGCCATACCGCGCTGCGCGCCGATATATTACACCAAGGATGAGATTGTAAGCTTTACCGAAGCGGCAAAGGACGCCTGCGGCAAGGGTATGGTCATAGCCATAGGCGGAGGTTTCGATTACGAGGACACCTTTCAGCCACTTATAGACCGCTGCATTGCTCATACGGGAAAGGAGCATCCCAATATGCTCTACATTCCCACCGCGCACTATGACGACCCGAACGATTCTCTTGAACAGATGATCTGGTTCGGTAATTCCGGCTGTCAGACCGATGTTCTTTTCGTGTCAAGATCGACCGAGCAGGAGGTCAGGGATAAGATAGCCTGGGCGGATATCATTTACGAGACCGGCGGGGACCTGAATTACCTTATGGATCAGTGGAACGGGAAGGGCGTAACGGACGCGGTAAAGCAAGCGTTTGACCGCGGCGCGGCTCTTATCGGCGTCAGCTCCGGGGCTATGTGCTGGGCAGAGAGAGGCTGGGACAATTTCGGTGAAGAGGTCGAACGTCCTATCGGCACATTCCCGTTCTACGGCGTCGCGGGGGCCTATGAGTTCAAGGATTGCACAGGCATACTTCCTTTCTGCGTTTCTCCTCACTACGATAATTTCGGCTGGCGTATGTTCGCGCTTGAAGCGATGAAACTCGATATCCCGTCCATCGGGATCGAGAACGGCGCAGCCGTGGTATTTGAGAACGGCTGCTACGATATCATTTCCGACGTCAAAACTCCGCTCAGGACCGCGTTCCTGTTCGATCCGGCGAGAGGGCTGAAGCTTATCGATATCAGGATGAACGGAAAACTCGCCGTACTCGCTGACGGCGACGGCCGGGTAAATCGCGGCGCCTGATCTGAAACAAAGAATTATCTTTTATAAATTAAACCTCCGCTGCCTTATTCGGGCAACGGAGGTTTTAATAGTATTACGACGTCACGCGGGCTCGGCGTTCGCGCGCCGTATTTTGATCTCCTTATTCAGAAGTAAGAACGACGCGGCGATAAGGTAACTTGCGGACAGCGCGAGTGTAATGGTCATGGCCACGGAATTTCCGATGTTGATGATATTATTCAGAAGAAGCGCCGTCAGGAAAAAAACCAAGTCGACTACACCGAAGCAGATAACATACCGGATAACCGTTTTCTTTATGTCGAAGGGACCTGATCGTAACAGGATGGAAGGTACGGCGGCGAGCAGGCAGAATACCGTTTCGCAACAGGTATAAGGCAGAGGAGCCCAGTTGATAAACAGTGATCTTACCGCGAAGCTCATCGCGGCGCAGGCAAGCAGAACGCCTGCCTGGATCAGCAGCTTGAAATTCTTATGTTTGATCCCGAAACAACAGAGAATAACTATCATTACCGAATATAATCCGAGGAAAACATAATTCACTGTTGATGAAACGTCGGTGCTGCGCTCGGCGTAAGGGATATGCTCAGCCTGTTCGTTGTATGACGTCCCTCCGCCGGCAGTGCCGAGTCCGAGCGTTGTTCCGGAGATCGTTCCCGCTTCGCTGTAATCCCAGGGCTTGAAGCCGGCGGACAACGCGGGAGAATCTTCTTTGAGAGTGAAATCAAAATTCATCGGATCGTTAAAACCGGGATCGGCGATGATGTTTTCCCCCAGCAGCTTTTTTCTGTTCGCGGATTTGTATGTCATACGCGCGTTCGAGCCGCCGCCGTTAACGTACAGTTCGTCGCCGTTTGATATGTCCCAAATGATATTGTTCTCGGCGGTGAGAGCCTTCGCGTCCTGAATATGGCTGAAAGCGGGTGTCTTCCCGTCGGTGAGAATGATATTGTTCGTGAAATCAGCGGTCTTGTGGTCCTCGTAGCGCGATACGACACGTACCTGAGAATCTCCGCTGAACGCGAAAATATTGTTTCGCACCGTATTATCCGCGCCGTAATGCAGATGGTAGCTGTCGCTTCCGCAGCAGTAAACAAGATTGTTTTCGATCGTTATCTCCGAACTGCCTTCGTCCGGGTATATTCCCCAGCCGCCGTAACCGTCACCGCCCGGGTCGGACGCTACGTTATGTATGACATTACCTGAGATCACCGTTCCGGGCTGCTTGCCCAGAGTATAGATCCCGCCCATATCCGAGAGCATGCCTTGACCGATATTGTAGATAAGATTGTCGCAAATACGGTTGTTGTACGTTACGGAATAATCATATCCCCAGACCCAGCCGACGGATACGGCAGAATAATAACCGTCTGAGATCTCGTTATGCGCAAGCTCTACGCTGTTGGCGTTGATTACCAATAAGGCGACAGCGTTGAAACGGGTGCGGCCGAATTTGTGAATCAGATTATTGACTACGTGGATATCTTTGGTCGCTTCGGGATCATCGACCGGAATATTCTTTCCGCGGATAAATACTGCCTGAGCTCCTATATTGTCAAACACGCAGTTTTCAACTCTCGCGTCGGTCACCGCTTCACCCAGATATACGCCGGCGGAGCCGAGATCGCGGAACTCGCAGTTTGTGATGCGTATACCTTTCGCGTTCGAGAAAGAGATGCACGGACGGGCTTCGTACGCGGCCTGCGTTGATTCCCTCGTATCGTCGATCGTATATCCGTTGCCCCGGAATATGATATTCTCAAAAGTAAGACCGTCGCATCCGTCGACGTTTATGAGCGTTTCAAGATCGCTCACCCAAAGGGTAAGATCATTCGCATCCTCACCTTCCTTTGGAATATAGAAGATATCCCCGCTTTCGACGTCATAACACCATTCGCCCGGTTCATTCATCCCTTCGGGAACGTTTTCGAGGTAATATCTGTCGGTCGTGCGTATGGTCATGGCGCTCGGACGCGTAAAGACGATCTTGCCGGTCTCCGCGTCATAGCTTTTTACCGGGAGATAATCGTCCTTCCACCAGTGCAGCATACGAACCGAAGCGGATGAAGCGTTTTTGAGCTGAGGAATGTCTTCCGATTTGACCGTCATTGAGATATACGGCTTGAATATATCATTGTAATCCCCGGGCTCTGATAGATCCGAATCGCTGACGGAAGCAGGATATAAATAACCGCTTTCGGGAAAACGGGAAACGGGAAGCGTTTGAGTATCGTTCAGCAGGGCCTTTATCTGTCTTCCGGAACCGACGTTCGCCCTGAGGGCAGATACGCCGTTGATCTCGACGTGTTCCCACTCAGTGACCGGCTCGCAGGCAGTAAACACCACGCGTTCTTTTTCGTATGCTTTGTATGTCACTCCGGATCTGTCGTCGGAACCGAATATGACGGTGTCGTCGAATGTGTAGACACCCTCTCTGAAATATACCGTAACGCTGCCGGCAAGCGATTTTGCTTTTTCTTTAGCGCCTGCAATCGTCGCAAGCGGCGCGTCTATCGAGCCTACAGCGCTGTCGTTTCCGTCCGGCGCGACGAAAAGCTCAAAGTCCGGATCTGCAGCGGATGCGCAGATCGTTAAAGACATAATAATGGAAGCGGCCATGATCATCACCAGTATTCTGATTTTCATAATACCAACCTTGTCTTGAATAATAGAATGACAGCGAAGCAAAAATCTCCGCTGTCTGTCATATTGTCAAACCTCGCCGAACTCGACGATCACGCTGTCGCCGTCATCCGGGCAGGCTTCGGAAAGATCGATACCGCCGTTCATAAGCAGCGCGCCGGAATAAACTCCGCCGTCGAGAGAACACTTATAATACTTCTCGGGGCAAAGTCCCTTCATCTTCAGGAAGAACAGAGTGTTTTCGCTCTTACGCATAGTGACGACGGTAAGCAGCGCCTGAGCTTTGTCGGCGGATACGAACGCCCAGGCGCAGCGATACGGATCGTTAAGCGGATTGATGAGCCTGTAAAGATCGCCGCTGCGGATAAGGTCGTAATAACGGTGATAATCGGCGACGCTCTGCCTGACTGTTGCGCGCTCTTCTTCGTTGAGCTTTACGGGATCAAGCTCAAATCCGCCCGTGCCCCAAAGAGCGACGGCAGCCTTTGTTTTGTATCCCGTGCGCGGATTGGCGGAAACGTGAGCGCCCATCGAAGAAGCCGGATAGCAGTATGACGTGCCGAACTGTATCGGGAGTCTCTCTATCGGGTCGGTGTTGTCGCTCGTCCAGATCTGCGGAGAGAAATACAGCATGCCGGGATCGAAACGTCCGCCGCCGCCGGAGCAGTTCTCAAACAGGATATCGGGGAAGGCTTTTGTGAACCTGTCCATAAGATCGTAAGTGCCGAGTATGAAGCGGTGAAAAAATTCCTTGGATCTTTCCGGCGGGAGCAAAGCGGAACCTGCCTCGGAAATATTGCGGTTGAAGTCCCACTTGAGATAGTCGATCTTATACTTCGACAGAACCGAACTCATCTGACCGAATATATTGTCTCTGACGTCCTCGCGCGAAACGTCAAGAACGTACTGATGACGCGATATTGACGGAACTCTGCCGGGGACGTGCACGCACCAATCGGGATGAGCGCGGTAAAGATCGGAATCAGGCGAGATCATCTCGGGCTCGTACCAGATGCCGAATTTCAGCCCCAAAGCGTGTATACGGTCAACAAGAACTCCGAGTCCGCCCGGGAGCTTCTTCTCGTTGACGTACCAGTCGCCGAGAGAATTGGTGTCATCGTTGCGTTTCGCAAACCAGCCGTCGTCCATAACGAGCATCTCGATGCCGAGCTCTTTCGCATGTTCGCCGAATGCGGTGAGCTTGTCGGTATCGAAATCAAAGTAAGCCGCTTCCCAGCTGTTTATGAGCAGCGGACGCTTTTCTGTCTTATATCGCCCTCTGATAAGGTTGTTTGAATAAAGGCGGTGGAAGGTCCTCGACATTTCGCCGAGTCCGTTCGCGGAAAAGACCTGAACGCACTGCGGCGTCTGAAAAGATTCTCCGACGTCCAGATGCCAGCAAAAATCGTCGGGGTTTATGCCTGCTATGATACGGGTGGTCGCATTGTGATCCACTTCGGCGGAGATATCGAAATTGCCGCTGTAAACCAGATTGAAGCCGTAGGCGTTGCCGTATTCCTCGTTTCCTCCGGCGCTGATCAAAGCGGCAAAAGGATTCTGCGCGTGCGAGGAAACGCCTCTTTTTGAATGGATGCCCTGAAGTCCGTGAGCGAGAGGGCGCCTTTGCTCCTGACGCTCTTTGACGTGCCTGCCCCAAAGCGTGATCAGATCGTAATCCATAGACGGAAGATCGACGCAGGCGCTGAAGGCTCTCTCGATATCAAGGGGAGCGTCGCCGCTGTTCGTCAGCTTTACGCATCTGATAACGGCGTCAAGCTCTTTGAATACGGTATAGTAAAGTGTGGCTTCAAGACCGGTGTAAGGGTCCGCGGTCACGATTTCCAGCGTGTCCGCTTCGTTATCGTTGTTTGTGTAAATATGAGGAAGCGGAGAAATGTCAGGGGCGCCGGCGAAGATCCTGTGGCTCTTGTAGCGGACGTCGGTAACGGTGTTGCCGTCCTTGTTGCGAACGGCAAGCGCGGAAATGCGCATATCGCCCGCTCCGTTGGTGGAATATTCCATCGGCGCCGTATCGGGAGTGAAAGCGCCCTCGCCGATCGCGGCGTTCGAGGGACTGAACGAGGCGCTGCGGTTCCTGCGCCGGAGCGCGGAAATATCCGTGTCGGGGATATACGCGCCATAATAATCGTTTATCAGGTAACCCTCTTGAAAGATCGCAATGATATAAGAAGAGTTTTTCGTATCAAGCTTGAATACCTTTTTCTCGGGGATATATGATATCATATTTTTCTCCTTTCGGTATAATTGCCGGTCGTTATTATACTCTTATTCTTCAACGAACTCCGTGCCGCCGAAAGGACGGATCGAGAGCACGTAGCACGCGCCTTTCCCGAATACGGATTCAAGGCAGTCGATGTAAGCGTCAAGCAGATCATCCGGAACGAACGCCTGAATGGTTCCGGCAAAACCGCCGCCGTGAACGCGCCACGCGCCGCGGCCCTTAAGGATCATTTCGCTGAGAGCGAGCGCGAGAGCCACGGGCTGTTCGCTGGCTTTTGACGGGGAAAAGACGTTTTGGTTGTACATGTAAGATGAGAATCCGCTCTCGACAATAAGCTTTTTGAAGTTTTCGAAATCGCCTTTTTCGAGCGACTCTGCCTGAGCGTCGACGCGTCTGTTCTCGGCGTAGAAATGCATAGCCCTGAGAAGAGCTCTTTCGGAGCATTTGCCGTGAAGAGTCGGAAGCTCTTTCAGAAAATCGTTTTCTTCTATCTCACGGAGGCAGGATTTGCCGAATAAGGCTGCCACGCCCTCCATTTCCGATCGTATCGCCGCGTAATCATCAGTAAGCCCGGAATGGCTACCGCGTGAATCGGTTATTACGAGTTTATGTCCGCAGGAGGAAAAATCAAAATCGACCGGAGTGATGACCGGTTCATCGGTATCTTTGAAATCTATCTTGACAAAACCGCCGACGGAACAAGCCATCTGGTCCATAAGCCCGCAGGGCTTGTCGAAATAATGATTTTCGGAATACTGGGCAGCTTTCGCTATCTCGACCGGAGAGATCCTGCCGCCGTTAAACATATAGCTGACGATCGTGCCGATAAGCACTTCAAACGCAGCTGAAGAAGAAAGGCCGGAGCCCGGCATGACGCTCGAGACCGTAACGGCGTCAAATCCGCCGACCGCATATCCGAGATCGGCAAGTCGCTCTATGACGCCTCTTATTTGCGCGCAGGAATGCCCCTTCTCCTCAGGTTTCACTCCGCGCTCTTTCAGGTCGATGCGGTCTGTTTTGCCGAAGCCGCGCGACGTTACGCGGACTATGCCGTCGTCTCTCTCGCAGACAAGAGCGACAACGTCAAGATCCACCGACGCGGCGAGGACCTTGCCGTGATTGTGGTCGGTATGGTTTCCTCCGACTTCGGTCCTGCCGGGCGCGGAAAACAGACGGACTTTGCCGCACGGTTCGCCGTAGCACTCGATGAAATCCTTTTCAAGCGAGATGAGTCGTTCTTTTTCCTTCTCCACGGCGGCAGACCCGCTGCAGACTCCGGAGATCGACTTGTCGTATTTGCCGTTCCTGATGGCGGAGATGGTTTGTTTCATCATATCTATCTTCTCCTTATATGACATTAAATTTTTAATTACTTGTTTACCAGTCGATATCGTCGTCGTCTTCTTTTCTTTTTCCGAAGTCCTTCTTTCCGATCGCCCCGAGAGCAGCGTTGACTCCGAGCAATGAAAAACCGGATATCGAGAATATGAGAATGAGCGGAACGGTGAATTTGAATGAAAAGGGATCGAATATCTGATGACCGGCTACCGTATAGAAGAACAGTTTCGGTATAAAACCGACCACGGAAAGCAGCAGGAACGCCCTTCCGTCAAATCTCATCGTACCGTATACGGACGATACAGTGTTGATCGGGAAGCTCGGAACGAGTCTGAACACCACGAGGGCAGCCCCCTTCGCAAGTTGATTGTTGCTGCAGAGAATGCCCGTGATCGTATCGCTTCTGTAAAGAAGATCAATGACTGTGCCGCCTTTTCCATGTTTCCCCATAATATAGCGAACAGAAAACAGCATGATCATTCCGCTCAGGTTTATGAGCAGAGCGATCGGCGTGTCAAACACCATGCCGCAGGTCATAAACAGAATTGAAACAGGGAAGGGGATAAATATCTTAACAAGGAATATCCCCAAAACGGCGGCGGCGATGAGCCAGCGGTCTCTGATCGAAAGGATGATCTGCTGAAGTCTTGACATAAACTCCGTAATCAGATCAAAGAAATCGATAAAGAAACGCAGCTTGCTCAACGGTATCCACAGCAAAAGGAAAAACGCGGCGGCAAAGCATACTGCCGCTGAGAATATTATCAGTTTTTCCCTGCCGGTCCTGTCTGACATCTTTCAGTTGACGGTATTGACAGGCGTGCCTTTTATAAAGGCTTCTATATTGCCTTTGAATATATCCATGAGCCTTGTTCTTGTTTCAAACGGCGCCCAGGCTATATGAGGCGTGATAAAGCAGTTTTTCGCTGTCAGGAGCGGATTGTCAGCTGCTGGCGGCTCTGTTGACAGCACGTCGCATCCTGCGCCGGCTATCCTGCCGGAATTCAACGCGTCCGCGAGGTCTTGCTCGTTTACGACCGGGCCTCTTGACGTGTTGATAAGCAAAGCGGATCTTTTCATCTGAGAAATAAAACCGGCGTTCACCATGCCCTGCGTCTGGGCCGTCAGCGGACAGTGCATAGTTATGATATCGGCGATCGGCAGTATTTCTTCCGGTTCAGCGAATCTGACGTCCCCGTCGCATCCGGCTCTGTGAGAAGGTGACGTCGCAATTACGTTCATTGAAAACGCACGCGCTATGCCGGCTACAGTCTTTCCGATACTGCCGTAACCGAAGATGCCTATCGTTTTGCCGTCAAGCTCGAATATCGGCGCTTTCCAATAACAAAAATCGGGGTTCGCGGTCCACTCACCGCATCTGACAGAAGCGGAGTGAAGCCCTACGTTGTTGTAATGCTCAAGAATAAAAGCGAAAACAAGCTGAGCGACCGCTTTGGTCGAATATGCCGGGATATTGGATACCGGAATGCCTTTCTTCCTCGCGTAAGCGTGATCCACCACGTTGTAACCCGTGGATAAGAGCGCAATAAAACGAAGATCCGGACAAGCGTCGATAACTTCGGCGCCTATGGGAGTCTTGTTGGTAACAAGAATATCCGCTTCGCGCGCACGTTCGATAATAAGCTCTTTCGGCGTGCGGTCGTAGACGGTGTAATCAGCGTAATCCGATAACCATTCCCAAGAAAGATCTCCGGGGTTTTCGGCGTAGCCGTCGAGAATTATTATTTTCATTATTTAGCCTTCCTTAACTTATAACGCTGCGAGAGACCGCTCCATTTCTGACCCCAGGCATTTGCCCAGCTTTCACAGTATAGCCAGTAATAGTCAACGTTGTTTTTCTTTCTCCAGCCGTTGAAGAAGTTGCACCAAATCGCCGAAGGTATTGCCACGACCGGATAATAAAGCGCGCCGAGAAGCAGGCACTGTATGGTATGTCCGTACTCGTGTATGCGGGTATCGTAGAGCCAGTCCTGATTGTTGGTTTTGCCGTCAATGAAAATGAAAAGCCCCAGTGAAAGACCGCCGAAGTTCTTTTTCTGAATATACGTGATGAACGAGTTGCAGAAACGCTCTGTCGGTCTGTGCCTGAGTTTGCAGATCACCCAGACGATAAAACCTACAAGATTTACGGGCAGCCCCCAGGTGAACTGCCAGAAATAGAACAGGAATTGCTCGAATCCGCTGCCGGCGACGATCTTTTGTTTGTTTTTCCAGGCGGCGGCGTTTTTCTTATTTGACATTGTGCATCACCTTATATATAAATTCAAATTATTATACTACATTTGTTGAGTTATTACAAGATGATTACAAGAATTATTATAAAGAAAATACGGCAGGGGAGTGTCGGACTAATTGAGAAAACTTTCAGAATGGGAAGTATAAAAAGTACTTTACAAATCTCGATTCTTGTGATATTATATTAATCGTTCGCGGAAGTAGTTTAGTGGTAAAATCTGTGCTTCCCAAGCATATGTTGCGGGTTCGATTCCC
>JAFRXS010000090.1 GCA_017443405.1 Clostridia bacterium | reverse complement strand
CGATCCCCAAAGTCTGCTTGGGATACAAGTCTCCGAATGAAGTGTTCTCGGCGTATGTGGAAGCCCATGCAGAGCCGCGCTGAATTTGAGAAAGCCTCGTCGCCTACGGCTCCTCGTCTTTCTCAAATTTGTATGCTTGATGCTTCATCATATTTTTTTGGGGAAAGTGTCACACATCATTGACGACTGTACACGGACGCGGTCCGCGCAATGATTTTCGTACTTGATTTTTTTCCCGTTATCGTTTATAATTTAAAATTCCCGACATATCGGGTTAACAAATGACTGTTCGAACATACGAGGTGCGCGATGGACTATACGAAACTTGCGGAGCTTTTGTATCCCGACGTGACGAAGACGCCGGAGGATATCGAGGCGCTTTATCCTGCGAGGGAGCTGCCCGAGGGGGCGAAGGTCACGAGGTTCGCGCCGTCGCCCACCGGCTATATGCATATAGGCAATATGTTCTCGGCTCTTATCGACCTTCTTGCGGCGAGGTCGTCCGGCGGCGTATTCTATCTGAGGATCGAGGACACCGACCGCAAGAGGGAAGTCTCGGACGCGGTGCCCGTGATACTCGACGGACTCAGGACCTTCGGGATAGTGCCCGACGAGGGCGTCGTCGCGGCGGGGGAACGGAAGGGCTCCTACGGCCCCTACGTCCAGAGCGAGAGGACGGAGATCTACCGCGCCTGCGCCAAGGCGCTCGTCGCCAAGGGCGCGGCGTACCCCTGCTTCTGCACTCCCGAGGAGCTTTCCGCAATAAGGAGCGAGCAGGAGGCGGCTGGCGAGAACACCGGCTACTACGGCAAATACGCGCGCTGCCGCGATCTCTCTCTCGATGACGTAAAGGCGAAGCTCGACGCGGGCATGCCGTTCGTCATCCGCCTGAGAGCGGAGGCGGGCGGCGGGAAGATCGTCGTTGACGATATGATAAAGGGCAAGCTCGAGCTGCCCGAAAACGACGTCGACGTCGTGCTCATGAAGTCCGACGGCATACCGCCCTACGCCTTCGCGCACGCGGTCGACGACCACTATATGCGCACCACGCACGTCATAAGGGGCGACGAATGGGTCAGCTCGCTGCCGGCGCATATCGCGATATTCAAAGCGCTCGGCTTCAGGCCTCCCAAATACGCGCATATCTCGCCCATCATGAAGCTCGACGGCGGCAACAAGCGCAAGCTCTCGAAGCGCAAGGACCCCGAGGCGGGCGTTTCCTACTATATGAGCAAGGGCTACCCGAAGCAGGGCGTGCTGGATTACCTCTGCGGCATAGCCAACTCCGATTTCGAGGACTGGCGCAGGGCGAATCCCGACGAGAGCATAGAAAAATTCAAGTTCAATTTTAAGAAGATGAGCTCCTCCGGCGCTCTTTTCGACACCGCGAAGCTCGACGACGTCAGCAAGGGCGTGGTCGCGCGGATGACCGCGGACGAGGTGCTCGACAGCGTCCTTGAGTGGAGCCGCGCGAACGACGCGGAGCTTTTCGCTCTGCTCGACGGCGACAGGGACCGCGCGAGGGCGATATTCTCCATCGACCGCGGCGGCAAGAAGGGCAGGAAGGACATAGCCAAGTGGGAGGACGTCCGCGGCTACGTGTCCTATTTCTACGACGCGCTCTTCGAAGGAAGCTCGACGCCCGAAAACGTCCGTCCCGGGGACGCCGCGGCGATACTCGCCCGCTACGCGGAGCTTTACGACCCCGCGGACGACAGGGACGCGTGGTTCGCCAAGATCAAGACCCTCTGCGCCGATACGGGCTTCTGCGCCGATATGAAGGCGTACCGCGCCGACCCCGGCGCTTATCCCGGCAGCATAGCCGACGTGACGAACGTCATCAGAGCCGCCGTGACCGGCAGGACCGCGTCGCCGGACCTGTACGATATACTGCGGCTTCTCGGGGACGGCGCCGTCGCGAGGATGAAACGCGCTGCGGCGCAGTGAAGAGTGAATAGTTGCGGGAGAGCGAGGCGGCGGCAAGCCGCCGCAGTGATATTTGCCCTGACGGGCAAGTGATATTGCCTGCGGCAGTGATATGCGCTTCGCGCGTGATATGTGCCTTCGGCACGTTATGGGAGGGCTCCGCCCTCACCCGGCTGTATTCAATTTGCAATTAGCAATGTGCAATGTGCAATTTTGGGAGGGCTTTGCCCTCACCCGGCTGTAATGATGAATTGACGCTTCGCGTCATGAATTGCGCGGCGAGCTGCGCGTGAATTCTCGCTTCGCTCCGTGAAATGCGCCGCTGCGCGACGCGTTGAGGGCGGGCTCTGCCCGCACCCGGTCGGGAATGATGCTTGCCCTGACGGGCGAGGCGACGGCAAGCCGCCGCAGTGATATTTGCCCTGACGGGCAAGTGATATTGCCTGCGGCAGTGATATGCGCTTCGCGCGTGATATGTGCCTTCGGCACGTTGAGGGAGGGCTCCGCCCGCACCCGTTATATAACAACGCGGAGCGTTCCGAAACGCCCGAAGAGCAATTCATGACCGCAGGTCAATTCATGCGCGCAAGCGCAATTCACGCCGTCAGGCAATTCATGCGCCGAAGGCGCAATCGCAACACGCAAAACGCAAAACATATACGATGCCCGCAGGGCAATTCACGCGCCGAAGGCGCAATCGCAACACGCAACACGCAAAACGCATAACAGGAAACACGAATATGCAGCACAATTCATCCAAATTCAAAAAGTCGCGCAACGGTGAGGACATCAAGCGCGAGATAACCGCGCTCATCCGCGAGATGAAGGACCCGCGCATCAGCGGCGCCCTTCTGACCGTCGTGTCCGTAGACCTCGCGTCGGACCTGTCCTTCGGCAAGGTCTATATCAGCTCGCTCAACGGTTTTGAAGCCGCCGAAGTCGCGTGCAGACAGCTTTCGCTGACCGCGGGACACATCAGGCGCGAGCTCGCCGACAGGCTGCGCCTGCGCAAGCCCCCGGAGCTCCGGTTCATTCCCGACGACACCGTCAGAAAGTCCTTCGAGATGTTCGAAAAGATCAAAACGTCCTCTCCGGCTCCGGACAGCGAGGTATCGGAATGAGAGTTGATATCCGCACCGCCGCGGGTCTGCTGAAGGCGCACGACAATATACTTTTTATCTGTCACTCCAATCCGGACGGCGACACCATAGGCAGCGCGTTCGCCCTCTGCGGCGCGCTCGACAGGCTCGGCAAAAAATGTCGCGTGAGCTGCTACGACAGGATCCCGGCGATGTACTCGTTCATGAGCGATATCCCGCAGTCGGAGGTCCCTCAGCCGGAATACCTCGTCGCGGTCGACGTCGCGGACCTCGACCTTATCGGGCCGGACGAATTCAGCGCTTCCTTCGCGGGGAAGATCGACCTGTGCATCGACCATCACGCGTCGAATACGTTCTACGCCGAAAACACCTGCCTCGACGAGGACGCCGCGGCAGCAGCCGAAACTGTGCTGCTCATCCTCGGAGAGCTCGGCGTCAAGCCCGATAAGGACATTGCCGAGTGCATCTACGTCGGTCTTTCGACCGATACGGGCTGCTTCCGCTACTCCAACACCACCGCCCGCACGCTGCGCATGGCGGCTGATATGTACGATATCGGCATAGACGTGACGATGATAAACAAGGTCATGTTCGAAACGCGCACGAAGTCCTACAATATTCTCGAGAGCATGGCGCTCGGCGGGATAAGGATATCGGACGACGGAAAATACGCCGTGATCACTGTGACGCGCGAGATGCTCGACGTCAGCGGAGCCGACGAAAACGAGAGCCACGCTCTCAAGGCGATCCCCCGCGAGATCGAGGGGGTGCTCGTCGGCGCGACGATGACGGAGCAGAAGGACGGCGACTTCCGCGTTTCGCTTCGCTCAAACGCCCCCGCGGACGCGTCCGCCATCTGCTCGAAGATGGGCGGAGGAGGCCACATAAGGGCTGCCGGCTGCACGATAGCGGGACCCTATGAAGCCGCATACGCGACGCTGACGGGGCATATCGAGGAAGAGATAGCTCGCGCGACGGCAAACGACCGGTAAAATGAACGGATTTCTCGTCATAGACAAGCCCGGCGGCATGACCTCGTTCGACGTCGTGGCGCGCGCGCGCCGCTTCTGCGGCGAGAAGCGCTGCGGGCACACCGGCACGCTCGACCCGATGGCGACGGGAGTCCTCGCCGTGGCGGTCGGCAGAGCCGCGAAGTTCATACAGTATCTCCCCGACGCGCACAAGCGCTACCGCGCGGAGTTCATCCTCGGAGTTTCGACCGATACGCTCGATATCACCGGCAAGGTGCTCGAGCGCCGCGAGGTGAGCGTGAGCGACGAAGAGGTCGCCGCCGCCGCGGAGTCGTTCGTAGGGGTATCCGAACAGCTGCCGCCGATGTATTCCGCTATCAGAAAGAACGGCGAACGCCTGTACGACCTCGCGCGCAAGGGGATAGAGGTCGAAAGGGAAAAGCGGGAGATAACGGTCTATTCGCTGACCTGCTCGAACGAGGACGGACGCCGCGTGCTCGAGGTCGAATGCTCGCGCGGCACGTACGTCAGGTCGCTGATAAGCGATATAGGCGAAAAACTCGGCTGCCCGGCGGTCATGTCCGCTCTGCGCAGACTGTCGACCGACGGCTTTGACATTGAAAGCGCGATGACGCTCGAGGAGCTTGAAAACGCCGCGCGCGACGGCTCGGTCGGTTCGCTTCTGATACCGACGGGCGACGCGTTTTCGTCGCTTCCCGCTTTCGGGATGAGCCCCGCGCAGGAGAGGCGCTTCAGAAACGGCGGCGCCCTCGACGCGGGCAGGGTCCGCTTTATATCGGATAACAGTACAGATAATATAGATGATAAGACGGAAAACGGCGTTTTCCGCGCCCTCGGAGCAGACGGCTTCATCGGGCTCGGAAGGCTCGCCGGCGGCTCTCTCACACCCCTTGCCGTGCTTGACCCCGTCTGAAACGATCGAAACCGGCGCGCCCGGCGCGCGGATAACAGGAACCGGAGGTTGGTTGTGAAACGAATGATCATCGCGGCCGTCGTCGCCGCTCTGATGCTGTCAGTCTGCGCCGCGGGAGTCTCCGCCGAAAACACCGTCGCCGGCGATTTTGTTTTCAGGGACACCGAGGGCGGTCTTGAACTGGTCGAATACAACGGTACCGAAACGGGATTCGTCGTGATACCTTCAACGGTCGACGGCAAAAAGGTCGTCGCGATAGGTTCGTACGCCTTCGATCCCGGCCACGGCGAGGAAAACGACAAGGGCCATCCCGAGGTCATGTCCGTTTCCGTTCCGTCCGGAGTGACGGATATCGGCGACAGGGCGTTTTACAAGACGGGATGGATATCCTCTCCCGACTCGGCGGACGCCTACGGCTGCATAATCATCAACGGCATACTCGTCAAGTACCTCGGCGCCGCGTCGGAATTTACCGCGCCGGCGAAAGTCAAGGTCGTCAACTACGGCGCCTTCGAGGGCAATTCGACGCTGCGTTCCGTCATCCTCGGCGACGGGGTCGGCTCGGTGCTCGACTACGCCTTTTATAAATGCTCCGCGCTTGAAAGAGTCAGCTTCGGAAAAG
This sequence comes from Clostridia bacterium, assembly GCA_017443405.1. Taxonomy (GTDB): domain Bacteria; phylum Bacillota; class Clostridia; order Oscillospirales; family Acutalibacteraceae; genus RGIG2893. The sequence goes on along the minus strand of JAFRXS010000090.1, from coordinate 3,722 downwards.
CTCTCTCGTATATCGGCGATTACGCTTTCTCGCAGAGCGCCCTGACCTCGGTCGATCTGCCGCAGAACATCTATTCCGTCCCGCGCGCCTGCTTCAAGGGCTGCGCGTCCCTGAGGATGGTCACCGCCGGCAGCGTGACGAATATCGGCGAGAGCGCGTTCTCGGGCTGTACGTCGCTGACCTCTCTGCATTTTTCCGACGGGAAGGAGAACGTCTTCCCGCGCAGCCTCAGAAGCGTAGAGGGCTACGCGTTCCTGTCCTGCGCGATCAAGAGCCTGACGCTGGGGTCCGGCGTCCGCAATATCGGCACCTGCGCCTTCGCGGACTGCAAGGACCTTACCGATATATATATAAACGACGACGCCTGCTCGGCGGGCTCGATAGGGGACTACGCTTTCGGCATCGACCTCAACAAGAACGAGGCGGGCACCTATACGCCCAAGGTCGATAAGAACGTCACCGTGCATATCGCCTGCGCGAGGAACGCGGACGGCAGTCTTTCGCTGCCGGAGCGCCGTTCGTCGCCGGTCATAAGATACTGCTTCTCGCCCGACCCCGGCGGCATCCTGCCCCCGGTCGCCTACGATATCGACAGGACGGTCCTTCTGGGCGACGCCGACCTCGACGGCTCCGTTACGGCGATGGACGCGAGAGTCGCTCTGCGCTGCGCCGCGAAGCTCGGCGACGCGCCCGCGGGGATAGGCGTCACCGACCTTGACACCGACCTTGACGGGGCGATCACCGCGTCCGACGCGAGGATGCTGCTCCGCGCCGCCGCGAGACTGGACGTTTTGCCGGAGACGCTGCGCGCGTAAACCGAAATTGGCAATCAGCAATGCCTGATTCAATTAGCAATTAGCAATGTGCAATGTTCAATGAATGGCGGGGCTGCGCCCCGCGCCCCGTTGGGAATTATGATTGCCCGTTCGGGCAAATGATGATACCTGCGGTAATGATGAGCGCTTCGCGCATTATGAGTGCCTTCGGCACATTGACGGCGCGCAGCGCCATATAACGGGTGAGGGCGAAGCCCTCCCGAAATTGCACATTGCACATTGTTAATTGCACATTTGATCCCGTATTCGGTAAAACGAAAAAAACAAAAAATATTTCTTGACATACGTCCCTCAAAGTGGTAGAATGCCTATTACCTCTTTGAGGGCTTATTTTTTGTGTGCTCTCATAAGGTTCCCGCGGATCTCTTTTAACGGGGACGGGAGGGAGGCAATCAGGCGGCAGACCCGCCGGAAAACAGGAGGTGCCGAAGTATGGCTGACACAAGAGTCAAGGTCACGCTTGCCTGCACGGAATGTAAGCAGCGCAATTATGACACAATGAAAAACAAGAAGAACGACCCCGACAGACTTGAGATGAAGAAGTACTGCCCGTTCTGCAAGAAACACACTCCGCACAGAGAAACGAAGTAAGGGAGGGACTCGAATGCTTATGATCAACGCCGGCGATCCCGATCCCAAGGCCGAGGCGAAGGCTCTCAGAGAAGCTGAGAAGGCCGCAGCCAAGGAGTAGAAGGACAGGATCAAGGCCAACAAGCCCAAGAAGGATCCCAACGCCCCCAATATCTTCGCCCGTATCTGGCAGCGGATCAAGAAGTTCTTCAAGGACTTCAGGGGAACCTGCAAGAAGGTCGTATGGCCCGACGCAAAGACGGTATGGAAGAGCTTCCTGGTCGTCCTCGTCATCACGCTCTTCATCGGCGTGCTGGTATGGGTAGTCGACTGGGGTCTCGGAGAAGCGGTAAGCTGGTCCAAGAAGGGCGCCGAGTATTTCGGAACCGCCACCACGGCGATCGCGGACGACGTTGAGGCCGTCACCGAAGCCGCCGAGGGCGAGGATGCCGAAGCGGCGGACGCCGATGAGACCGAGACCGCGGAAGAAGAGACCGAAGCTCAGGAGCAGGCCGAGGCTGACGCCGAAACGGAAGCTCCGACAGGCGAATAAGCCCGATGCAGGGCTCAAACAAAAGTTTTCATGAACGGGAGGGAAAGATATGAGCCAGTCGAACGTGGAATTTGAAGGATTTCGCTGGTATGTGGTCCATACCTATTCCGGTTATGAAAACAAGGTCATGAACGACCTCATGACCAAGGTCAAGAATATCGGCATGGAGGATGAGATCCTTGAAGCCGTCATCCCGATGGAAAGCGTCACCGAGATCCGTGACGTTGAAACGGTCGAGAAGGACCCCGTGACCGGGGAGCCTGTCGAAGACCCCAACACCGGCGAGGACAAGATCGTTATCCGCCATGAGAAACGCGACGTTGAGCGCAAAAAGTTCACGGGCTACGTGTTCGTGAGGGTCGCGGTCTACTACGACGAGAAAAAGAAGATGTACAAGATGACGGACCGCGCTTGGTACGTCATCCGCAACACCAGGGGCGTCACCGGTTTCGTCGGCAGCGACAATACCACGCCTCTTCCGCTGAGCGACGCCGAAGTAAAGGCTCTCGATTTCACCCGCAAGAGCGAGATCAAGGTCAACTTCGCGGAGGGAGACTACGTTTCCATCATCAGCGGCGGCTTCACCGGCTTCTCGGGCCCTGTCACGGCGCTCGACGCGGCGAACAACAAGGTCACCGTCATGGTCTCGATGGCAGGCAGGATGATGCCTCTCGACCTCACGCTCGACCAGGTCGAAAAAGCAGTTACCTGACCCTCTCAAGGGTCGTTATCGGAGGTTTTTCCTCTGTGGGAGGGGATTATATCTCCCCGCCTGAACCACATTTTTGGAGGTGCGCATAATGGCACAGAAAGTTATAGGTTTAATCAAACTTCAGATACCCGCCGGCAAGGCGACCCCGGCTCCCCCGGTAGGTCCCGCGCTCGGTCAGCACGGCGTAAACATCATGCAGTTCACCAAGGCCTTCAATGAGAAGACCAAGAACGACATGGGCATGATCATCCCCGTAGTAATCACGGTCTACGCCGATCATACGTTCACGTTCATCACCAAGACTCCTCCCGCCGCCGTCCTTATCCTCAAGGCCGCCGGCATCGAGAAGGGCTCCGGCGTCCCCAACAAGACCAAGGTCGCCTCTCTCACGAAGGAGCAGGTCCGCAAGATAGCCGAGACCAAGATGCCCGACCTCAACGCTGCGAACATCGAGGCCGCCATGAGCATGGTCGCCGGCACCGCCCGCAGCATGGGCGTCACCGTGGAGCAGTAAGGAGGGGTCTGAAATGAAGCACGGCAAAAAGTATCAGGACAGCGTCAAGCTGATCGATAAGTCCAGGTTCTACGATCCCGAAGAGGCCCTCGCTCTCTCGGTCTCGACCGCAAAGGCGAAATTCGACGAGACCATAGGCGTCGACATCCGTCTGGGCGTCGACTCCCGCCACGCCGACCAGCAGGTCCGCGGCGCCGTCGTTCTTCCCAACGGCACGGGCAAGACCGTCCGCGTAGCCGTTTTCGCAAAGGGCGATCAGGCAAAGGCCGCTGAAGAGGCAGGCGCGGACATCGTCGGCGCGGAAGACCTCGTTCAGCGCATCCAGCAGGAAGGTTTCCTCGATTTCGACGTCGCTGTCGCGGCTCCCAACATGATGGGTCTCGTCGGCCGTCTCGGTAAAGTTCTCGGCCCGCGCGGCCTCATGCCCTCTCCCAAGGCGGGCACCGTCACTCCCGACGTCGCCAAGGCAGTCACCGAGGCTAAAGCCGGTAAGATCGAGTACCGTCTTGACAAGACGAACATCATCCACTGCCCGAT
>JAFRXS010000089.1 GCA_017443405.1 Clostridia bacterium | reverse complement strand
GCGGCGTCTTCAGAGCACAAAATAGCTCAACAATACCTTGTCCAAAGGTGCGAAGCAGTTTTTCAGAGGCAGATTTTTTTCAAGACAACGAAGCTGCCTTGATAATACTGTCGTATTATCAATGCAGATGAGGCAGTATTGGGGAAAAGATGCTCTGAAAAACCGTTTTGTGTTCAACTCCCCTTACCCTATGGCTGATACCGATCAGAACAGACCTGTAATCACGCCGTTTTCGTCTATATCGATATTCTCGGCGGCGGGTCTTTTCGGAAGACCCGGCATCGTCATGATGCTTCCCGTTTTTGCGACTACAAAGCCGGCGCCCGCGCTGACTTTAAGCTCGCGTACCGTTACGTCGAACTCCTCCGGAGCGCAGATGAGAGCGGGATCGTCCGAAAAGCTGTACTGAGTTTTCGCCGTGCATACCGGCAGTTCTGAGAAGCCGAGCCGGTCTATTTCTTCAAGCTGCTTTTGAGCCTGCGGAGTGAACTTGACGCCCTTGCCTCTGTATACTCTTGTCGCGAGGCATCCGAGCTTTTTGTCGATCTTATCTTTCAAATCGTACGCGAAATGAAGCTCTGAAGGCTTTTCACACAAGGCGATAACTTCCTGCGCGAGCTCGGTTCCGCCTTCACCGCCCTTTGCCCAGACGTCGGCGGGTACAGCCTTTTCACCCGCGTTCGCGCATGCGTCGATGACGGCGTCGATCTCTTCCGCGCTGTCGTCCGATCGGCGGTTGATCGCGACAACGCAGGGTATACGATAGACCTGCCGCATATTTGCGAGATGTCTTAAAAGGTTAGGCATTCCGCGTTTTACTGCTTCGGCGTCGGGAGTGGAAAGGTCCTTCAGCGCGATTCCGCCGTGGTATTTCAGCGCTCTGACCGTTGCGACTATAACGGCGCAGGAAGGACGGAGCCCTGAGGTCGCGCACTTGATGTCAAAGAATTTCTCAGCGCCGAGATCGGCGCCGAATCCTGCTTCCGTAACGGTATAGTCGGCAAGGGAGGACGCCAGATCCGTCGCTATGACGGAGTTGCAGCCGTGTGCGATATTCGCGAACGGTCCGCCGTGAATAAACGCCGGCGTGCCTGCAAGCGTCTGAACGAGGTTCGGTTTAACTGCGTCCTTGAGAAGTACGGTCATCGCGCCGGCGGCCTTGATATCCCCGGCGGTAACAGGGGAGCCGTCGAATGAATAACCGACTATCATCCGAGAAAGACGCTGCTTCAGATCGGTAAGTGAGGTCGCAAGGCAAAGCGCTGCCATTACTTCGGACGCTACGGTTATATCGAAGCCGTCTTCTCTCGGCACTCCGTTTGCTTTGCCTCCGAGTCCGTCGGTTATGAATCGAAGCTGCCTGTCGTTCATATCAACGCAGCGTTTCAATTCTATACGCCTTACGTCGAGCCCGAGGGGATTGCCCTGCTGTATCGAATTGTCCGTAAGCGCGGCAAGAAGATTGTTTGCCGTACCTATAGCGTGTATGTCGCCGGTGAAATGAAGGTTTATATCCTCCATGGGGATGACCTGAGAATATCCGCCTCCGGCGGCTCCGCCTTTGATTCCGAATACCGGTCCGAGCGACGGTTCTCTGAGCGCCGCCGCCGTTTTTTTGCCCAGCAGAGCGAGAGCGTCCGCGAGTCCTATCGATACGGTAGTCTTGCCTTCACCTGCGGGGGTGGGAGTCATGGCGGTAACAAGTATTATCTTTCCGCGTTTTTCGTTTTTCGGGACGTCAAGGGATACTTTCGCTTTATCCTTGCCGTAGCAGGAAAGATATTTATCGTCTATACCGAGCTTTGCCGCTATATCGAGTATGTTTTTGGGTTTCGCTGCGCGCGCGATTTCTATGTCGGTCATCTTAAACCTCCGTAAATAACAGATCGGAATAGGTCGGGAACGGCCATATCGAGCTGTCGACTATCGTTTCGAGTTCGTCAACGTAACCGCGAAGAGTCTTCATGAGTGGAACGGTATTGTCCCTGCAATATCTCGCCGTGACGAGCGCGTCGCCCTTGACGTGAAGTTCGTGTGTAACCGACACGCAGTTTTCGATCTCGGTGCAGGTGCGGTAACAGGCGTTCGCGAGAGAGGATATGCGTTCGCAAAGGGTCTTTTCCACGGAAACATCGAGGCTGGGTGAAAACTTCAGTTTTTTGTTTGCCGCTTCCGCAAGTTCGGCGGAATACTTGACGGCGGCGGGTATTACGCTCTTTTTGACCATTTCCAGCATGGTAAGAGCCTCAATCTTGATCTGCTTGCGGTAAGTCGAGAGCCTTATCTCATATCTTGCTTTTATCTCTTCTCCGCTGAGTATGCTGTGCTTCTCATACAGGGTGACGTTCTTGTCGCTGACCATGTAAGGTAATGCGTCTATACAGTCGCGAAGATGAAGCAGACCGCGATTTTCCGCTTCCTTTTTCCAGCTTTCGGAGTAGCCGTCGCCGCCCCAGATTATACGCTTGTGCTGCGAATAAGTCCTCTTGATAAGCTCGTTGAGCGTGGTATTGAAATCTTCCGCGCCTTCAAGCTCGTCCGCGAACTGTTCAAGCTCCTCCGAAACTATGAGGTTAAGAGTGGTATTTATATCGCCCATCGGCTGAGAGCTGCCGGGCATACGGAACTCAAATTTGTTGCCGGTGAAGGCGAAAGGTGAAGTTCTGTTGCGGTCCGTGGAATCCTTCGGAAAGGAGGGCAGTACGTGAACGCCTATCTCCATTACGGAACCGCCGCTTCCGCAATATTCGGACCCGTTTTCCGCAGCTTCGAAAATGGCGGTCAGATCGTCGCCGAGATACATTGAAACTATCGCGGGCGGGGCTTCGTTTCCGCCGAGCCTGTTGTCGTTCGAAGCGGTCGCGACGGATACCCTGACAAGATCCTGATATTCGTCAACGGCTTTGATGAGCGCGGTCAGGAACAGAAGAAACTGGGCGTTCTCGTGAGGCGAAAGTCCCGGCTCCAGAAGGTTAACGCCTGTGTCAGTCGTAAGCGACCAGTTGCAGTGTTTACCGCTGCCGTTTACGCCGTTAAAAGGTTTTTCACCGAGAAGGCATACAAACCCGTGACGGTCGGCTACCGATTTCATGACTTCCATAATGAGAAGATTATGATCGACCGCCGTGTTGGTATTAGTAAACACCGGAGCGAGCTCGTGCTGAGAGGGCGCTACTTCGTTATGCTTGGTTTTCGCAAAGATGCCGAGCTTCCAGAGTTCCTTGTCAAGGTCGGCCATATAGGCGGCAACGCGCGGCTTTATAGTGCCGAGATAATGATCGTCAATTTCCTGACCTTTCGGCGGTTTCGCGCCGAAAAGGGTCCTGCCGCAAAACTCGAGGTCCTTGCGTTTTGCGTACATCTCTTTATCAATAAGGAAATACTCCTGTTCAAGTCCGGTCGTGGTCATTACCCGCTTGACGTCGTTATTGCCGAACAGGCGCAGTATCCTTAAAGCCTGAATATTCAGATCCTGCATCGAACGAAGCAGGGGAGTTTTGGAATCGAGAGCGTAGCCGCCGAACGAACAGAATACGGTCGGGATATAAAGGGAACCTTCCCTGACGAAAGCGTAGGACGTCGGATCCCATGCGGTATATCCTCTCGCCTCAAAAGTAGCTCTCAAGCCCCCGGATGGGAAGCTGGAAGCGTCGGATTCTCCTCTGATGAGCTCCTTCCCCGAAAAGTCCATGATCACACGGCTCTGTCCGTCGGGCTTGATGAAGGCTTCATGCTTCTGCGCGGGGAAACCGGTCATAGGCTGGAACCAGTGTGTATAATGCGTAGCGCCCTTTGATACCGCCCAGTTTTTCATCTCCTCGGCGACTATGTTTGCTACGGTCAGATCAAGATCGCGGCCCTCATCGATAGTATTGTGAAGACTTTCGTAGATGTTTCGGGGCAGACGTTCTCTCATGACGTCGTCGTTGAACACACAGCTTGCGAACATTTCCGGGATATTATCCATACGTTCAGAACCTTTCGGAATTGATACGTTAGTATTATTTGTGATTTTATCATATAATACGTTTTATAGCAAGAATAAAAAACAGTTCCCGAAGAGGGGATAATTATTGACATTTAACGAAAAATATGAGAAAATAGATAAGAGATTCATAATTTCATAACTTGTTCCCGGAGGAAATATGAATAAGACATTTCGTGCCGTTATCGGCGCTTTGCTTTGCGCCGCGCTGATATTCTGCGGGTTCTCTTCGGCCTTTGCCGCCGGCGAGCCCATTGTGATAACAAGTCCTTACGACGGTGTAGACTGGAATACCGTCGGTCAGTACAAGACGGCGCTTCACACTCACACCAACGCGTCTGACGGCCACAATACTATGCGCGAGATGCTTGAGCGAGAGTATGAGACCGGCTTTGATATCGTCGCTTCCACCGATCACGGAACGGTCAGCTATTCCTGGGCGGATGAAAATGTCAATCCGCTCATCTATAAGGGTTTACGTCTTCTCGGCAGATCGGAGGGCGAGCTTGATTATCTCGGTTCGAGCGGGATGTTCTCAAACGGCGTCGGCTATACCGTTTTCGTTGACTCCTCCGGCGACGAGGTCCTGACGGCGGAGGACGGCCGCACGATGCTCCGCGTTCCTTTCGGTATAGAGCAGAACGCGCTTTCCGCTAACGCCCACATGTGCAGCTGGTTCGCGGATTTTTACCAGGATAAACTCACGACTTATGAGGACGCGGCAAGGGGAGTGTCGAAAGCCGGCGGTATTTGCGTTATAAATCATCCGGGCGAGTACACCAAAGCAAAAGAAGAGATTGAAACAGCTTTCGCCTATGACGAAACCGATCCGTCTTACCGGTACTATATCAACAAGTATGCCTCTTTGCTTGACCGTTACAGTTGCGTGATCGGTATCGACATGAACAGCAAGGGCGATTCGCGTACCCGTTTTGACCGTAAGCTGTGGGATATCCTCCTCAAACGTTTCTCAGCTAACGGCAAAAACGTTTTCGGTATCGCTTCCTCTGACGCCCATAATCTCGGAGTCGTTGACTCCGGTTGTGTTTATCTGATCATGCCGGAAAAAAATAATAATGAAGTGCGATCCGCGCTTGAAAATGGCAGATTTTTCGCCGCAAGCACCTGCATCGGCAATTACGACGAGCTTCTCGCTATATCTTCTGCATTAAAAGAGCTTTACGGAATTTCCGATCTTACGGGTAAGATAGATTCCGTTACGGAACGCATGGCCGAAAGGATAGATCTCATCAAAAGCGACAGAAGCATGGCGGATGAGAATCTGGGTATTGAGCTTTCTTTTCTTGACGGTCAGGGCTACTGCGCTTCGGATTCAAGACCGTCTGTGACTTCGATAGAAACCACTGACGGAAAAATCACGGTAAACACCGAAGACGCTTTGCTTATACGCTGGATATCCGACGGTAAACAGATCGCTTACGGCGGGCTTGACGACGGCACGGAAACGATCGATCTTTCAGATTTTTCCGATGATATCGGCGATTACGTCAGGGCCGAGATTTTCGGAGACGGCGGTGTCGTTTATACCGAGGCGTTCCTTATCAACGCGACGTCTAAGGACGGCAATAAACCGGTGACTGACGGTCTTTATATCGATCTCGGCTTCCTTGACTGTCTGTTGGCTATATTCAATAATTGGGCGGACATTCTCAAAAGAATGATAGCCCTGTAAAGGAGTGTATAATTATGAGTCTTAAATTCTATCGTTGCGAGCATTGCGGCAACATCATCGCTTTTGCGCATTCATCCGGCGTTCCCGTGATGTGCTGCGGCAGCAGGATGACGGAGATCGAGCCGAACACGACCGACGCCGCTCGGGAAAAACACGTTCCGGTCGTCAGCGTTGACGGCAACATCGTCACCGTCCGTGTCGGTTCTGTCGATCATCCCATGATAGCCGAGCATTACATCACGTGGATAGCTCTTCAGACCGAAAACGGCAATCAGCGGGTCGTCCTTAAGCCCGGCGACGCGCCCGTCGCATCATTCGCTCTCGGTCCCGGCGACAAGGTCGTCGCTGCGTACGCCTACTGCAATCTTCACGGACTGTGGAAAGCCTAAATCCTTTGAGAGGTAATGATCATGGATGATTTCCGTAACTTTATGACCCGCGCGACCGCCGCCGTCGTAGCTGTTCTTTGCATGTTCCTGAGTTTTACGGGTCTTCAGTCAAAGGCAGAGAAAGAAACGATCTTCATCGGTCACCGCGGATATTCAAGTCAACACGTCGACAATACCGAGGAGAGTTTCGTTGCCGCTGCGCAGAAGGGCTATTCAGGTTGCGAAACGGACGTCAGAGTTACTTCCGACGGGGTTCTCGTGCTTTCGCATGACGACTATCAGTATTTCGAGGACGGGACCGAACTGTCTGTTGCCGATCATACTTACGCCGAGCTTTCCGCGGTTCCGCTTGCAAATAAGTATAACAAAAACAAGATCTATATCTGCACGTTCAAGCGTTATCTTGAAGTCATGAGAGATAACGGGATGTTCTGCTTTATCGAGCTCAAAGGCGAGTGGTCCGACGAGTCGCTCAACAAGCTCTATGCGGAGGTCGTTGAGAATTACAGTCTTGATGAGGTTTCCGTACAGTCCGGCGGATTCTATAATCTTGACAGGCTTCATGAGCTTCATGACGATATCGCCATCATGTACTGCGCAGGCGGCTTCGACGACGAGAACGTCCAGCGCGCGCTCGACAGCAACTACGACGTCGATCTCCAGATGTACCATTTCGATCCCGAAGTCATCAAGCAGTTCCACGATAAAGGCTTGAGAGTGGCGGTCTGGACCTGCAACCTCAGAATGGAGGTCGCATACTGCCTTTACTATGGCGTTGACTTTATCGAATCCGATACGCGCAGCAGTCTTACGCCCGCCATTTTTACTCCTTGAGCATTTGACCGGATAGTTTTACGGTTCCGGCTGAGCGATAATAAGCAACCGTTTCCTGCGATAGGAACGGTTGCTTTATTTGTTCAACAGATAGTCTTGTAATCGATCATTTCTTATTGAATCATGTGTTTATAATTACCGAAATAAACTTGAAATAAAGCGATCGATATGCTATTATAATTTAACCTATAGTAATTAGTAGAAATATAACTTTATGTAATTGATCTGCTGGATAAAACCACTTAAGGAAAGGTCCGAGCTTTATGAAAAAACGTCTGACGATCCTTGCCGCGCTTTTACTGTGCTTATCGATAACTGCTGTTTGCATACCGACCTTCGCCGCGGATCCTTCTGCGGTCATCACGTTCTCCGACTGCGCGGTAACTCTCTCCGAAGGAGCCTCAGGTGTTACGGTAAAGGATACTGCAGTCACCATCGCGTCTGCCGGCGTTTACGAGTTCGGCGGAAGCTGCCCGGACGGGAGCATCGCCGTTGCAAAAAACGCGGGAAAAGTCGAGATCGTTCTGAAAGGACTTGACCTGACATGCAAGACTTCCGCGCCGATCTCATGCAAGTCTGGCACGGTTGTTACGGTTACCGCGGAGGAAGGAACGCAAAACACTCTTTCCGATACGGACAGAGATTCTGCTAAACCGAAATCTGCGATCAACTCGTCCGGCGATCTGATCCTTGACGGTAAAGGTTCACTTGCCGTAAACGGCAACAACAAGAACGGCATCAAGGCCGACGGTTCGGTCACGGTCAAAGACCTTAAGCTTACAGTTAAATCCAAAGACGACTGTGTTTCCGCCGATAACGTGCTTACGGTCGACAGCGGTACATTGACTCTTGTATCCGAATCAGGCGAGTGCCTCAAATCCGGTCCCAAAGAAATCTCCGTAAAGACCGCGGGAAAGATCATCATCAACGGCGGAACTATTGTTGCCGAAGCTGAAACCAACGACACGGTAAAGGGCGTCGCCCTCGTGGAGATCCGCGACGGTGATATAGATCTTAAGACAAACGGAGGATCGAAGACTGTTGTTTCCGAAAACGACACGGGTTCGTATAAGGGAATCAAATCCGACGTTGACGTCGTTATAAGCGGAGGAAGGATCACCGTTGATTCCGCCGACGACGCTATTCAATGCGAAATCAATATTACGGTCTCCGGCGGGAATATTTATCTCAAAGCCGGCGGCGACGGTCTGGACGCAGATTCAATTACTGTCGGATCAGGTTCTGTCATTATCGATAATCCTCCGACCGGAAAAAGAGCGTTCGATTATAATACGGCTCTTACGGTCAACGGCGGTACGGTCGTCGCTTCCGAAACGACTAACGACGAAGCTCCCGTCTCCGACGGAAAACAGTGCTTTGTCATCTTTGACGCAGATACTTCCGCAGATTCCGTCTGCGCCGTGAAGAAAACGGATACCCCGGAAGCGATCGCCGTTTTCAAACCGTCAAACGCTTCATCGCGGATGATCTTTTCCTCATTAGATATCATAGACGGCGAAACCTATGATCTTTTCCTCGGCGGACCGTCCGCTGCCGATATCCAAAGCGGAAGAATATACGCGGGCTCGGATTTCTCAGGCACAAAGACTGCAAGCTCTAAAGCCGGCAAGCCTGTGATCGTTCCCGAGCCGACAACGGTCGTACCGACCACGCAGCCGACAACCGTTCCGGAGCCCTCTACGCAGAATACGACTACACAGCCCGTAACGGAACCGACTACTCAGCCTGCAACCGCACCTACTACGCAGCCTTCGACCGATATCTCTACTACGGCCCTGATCACTACTCAGCCGGCTGAGCTTCCGGCAACTACAACTCAACCCGCAACGGTTCCCTCTACCGCGACGAGTGTTACGACGATTCCTCCGACCACCGTTATCATTCCCGCTCCCGCAAAGGGCGACCTTACCGGTGACGGAACCGTGAATGCGGAAGACGCAAGGATATGTTTAAGGATCGCCGCCAAGCTTGATAATGTTACCGACCCCGGTGTCCTTGCGTCCGCGGATGTAGACGGAAACGGTAATGTAAACGCTGTTGACGCGAGGATAATCCTCAGGGTAGCGGCAAAGCTTCAGATATTTTGAATCACGGAGGATATAGACGGTGCATAATTTCAGAAAGATCAAAAATAACGTATATTACGTCGGAGCTTCCGACCGCCGCATCGAGCTGTTTGAGAACATCCATCACGTCAGCTACGGTATGTCGTACAACTCATATCTTGTTAAAGACGATGATACGGTTTTGTTCGACACGGTAGACATCAGCGTTGCGAACGCGTTCTTTGAAAATCTCGCCGGCGCTCTCGGTGGCCGTTATCTGGATTACTGCGTTATCGATCACATGGAGCCCGATCACGCTGCCACGCTTGCCATGCTCGCGGAGCGTTACCCCGAAACCCGTTTCGTCGGCAACGCGAAAACATTCCAGATGCTCGGTCAGTTCTTTCCGTCCTATTCTTTTGCTGACAGATGCATCACAGTCAAGGACGGCGACACGCTGAAAACGGGAGAGCACGAGTTCACCTTTGTTATGGCGCCGATGGTGCATTGGCCCGAAGCTATGGTCAGCTATGACGCTCTTGATAAAATACTGTTTTCCGCCGACGCTTTTGGTACCTTCGGCGCGCTCAGCGGCAATCTTTTCGCCGACGAATCGGCATTTTACGCTGACTATTGGACAGACGCGCGCAGATATTATACCAACATTGTCGGAAAATACGGACCGCAAACGCTCGCGCTCCTCAAAAAAGCCGAAGCGCTTGATATAGATATGATCTGCCCGCTTCACGGTCCGATCATCCGCGAGAATATTTCCGAATATATCCTCAAATACCGTATCTGGGGCTCCTATGAGCCCGAGCTTAATTCCGTTTGCATTTTCTGCGGCAGCATCTACGGCGACACAATGAACGTTTCCGAGATACTCGCGTCAACTCTTGCCGACGACGGTGTTCGCGGCATAGCTCTTTATGATGTATCCAAAACGGACACTTCCCGTATGGTGGCGGAAGCTTTCAGATATTCAACGCTCGTTTTCTCCAGCGTGACCTATAATAACCGCGTCTTCCCTCCGATGGGCGAGCTTATTGATGATATCGCCGCTCTCGGCCTCAGGAACCGCTCCTATGCCGTCATTGAAAACGGAACATGGGCTCCGTC
>JAFRXS010000088.1 GCA_017443405.1 Clostridia bacterium | reverse complement strand
CGTCCGGCTCCGACGCGCTGTTCGACGCGATCCTTTCCTCGTCGGTCCTTTCCTCGGCGGTCATATACATGCTTTGGGGGCTTTCGCTTGAAGCGTACGTCGGCGTGATCATCGCGGGCTTCATCATCAAGGCCGGCATTGAAATGATGATCGAAACGCTGAACGACGTCATCGGCAGACGCGAGGACGCGGAAACGACAAAGACGCTGAAAGAGATCATATGCGCGGAGGACGCGGTGCTCGGAGCATATGACGTTACGCTTTTCAACTACGGTCCGGGCAGGAGCTACGGCTCGGTGCACGTAGAGCTGCCGGATGATCTGAGCGTTGACGACGCGGACAGGATCACCCGGAGGATACAGGCGGACGTCTATCGGCAGACCGGGATCATAATGACGGGTATCGGCGTCTATTCTCATAACACCTCCGACGACGAAGCGGCGCGGATGCGCGACACGATCCGGAATACGGTCATGGCTCACGACTGGGCCCTGCAGCTGCACGGATTTTATGCCGATACCGAAAAGAAAACGATACGTTTTGACGTGGTCGTCAGCTTTGACGTCGACCGGAAGGAAGCGATAGATACTCTTTACGGCGAGGTAAGCTCCCTGTACCCGGGCTACGACGTGCTGATCGTGCCCGACGTTGACATATCGGACTTGGAATGATGGTCTACGGAAATATAGAAAGGGCGGTCTTCATCGACCGCCCGAATCGCTTTATCGCCCGCGTTGAAGTAAACGGGACCGTTGAGAACGTACACGTAAAAAACACCGGACGCTGCAGAGAGCTGCTCGTTCCCGGCGCCGAGGTGTGGCTGACGGCGTCGGACGATCCGCTGCGCAAAACCGCGTATGATCTCGTTGCCGTGCGCAAGGCGAACGGCAGGACGGTCAACATCGACAGCCAGGCGCCGAACAAGGTCGTATCCGAATGGCTGAAGGATCGGGATTATGACAGGATCGTTCCGGAGTATAAATACGGAAGCTCCCGCATCGACTTTTACATGGAGCGGGGAAACGAAAAATACCTTATGGAGGTCAAGGGCTGTACGCTGGAGGAGGACGGCGTCGGTTTTTTTCCCGACGCGCCTACTACGCGCGGCGTGAAGCATGTCCGGGAGCTGATAAGGGCGAAGGAAGAAGGGTATCACGCCATTCTCGCGTTCGTGATCCAAATGGAAGGCGTAACGGAGGTCCGGGCGAACGTGAAGACTCATCCCGAATTCGGAGAGGCGATGGAGGATGCGGCGCGGGCCGGCGTGCGGCTGCTGTTTCTGCCCTGCCGCGTGGAGCCGGACAGCATCAGGGCGATCTGAAAGGTTGCAGGACCCGCGGCAAACCGCAAAGCGGAGGAATAAGAAGAAAGACGATGAACTCAGGTTCGGGTGATAATGTTCGTGGAAAGGGAATGACGCGATGCTCTTTATCATAAACGGAATCATCGCTGCCATCGCTATAATCATCGTTCTCGTCACGCGGTCGGAAAACGGACCGCCCGACGAAAACAGACCCGAAAACAAAAGCGGCAGTAACAGGCCCGGCTTCCGGGAATGGCTCTTCACGCCGGAGTACAAGCGAGTCGGAATCCGAGGCGAGGAGGTGGCGGCCAGAGCCATACAATCGGTCCTGCGCGAAGGCGACCGCCTGTTTAAGAACGTGAGCATTGAATACGACGGCAAGCCTGCTGAACTCGACAACGTGGTCGTAAACAAGTACGGCGTCTTCATTATCGAGGTCAAGAACTACACCGGACACATCGTCGGCGGCGAAGACGACTACGAGTGGCAGAAATACAAGACGACCGACGCCGGCAACACTTACGAGAAAACGGTCAAGAACCCGATAAAGCAGGTCAAACGGCAGGTTTATATTCTTGCCCGGTATCTCGAGTATTACGGACCGAAAGTCTGGGTGCGCGGATATGCGATACTGCTCCACGGAAACAGCCCCGTACAGAGCGAGTATATGCTGACGAGCATGGCTGACATCGACTGCGCGATTCATACGGCAGACCGGAGGATGCTTGATGTCAAGACGCTCGAGAAAATAGACAAACTGCTGTCGCATAGATCACTTTGACCGTATAAACATTTGCCATGCTTTTTCACTCCTTTGTCAAAACTCAACTCTGGTCTCCATAAAAGCCATCAGTTTGATGCACCGGAT
>JAFRXS010000087.1 GCA_017443405.1 Clostridia bacterium | reverse complement strand
GTGGGCGCTGGAGATTTGAGGAGCGCTGTCCTTAGTACGAGAGGACCGGGATGGACGCACCGCTGGCGCATCGGTTGTCATGCCAATGGCACGGCCGAGCAACTATGTGCGGATCGGATAAACGCTGAAAGCATCTAAGCGTGAAGCCGTCTCCAAGATTAGATCTCCTTCAGGGCTTGCCCTGTGAAGACCCCTCATAGACTATGAGGTTGATAGGCTGCGTGTGTAAGTACAGTAATGTATTCAGCTTGGCAGTACTAATAGGTCGATCGCTTGTCCTTTCATTTCTTTCTTTCATTCATCCTCTTTCATATTCGGTTTTCAGGGCGCATTGAAGCCATCCTTCGGGATGGTTTTTTTGTGGTTGCGCCCCGTAGAGACCTTCTGTTTTTCTCAACTTCCGGTTTAGTTTGCGTCAACATCGCGGTTGTTGTATTTCTTCGATTTTTTGTGTAAGATGAAATCAACAAAAGCGAAAGGACGTACTCAAATGAAAAAGATCTTTGTTATTCTCTCTGTTGTCAACCTTGCCGTCGGCGCTGTTCTCTGCGCAGTTATCCTCAAGGATATGAAGATATCCGTCTTTGAGGCGGCGATAGGGCTTGTCTGGCTGCTGGCGGTCAACGCTCTTGCATTGGCGATCCGCCGCGTCGTGAAGAGATCTTCCGTCAAAAACTGCGCCGCTCCTTCTTTTGCGATACTGCGCCGTAACATCGCGACAGATCCGGAGCCCTATAAGCCCGCCGCCTGAAGAACCGAAAGACGCAGGCTTCCGGCAGAAACATTTTCAGAAAACGCCGAACGGTATCGGTCTGAAACTGACCGGTACCGTTCATTATTCCAGACATTCACTTCTCGGTTGAACTCTATTCGCCCGACAGGTTATTGAAAACCGATTAATGCATCTGCTGCGAAAACGAAAGGAAGATAGACAATGAACATCAATATGGTATACCTCCGCGTAACTGGAGCACTAAGACAGGTACGACGAGATCCGCGAGGATCCGCGTTTCATCGCGATAATGAAAAGGCTTGAAGCCATCGCCGAATAGTCGAAAGTCGAAATACAAATACCGGGGCGTTTCTCTCGTAAGGAACGCCCCGATCTTTTAGAAAAGCTCTTTATCTGTTTTGCCGTTTCTGTGAGAACATCCACTCGACCCATGGCTCGGTCTTAAGAAAATACGAGACAAGGTGCCGGTGGCCTTTTCCGTCAACTCGCGTGTACTTTACCGGAGCGCCGAGCTCGCGCAATACGGCGACGGTCTCATCGTCCCGGTCGATCGCTACTACCGGGTCGTCGGCTGAGTGCGCTGCCCAAACGGGTATATCTTTCATATGCTCAAGCGCCTCTTTTGTCAGAGGCGCCGGGAGCTCGGGGAGATATAACGACCCCATCAGCGGCATCGCGCAGGCGTAAAAGTCGGGGAACAGATAGGCGGAAAGCCATGTGCAGCAGCCGCCGCGTGAGTGCCCCGCGCAGTATATGCGGTCGGGATCGGCGGAGACTTCCTCGGCGACCTGTTCTGCGAGCTCCCTGACAGCACAAACGTAAACGCGGTCGTCATAACCGCCCGAGAGGTCGAGCTGCGGGATCAGTACCGTGAAGTCGCGGCGATTCAGAGCTTTTCGCTTTCGTAACGGGAAAAGCTCCGGGTACGGTCCGAACAGATACTCCCACGTCGGGCGCAGGTCGTCGGTCCCCGAGGCTCCCGCGCCGTGGAAAAACACCAGCAAAGGCTGTCCCGACCGTTTTGCGTACTTGACGCGATAGGGAAAACTCAGACTTTGAGTTTGGATGATATAATTTCCTGTCTTATATAGATACACGGATTATGTCCTTCCACGGTGTGGTGCGAAATTCAGTAAAATATTCGTGCGAAAATCAATGGAAAAAATCGAAAAAATTACACTAAATGGCACGAATGTCTAAATCGTTCAGTAGCAAACAGTTTTTCCGGGATCAAGATCACCGCTTATGTTCGATCATATCAAGCGTTTTTTCGATTTCCATGACGGTTTTTTCTTCCAGTTCTCCGGGAACGGAGCTCAACAGTTTTGAAAGTACGTCTGCGTCCGGGAGACCTCCGGCGCCCGCGAGTGCGAGGTGATCTTCTATACAAAGGATCAGTCGAAAAACGTGCTCGTCTTCTTCGCAGCTGAGAACTTCTTCGATGGCGTCCGCGCCGTCGCACACAGCCGTTTCCTCCAAAAGCCCGTACCTGCCGGAATACCCGCCGTACGGTCCTCCGTCCGGAAGTATCTCGATCTTCTTTATATCCCTCTTGTAAAACAAAAAATAGGGGAGCTGAAGGCTTTCTTCATCCCGTCCGAATTCGTGTTCGGTGTATTCTCTTCCGTTGTGTCGGCAGACGCCCTCGAATATCTCGCCTTGCGGGGTGACTATCCGTACGCGTTTGTTATCGTATTTGCTTAGCTTCATTTTGTTTCCCTTACGGTCATGGTATAAGGGAGACGGCAGCCGCGTCTCCCTTCTTTATTATTCAGTTTTTACGGCAAACGAACCAGACTCTTTCGTCGCGGCGCCCGGGCGACGTGAACTTAAGATCAGAATAGACGCCTTCGACCGTGAACCCGTTATCGGTCAGCAACTGTTCCAACTGGGCGAGAGGGTATGATCTTTCGACGAGTTCGTCCGAATAACGGCGGTAGCCGTCGCCCTCTTTTACAAAGATATCGATGCTTATGTCGTTTACCAGACCGCAACGGCGCCCCTCGCAGGTCCACACGCAGTAAAGGTCGTCGAGGTCGTAGACGAACGTGTTTCCGGCAAGCACGCGGCGCGATTTGTAGACGGTATTGACGTCAAAGATGAACAGCCCGCCCTTTTGAGTGAACAGCGAAACTCGGGAAAACGCTTTGTTCAGTCCCGCCGCGGAAGTGATGTGATTGAACGTGTCGAGCGAGGATATTACGTTCGTCATGCTCCCGTAAAGGTCCATTTCCCGCAGGTCGCCCTGTATCAACGGAATCTCAAGTTCTTCCCGGGCGGCTTTCTGCGCCGCCGCCGACAGCATTTCGGGGCTTTTGTCAAAGCCCATCATGTCAAGCCCGCGTTTCGCGAGCAGAACGGTGAGCGTTCCTGTGCCGCAGCCGGCGTCCAGAACTCTGCCGCCCGCGGGGGCTTCGTGCCTTTTCATAAGAGCGAGGACGTAATCCGCGCGTTTTTCGTAGTCGACGTTTTCGGTCAGTCTGTCATAATAAAAGGCGAGGGATGAATAATCACTCATCCTGCATGCCTATGCTGTTTTCCGAAACGCGGCGGAAGACCTTGTCGTAGCCGTTGCAGCCGTAGCGCAGGGACCTGTTTACGCGGCTTATCGTCGCCGTAGAAGCGCCCGTTTTGCTGACTATGTCCTTATAGACTCTGCCGTCCGTGAGCATTTTCGCGACCTGCAGGCGCTGCGCGAGGCTCTTGACCTCAGGCACCGTGCAAAGGTCTTCAAAAAAAGCGTAGCACTCTTCTTTGTCCTTAAGCTCAAGGATACATTCGAACAGAAAATCGGTGTAGGCGTCTTTGATCTTACTTTCCATCAGTTTCATCTCCTGCGTATATTTTAACACATTAAAGAGCTGAAGTAAAGTGTTTCGGACGATTTGTTAAATAATAATTAGCAGTTCATCTTATTGACAAAATGCCGCTTTGGATATAAAATATACTAAGAAACTATTCGGAGGATCATATCCGTGAATAAAAAGAGTATTGCGCTTGATACTGTCACTATTCAACGTATTTTTCTGATTTTTTTCTGCTTTAATCTCGCGATCACGGCAGCAATGGTTTTTGCGTCGCGCGGCGCGAGTATGAGCGCGGTCCTTTTCGGCGGCGAGGCCGGCGAGAAGGATTTTTTCATGGACTTCCTGAACGCCATTCGCTCCGCCTCCTCAAAGACCGTCTACGTCCACAGTGACGAGGTCTATCCGCCGCTGTTCGTCGTGCTGTTCAAGGTGCTGGGGCTTTTCCTGCCCGCGTCGATCACCGGTCTTGATTTCGATTCAAGATATAAGATGCAGGGCAATCAGCTCTGTATGCTCATGTTCGTCATGGTATTCGCCGTCTGTCTGGTGTTCCTTTACCGTCTGCCGGCGCGCCGCTACGTCCGCGCTGAAGACAGGTCTACGGTCGTTCCCCTGCTTGTGTTGATGCTCCTGTCCTATCCCGTTATCTACTGCGTGGAGCGCGGCAACATCGCGATGTTCGTTCTTCTGCTCGTCATGTTCTGGCTCTGGAACCGTTCAAGCGAAAAGAAGAACGTAAAACTTGCCGCCGATATCGCTTTTGCCTGCGCCGTGGGTCTGGCTATCTGGCCCGTCGTCTTCATTCTTATCCCGATATCCGAGCGCCGTTTCAAGGAGATAAAACGCCCGCTGATACTCAGCGCCTGCGTTACCGTTCTGCCTCTCCTGGTTATCATCATTATCGACTCGCTGATTTCCGAAGTATCCCTCGGCGCGGCTTTCGCCGCTTCCGCCGTCGGTATCGGCAGGAGGCTCGCGGCTTTCTTCGTCAAGTCCGCCGCAGAGGTAAATATGGAATCCTTCGGCACCGCCGACCTTCTTTTCTTCATCTTCGGCAAGAACTTCCCGTTAGCCGCCTCCGCGGTCATCTGCTTCATTTTTGAGATACTTGCCGCTGTCGCGGTGTTCTTTACGGATAAGCTGTGGCTCAAAACGCTTCTCATCGCCTATCTCGCGCTCAATCTCCCGGGCGGGTCGTCGGTCTACATGGGCGTATTGCTGATAATCCCTCTTTATATCTGGCTGTTCGAGGAAAAGGACAGGAGACCGCTCGATCTTCTGCCGCTTCTGTTCTTTATAATACTCATTTCACCGCTGCCTCCCGTGCTTTATCTGCTTGACGGCGTGCGCGCCGCTCTCGGCGACAGATTCACGCTGTCTCTCAATAAACTGGTTGCTCCCTTAGTTCTCAATCTCGGAGTGTGGGTGATTGCAGCGTTAAATATTATTTCTTCACGAAAGAAGGCGAAAACGGTCAATGCCGATACCGAGAAATAAAGATCTGTTCGATCTCACTGCTACGCAGGCTGCCGCCATCCTCCCCGGGGACGACTATCCCTGGATGTGTCTTTCTCTTATAAAGAATTTTATCGACCGCCTCGGCGAAACGCTTTCGCCTGAAAGATACGAGAAGGCGGGGGAGCATATCTGGATAGCGAAGGACGCCGTCGTCGCCCCGTCCGCCTTTATAGGCGACTACACGATAATCGGCGAGCGTACCGAGGTCAGACATTGCGCCTTTATCCGCGGCTCTGCGCTCGTCGGCGCGGACTGCGTCGTCGGCAACTCCTGCGAGCTGAAAAACGTGATACTTTTCGATCACGTCCAGGTCCCGCACTATAACTACGTCGGCGATTCCGTTCTCGGCACTTACGCCCACATGGGCGCCGGAGCCGTGACCTCAAACGTCAAGAGCGACAACAGCGACGTCGTGATAAAAAGCGGAGATGAGAGCATAGCGACCGGCAGGCGCAAGGTCGGCGCGTTCGTCGGCGATCACGCCGAAGTCGGCTGCAACAGCGTTCTCTGCCCCGGCGCCGTCGTCGGCAGAGGGACCACGGTTTATCCGCTTTCCCGCGTACGCGGCTGTGTTCCCGCGGATTCGGTCTATAAGGACCGGGACGATATAGTTCATAAATACTGATAAGATCCGGAGATAAAATAATGGGACTTCTTTTCGGAACCGACGGCGTCAGAGGCGTCGCCAACGAATATCTGACCTGCGAGCTTGCCATGAACATCGGCAGAGCTGCGGCGGTCGTGCTTACCGACGATTACAGGCGCCATCCGCGCTTCGTAGTGGGTACGGACACCAGGATATCCTCTAAAATGCTCAAATCCGCGATAACCGCGGGCCTTTGCTCGGTCGGCGCGGACGTTTACGACCTCGACGTCATTCCGACGCCCGCCGTCGCATTCCTCGTCGGCAAGTATAAAGCCGACGCGGGCATCGTCATATCCGCGTCGCACAATACTTTCGAGTACAACGGCATCAAGGTGTTTTCCGGCGACGGATACAAGCTGCCGGACGCTCTTGAGGAGCGAATCGAGACGATGATACGCAATCCCGAGACTCTTCCGCTCGCTACGGGTGCGGAAGTGGGCACGGTCAGGTTCTGCGAACACGCGGTCAAGGATTACGTCGATCACCTCGTCAGCACTGTGCCTTATTCTCTCGACGGGATGAAGATCGCCGTCGACTGCTCGAACGGCGCCGCGTACCGCACCGCTCCGGCTTTGTTCGAGGCGCTCGGCGCTCAGTGCGTTTTCCTCAACTGCTCGCCCAACGGCAGGAACATAAACGATGCCTGCGGCTCCACTCATCCCGAGGGGCTGCAGCAGTATATCAAGGAGCATGATATCGACGTCGGCTGCGCTTTCGACGGCGACGCCGACCGCTGCTTCTGTGTGGATTCCGACGGCAACCTCGTCGACGGCGACGTCATAATGGCCATTTGCGGTCTTGATATGAAGGAGCGCGGCAAGCTGTCGCACAATACCATCGTCGGTACCGTTATGACCAATATGGGATTTATCCGCTTCTGTAAAGAGAACGGCATCGATTTCATCGCGACCAAGGTCGGCGACAGATTCGTTCTCGAGCAGATGCTCCTTGAGGAGTTCAACCTCGGCGGCGAGCAGTCCGGTCACGTCATCTTCCGCGACTTCGCCACTACCGGCGACGGCGAGCTCACCGCCATCCAGCTCATGTCGCAGCTCAAGCGCACGCAGCGTTCGCTCAAGGAGCTCAAAGGCATCATGACGCGCTTCCCGCAGAAGATGATCAATATCCCCGTTTCGCCCGAGGGCAAGCTGGCGTTCTACACCGACAAGGCGGTCAAAGAGGTCCAGGACGAGGTCAAGAGAGAAATAGGCGACAAGGGCAGGCTCGTTGTCCGCGCGTCCGGCACGGAGCCGCTGATGAGGGTCATGGTCGAGCACGAGGATGAGACTATGGCGAACATCTACTGCAGCCGCGTCGCCGACGTCATTTCCGAACGTCTGGGCAGGAAATAAATTCCGGATAAATAACAGTAGGGAGGTCCGCGGAAATGGCAGTTTTTAAATGTAAAATGTGCGGAGGCACGATAGAATTTGAGCCCGGAGCGAGCGTGGGCGTATGCGATTCGTGCGGGACGAAGCAGACCCTGCCGCGTCTGGACGACGACAGGCGGGCGAATCTGTACGATCGCGCCAACCATTTTCGCCGGGCAAATGAGTTCGATAAAGCCGCCGGTTTGTACGAACAGATACTGAACGAGGACACGACCGACGCCGAAGCGTACTGGTCTCTCGTGCTCTGCCGTTACGGCATAGAGTACGTCGAGGACCCGGCGACCCACCGGCGCGTGCCCACGGTCAACCGAGCGCAGTTTACTTCAGTTTTCGACGACGATAACTACAGATCCGCTCTGCGTTGCGCGGACGCGTTTCAGCGCGGGCTGTACGAAGAAGAGGCAAAAGCGATAAACGATATCCAGAAAGGCATCCTCGCTGTTTCGCGGCAGGAGGAGCCTTTCGACGTTTTTATATGCTACAAGGAAACAGACAATAACGGCCGCCGCACGCCGGACAGCGTGCTTGCCAACGACCTGTATCATCAGCTCACGCAGGAAGGCTTCAAGGTCTTTTTCTCGCGTATCACGCTTGAGGATAAGCTCGGCACGGCGTACGAGCCGTACATATTCGCCGCGCTCAATTCTTCCAAGGTCATGGTCGCCCTCGGCACGAAGCCCGAGTATTTCAACGCCGTCTGGGTAAAGAACGAATGGAGCCGCTATCTCTCGCTCGTAAATGAGAGCGGCGGGAAAAAGGTCCTTATCCCCGCCTACCGCGATATGGATCCCTATGACCTGCCGGAGGAATTCTCTCACCTGCAGGCTCAGGATATGTCAAAGCTCGGCTTCATGCAGGATCTCATCCGCGGTATCAAAAAGATCGTCAGTACGGACGAGCCTAAGTCTGTCGTGAGCGAACCGGTCGTGGTCAATTCCGGCGGCGCGAACGCAGCGCCTCTCCTCAGACGCGCGTTCATGTTTCTGGAGGACGGAGAATGGGGAAAGGCTGACGATTTCTGCGAGCAGGTGCTTAATCTTGAGCCGGAGAACGCGCAGGCGTATCTCGGCAAGCTGATGTCGGATCTCCGCGTTCACCGTCAGGAAGACCTGATAAACTGCGAACGTCCCTTTGATCAAAACAACTATTTCAAAAAAGCCGTTCGTTTCGGCGATGATAAACTTGTCGCGGAGCTGGAAGGGTATATCGACAACATCAACAAACGTAATGAAAACGCCCGTCTGACCGGCATTTACAATGAAGCTGTAGAAACAATGAATTCCGCGAGAACAGAAGATGCATATAAGGCGGCAGCTGACCTATTTAAAACAATTTCGGATTTCAAAGATTCATCTCAGCTTACCAATCGCTGTTTTGAACTTGCAGAAAACTGTCGAAAGGACGCAAAAAACGTTGCAAAGGGATTTCGAAAGAGGTTAATCGCTATTATATCACCTATATTTTTTGTTTTTATTATATTTATAATTGTTCTTTTAACAGTTATTATCCCGGGATTTAGATACTCAGCGGCGATTAGCAATATAGAAAAAGGAAATATTATTGACGGGTATGAGACATTACTGTCATTGAATGGATATAAGGATAGCGAGGAGAAAGCAAATGATGTTTTTGAAAATTACGAAATAGAAAAGTTAAAAGTTTCTAAAGTAGGGGACATTATTGTTTTCGGAAAGTATGAACAGGACAACGATATATCAAACGGAAAAGAGGCTATTGAATGGATTGTCCTTGCAAAAGATAGCGGAAAAGCTCTTATCATTAGCAAACAGGCTCTCGATTGTCAGCAATATAACAATGAATATTTGGATATTACTTGGGAAGACTCTTCACTGAGACGGTGGTTAAACGGGACATTTGCTGACAATGCGTTCAGCAACAAAGAGTATACCCTAATTCTTAATACAAAAGTTACTGCCGATATTAATCCCGCATATGACACGGATCCAGGCAATAGCACAATGGATAAAATATTTCTTCTGAGTATAACGGAGGCAAATCTATATTTTGGTTCAGATGAGGAAAGGATATGTTCGCCGACAGACTTTGCAAAAGCACAAGGCGCTTTTGGCAAAGACGCAAGTGAATGGTGGCTTCGTTCTCCTGGCATTTTTTCCGACAGAGCTTCTCGCGTTATCGGAAGCTCTATGCTTAGGGGTGGTTCCGTAGTCGATTGTGGATTTGTTGATACAAGTGGTGCTTATGTCAATGCTACTTATCTTGCTGTTCGTCCCGCTTTGTGGATAAATCTCGGATCTTAATTAAAGACACCGATAACGTCGCTGCATCGAAAGATGCCGCGCTTTTCCCGCCAAGCACAAGCACTCGCGGAATTGTCGAATTCACCTCACGATCCCGCAAAAAACGCGATCCCAACATAAACACAAGGACAAGAGCTTTTGACTCCTGTCCTTGTTTCTTGTCTTATATTTTTCTTGTATTTGCTGGCTAATCGTTTGGTTCCGCTTCGCCTTCGTTCGCTTTCCTGACGTATTCGTAAACAGGTTCGAGTTTCTTTTTTGTAAGCGGATAGGCGAACTGGTACAGCAGGAAGATGAGCGTGTAGGTGACTGCCGGGATCGCGGTGCAGATGGTAAGTATCCCGGGGCTGACGCCCTCGACGAAGCCGGCGTTCGCCATCGTTTTCGCGTCGTAGCCGATCTTTCCGAGGAGCATAAGTCCGCCGTAATCCGCCGCGGTCTGCCCGAGCTTGCGGCAGAAGGTGTAGACGGCGTAGATCGCGCTCTCGCTCTTTTCATGCGTCATGTATTCCTGGTAGTCTATCACGTCCGTCACGACCGCCCAGTTTGTTATCGAAACGAAGGAGTAGCCGAAGCCGATGACGAACAGCAGACCGATGAATACCATCGGCTGATCCGGACCGGGCTTGAGGATGAAGGTGGCTATCGCCGCGAGAGCGGAGAAGAACGCGCCGAACGCGGAAAGCTCCTTTTTACCGTATTTCCTGACGAGCTTCGGCACGAAGGGTATCATCAGCGCCATCGGCGCGTACTGCGCTATGGTGCCGAGGATCGATAGACTGGTGTTGCAGAAATAGTTCTTGTAGAGATACTGGTTGAGCGAGGCGAACTGCAGCTGACCGCTGATGAGTATGCCCGTCACGGCGAGCGATACGAACGGACGGCTTTTGAGCAGCGCTTTATAAGTTTTACCTATCTTTACGTTGGGCGTTTCGGGGCTCTTGACTCTTTCCTTCGTTGTGCCGTAGCAGGCAAAATAGAAGATCGCGCTGAGCGCTGCCATCGCCGCGCCGAAAATGAACATGCCCTTGTCGTTCGCGACATTTATGGCAGCGCCGCTCGCGTCAGTCGTCTTGGTGTAGATGATCATCGGCGCCAGAAGCAGGGGAGCGGCTCCGCCGATGCCGCCGCCGATGGTGCGGAAGGTGGACAGCAGCGTTCTGCCGTCCGGGTCGTCGGTGATTACCGACGCCAGAGAGCCGAACGGTACGTTCATTCCGGTGTAGAGCATGCCGAACAGGATGTAGGTCCCGTAGGCGAAGAGCAGCAGGAGCCACTCCTTCTGCGTAAACTGCCTGATATTGATGAAGCAAAGCAGCTCGGAGATCGCGAGCGGCAGCGCGACCCATTTGACGTACGGGCGGAATTTGCCCGCCTTTGACGGGCGGCGTTTGGCGACAAGCGCACCCCACATCGGGTCGTTGACCGCGTCCCAGAGGCGGGTGAAAAGGAAAAGATTGGCAACCTTTTCCGGCAGGAGCTGAAGGACGTCGGTGTAGAAGACCTTGAGGAACGACGAAACGTAGGTCAGCACAAACAGGTTGCCGGCGTCCCCGAGCATGTAGCCCACGCCTTCCTTTATCCCTATCTTGTTCGGATGCGGCGCGGGGGAGGCGTTTGTCGTTTCGGTCGGATTTTCGGTATTAGGCAAAACGGTCACATCTCCTTGATATCTGATCTCTTACGTCATTATATCACACGAAATAACGCAATTCAATCTTTACAGACGTATATTTCACCGAAAGCGGAAGCATCAAGGCTTGCCGGAACTGCGGCGCGTGCGATGAGGACGTCCGCGGCGGTGAAGTATTCCGGAACGAGGGAATAATCCCCCGCGGGATAGAAACTGATAAGGTACGTTTTCTTTTTGAGTTTAACGTAACAGCACGAAACGTTTTCGTTCGATACCGCTTCGATGAGGATCCCTCCGTCCTCATACTTATAGCTTCCGTCCGCGATCGCGTAAGGCTCCGGTCGGTATTCGCCGTTATAAAGGAAAATGTTGCCGTCGGACCGGCGGTCGTCGAGGAGATACCGCAGCGCGCCGCTTTCGGTCGGATCCGCTCTCGGGATGATGACTCTGTCGAGCCGCAGGCACATATTATTGCTTAACGTCCTGTTTATTTCGTAATAGTCGCTTCTTGAGCCGCCGCAGCCTACCATATAGTATCTTCCGCCGTCGCGTACTATAACGCAGCTGTTGTTGCCCGTTGAGGGAACTATGACGTCCTGCTCCGAGTAAAACACCGCCGACGATACGGCGAGAGAGAGCACGACCGCGCCTACGCAGGCATAATAGCCCGCGATACGTATCTTTCGGCTGCCGCGGTAATACAGTATCGCTGCGGCGAGAGCGGCAAGGCAGAACACGGCGGCGATCCACACGCTGTTTACGGGGATGAGCATGCCGTGTATGGACGAAAGAGCGTTTACCGCGCGTATCACGACCGCGGCGCAGGATCTCGCGAGAGTCAGGAACGGATCGCCTATGATCGGGATCCCGGAAAAGATGAGGGCGAGGAAGCCGCCGATCATCGCTCCTTCGACCGGGAGGATCAGAATAAGCGTCGACGGTATCGCGAGAGCGGAGATATAGCCGAAGTTTACCATCGCCGCGGGCAGTATGAATATATTCGCTCCGAGCGATACGCAGATCAGATCCGTGAGAGCGGCAGGTAAGCGCCCGAGCTGTTTTTTCTTTCTGTTGAAATACGTTTTGCGGAGGTGATCCGCCATTGGTACGGAGATCACTGCGATACCCGCTACCGAGCAGAGCGAAAGACCGAAGGAGACGTTTCTTGCCATATACGGAGAGGTAAGACAGATCAGAGCACAGGCGAAACCGAGCGAATTCAGGGTGTCGGACCGTCGCGAAACCGTCTCTCCGAGATATACGATGAAAAGCATCACCGCGGCCCTGACGGCGGAGACTCCGAATCCCGTCAACGCGCAGAGCAGAATAAGGAAAACGCCGGAGACGACGAGCCTTGCGGCTGCGGGAACGCGCATGCGCTTCAGCAGGATCATCATAAGCCCCGCCCAGAACGAAATGTGCATTCCCGATACGACGAAAAGGTGGCTCGC
The DNA here is from genome assembly GCA_017443405.1 of Clostridia bacterium. Classification (GTDB taxonomy): domain Bacteria; phylum Bacillota; class Clostridia; order Oscillospirales; family Acutalibacteraceae; genus RGIG2893. The sequence continues at coordinate 9,293 of JAFRXS010000087.1, read as the reverse complement.
TCCGCAGTAGCGAAGACCGTTTATCAAAGCGCCGTCGATGCCCGCTCTGTCGCCGTTTGTCAGAGCCGTCAGAAGCGACGCCGTTTCGCCGTCCGTTCTCTGAGTGAAATATGAAGCTATACGGTTGCGGATATCAAGTATGGATTCTCTGACGGGAACGTTGCGGTGACCGGTCACCCGTATGTCCCCGGTCGTGTATCCGCCGAGAAAAAGACCTTCGGATTTCGCGCCCTGCACGTCGGACGACGGATCGTATGTTTTGTCTGTCGTGAACGCTATCTCGTCAAACGGAGAGACGTCGACGGATGAAAACACGAGCAGGCGCATTTTGAAGTCCCGGCCTTCTCCGTCTACGGACGTCACGCGCACGGGAAGTGTGTATCTGCCGCCATCCTGCTTTTCGGCGTTGCCGTAAACGCAGCCGGTAAACTCATGCGGCGAACCCGCGTATTGCTTTACCGGCAGATAAACGTATTTCTCAGATAAAGCGTATGCTCCCGACGCCGATACCGCGCAAAGAAGCACGCACAGGACGGTCACCGGTACGGGCGACCTTTTCGCTCCCGGAACAAAGAAAAAGACCGCCGCCGCAGCTGCGGAGGCGACCGCCGAAATGATCAAAACGGCGGCGGACGTTCCCGCGCCCGCCGCGCAGATAAGGTATTGAAAAACGAAAAGAGAAAAGCCGATAACGGCAAAAGGTCTTTTCATTCTCCCTGTTTCAGTTGAAGAACAGAGGGAGCTTCTCGAGGAAGATTATATCGTCCCTCTTTGCCGCGTCGCCCTCGGCGAGTATTGCTGCCTGAGCTACGATATTGCCGTCGAAACGGCCGACGAGCATAGCCATCGCTTTAAGCGATTCGCCCGTGCTTATAACGTCGTCGACGACCGCGACGCGTTTGCCTCTGAGCTGCTCGCCCTCGCCGGAATCAAGGAACAGGGTCTGTACTTTATCTGTCGTTATCGACTTGACGTCGACGCGGGCAGGGTCTGACATGTAAAGCTTGACGCCCTTGCGCGCTACGAAATAGGGCTTGCCGCTCTGACGCGCCATCTCGTAAGCGAGCGGAATGCTCTTTGCTTCGGGAGTGACGATGACGTCGAACTCCGGCATTTTTTCAAGCAGCGCGGCGGCGGAAGCCACCGTCAGTTCAACGTCATTGAAAATGACGAGCGCGGCTATCTTGAGATTTTCATTGACAGCGCAAAGCGGAAGCTCCCTGTCGAGCCCGGCGATGTTTATCTTATAAGTATCCATATCGGTCACCTCTGTGATATTCTGAATCTTCCGGAATAGATCTGCCTTGCCGGCTTACCCCGGAGGCCAGGTGAAGTCGCGCCCGCCGATCAGGTGGAAATGCAGGTGCATGACGCTCTGACACGCCTTTTCGCCGCAGTTGTTGACTATGCGGCAGTCGTCCTCTATCCCTTTTTCCTTTGCGAGGAGCGCGGCGACCTCAAAGCAGTGAGCGACAACGGCGCTGTTGCTTTCGTCGATATCCGCGGCGCAGGCAATGTGCTGCTTCGGGATAATGAGGATATGAACGGGAGCCTGCGGATTGATGTCGTGGAAGGCGAGGACCGTATCGTCCTCATACGCCTTGTTCGACGGTATCTCGCCGGCGACGATCCTGCAGAATAAGCAATCGTCCAATTTTTTCACCTCGGTATGTTTATTTGATGATCATTCAGTCTTTTATGAGCCCCTCTACTATCGACGGGACCGCCGCGAGAGCGTCCGAGACCTTTGTCGGGTCTTTCGCGCCCGCGGTCGCGCTGTCCTTGCGGCCGCCGCCGGAACCTCCGGCGATCTTCGCGGTCTCCCGTACTATCGCTCCGGCGTCCGCGCCGAGCTTGACGGCTTCGGGACCGCAGGAGCAGACGAAAACTATTTTGCCGTTTGCCGTACCCGCGAATACCGAGACGGACAGGGGGTCCTTGTCTCTCGCCTTGTCGGAAAGAGCGCGGAGATCGGCGGCGCCGATCTCGCCCGCGTCGGAGGCGGTTACGTTCACGCCCTTGATGACGACGGCTTCACCCGCTATCTCGCCCGCCCTGATCTCGGAAAGCTGAGATTTAAGGGCCTCTATCTCTTTCTGCGCGGCGCGGAGTTCGGAAACGTTCTTTTCGGCTTTCTGCGCGAGCTCTTTGACGTTGCCTGCTTTGAGGACCGCGGCGGTATCCCCGATAAGCTCGGACATTTCGGCTATCTGATCAAGGACTCCCTTGCCCGTTACGCCGGCTATACGCCTGACTCCCGAGGCGACGGAGGTCTCGGAAACTATCCTGAACAGACCGAGCCTTGACGTGTTGTTTATATGCGTGCCTCCGCAGAACTCCGTGGAGATATCGCCGGCTTTGACGACTCTGACGCGGTCGCCGTACTTCTCGCCGAAGAGTGCGGTTGCGCCGGTCTTCTTCGCGTCCTCTATGTCCATTTCGGTCATCGTGACGGTGAGAGCGTCGAGGATGTATTCGTTTACGAGGGCTTCGGTCTGTTTGATCTCGTCCGGAGTCATCGCGGAAAAATGAGTGAAGTCGAAGCGGACTTCCTTATCGTCGACGTAGGAGCCCGCCTGATGCACGTGCGACCCGAGGACGTTCCTTAGCGCGGCCTGAAGAAGATGCGCGCAGGTATGGTTGCGCGCGATAGCGACGCGGCGGTCCTTGTCGATAACTGCGGTAACGTTTTCGTTTACGGCGAGGTCCCCGCTTTCGATCTTCGCCTTGTGAAGTATAACGCCGTCGGGCGTTTTTGTCGTGTTCGTAACCTCGGCGGCGCCGTCGGGGAAGACGATCTTGCCAGTATCGCCGACCTGTCCGCCTGATTCGGCGTAGAATACCGTCCGGTCGAGAACAATTATGACTTCATCGCCGGCGGACGCGGAGTTTACTCGCTCGTCTCCCTTGATGAGAGCGGCGACGCTCGCTTCGCATTCCATGCTTTCATAGCCGTCGAACACGGTGGCGGCGAGCCCCGAGGTCACCGTGCCGGTGTTCTTCCAGGCGTCAGCTCCGGCGTCCTTTCTCGCGCCGCGGGCGGTCGCTTTTTGTATGCCTATAAGCTCGTTGTATCTGTCCTCGTCGACGGTGATGTTCTTCTCGGCGAGTATCTCTTTCGTCAGATCGATCGGGAAACCGAACGTGTCGGAGAGCTTGAAGGCGCTGTCGCCGTCGAGCACGTTGCCCTTAAGGTTCGCCGTCATTTCTTCGAGCAGCCCGAGACCGCGGTCGATGGTCCTCGCGAAATTCTCTTCTTCGTTCTTCAGGACCTTGACGATATAATCCTGTTTTTCGATGAGCTCGGGATAAGCCGAGCCGCTTTCCTTTATGACCGTCGCGGCGAGCTCTGCGAGGAAGGGCTCGTTCGTGCCGAGGAGCCTGCCGTGCCTCGCGGCGCGCCTGAGCAGACGGCGCAGGACGTATCCGCGGCCTTCGTTGGAGGGCAGGACGCCGTCGCTTATCATAAACACGGAAGAGCGGATATGGTCTGTGATGACGCGCAGCGAAACGTCCTTCTTCGGGTCTTCTTTGTATTTGACGCCCGAAATAAGGCTGACCTGACGGAGTATGTTCTGGATGGTGTCGACCTCAAAGAGATTGTCGACGTCCTGCATGATGCAGGCGAGTCTTTCAAGCCCCATGCCCGTGTCGATGTTCGGGTGGTCGAGTCTCGTGTAGTTGCCGTTGCCGTCGTTCTCGAACTGCGTGAAGACAATGTTCCAGAACTCGATGAATCTGTCGCAGTCGCAGCCGGGCGCGCAGTCCGGCTTGCCGCAGCCGTACTTCTCGCCGCGGTCGAAATATATCTCCGAGCAGGGGCCGCAGGGGCCGGCGCCGTGCTCCCAGAAATTGTCCTCTTTCCCGAGCCTGACCATGCGGTCGGGCGATACGCCTATCTCTTTTGTCCAGATGTCGTAGGCTTCGTCGTCGTCCTTATAGACGCTGATATAAAGCCTGTCGGCGGGCATCTTCATGACCTCGGTCGTGAACTCCCACGCCCATCTCGTCGCTTCCTTTTTGAAATAGTCGCCGAACGAGAAATTGCCGAGCATCTCAAAGAAAGTGCCGTGCCTCGCCGTTTTGCCGACGTTCTCTATGTCGGGCGTGCGGATGCACTTCTGGCACGTCGTCACGCGTTTGCGCGGCGGGGTCAGCTCGCCGGTGAAGTATTTCTTCATCGGAGCCATGCCGGCGTTTATGAGAAGAAGGCTCTTGTCGCCCTCGGGGATGAGCGAAAAGCTCGGGAGCCTGAGATGCTCTTTTGTCTCGAAAAAAGAAAGGTATTTTTCTCTGATGTCGTTAAGACCGGTCCATTCCATCGCGATGCCTCTTTAAAATCGATTTGATCGTATTTGAAAATCTTATTAAGTATAGTTATAAAAACGCATTTTGTCAAGAAAATAAGAATAAAACAGTGTCCCCGAATGATCCTGTGATCATACAGCAGCCAAATCGCGCCGATTTTTTGCATAATGGCGGTTTATGTCTTGACTTGAAGCTGCGTTTGCTTTATAATCAATAAGATTTATAAGCAGGAAAAATCGATTTTTATCAGAAGAGGATTTGGATTATGAGCGATATGGATCGTGACGTCGGGGTCGAAGAGGTCCTCGGAAAATTATCCCTTGAAGATAAGATAAAGCTTCAGACGGGAAAGGACTTCGGGCGTACCGAGGAGTTTCCCGACGCGGGGCTCAAAGGCATTCGCCTCGTAGACGGACCGTCCGGGCTGCGCCTTACGGAGCACGGCGTCGAAAAGGCCGTTCCGGAGGTCGCGATGCCGACGCTTTCCGCTCTCGCGAACTCCTTTGACGAGGAGTGCTGCTGCGAGGTCGGTTCGGCAATTGCCAAGCAGTGCCTTTCGCAGGACGTCAACGTGATACTCGGTCCGGGCGTAAATATCAAGCGCAACCCGCTCAACGGCAGGAACTTCGAGTATTTCTCCGAGGATCCGTACCTTTCCGGTAAGCTCGGAGCAGCGTGGATAAACGGCGTTCAGTCAAACGGCGTCGGCGCGTGCGTCAAGCATTTTTGCTGCAACAGCACCGAACCCGGCAGGTTCTACGTCGATTCCGTCGTGGACGAGCGCGCTCTTCGCGAGATATATCTTTCCCAGTTCGAATACATAATCAAAAACGCGAAGCCCTACACGCTCATGACCTCCTACAACCGCGTCAACGGTGAGCAGACGGCTTCGAGCAAATTCCTCATGACTGACGTGCTGCGTAAAGAGTGGGGATTTGACGGGCTCGTAATGACCGACTGGGGCGCGAACGACGACCGCATAGCCGGTATAAAAGCGGGCGTGGACCTTCAGATGCCGCACAGCGATACCGCCAAGGTCGCGGACGCGCTCAAACGCGGTGCGCTCACCGAAGAGGAACTCGATAACACTACGCGCAACGTCATCGCCCTTTCCCGCAAATTCAAGGATCAGGTCAGGGAAAAGGTCGATCACAAGGCTCAGCATCAGCTCGCAGTCAACGCGGCGTCGAAGTGTGTCGTCATGATGAAGAACGAAGATTTCGTCATGCCGCTGCGCAAGGGCGACAAGATAGTCGTTGTCGGGCCTCTCGCAAAAAAGCCGCACATCGGCGGCACGGGCAGCTCCAAGGTCAACGCCGTTTACCCCGACTCGCTCTGCTCGGTCCTCGACAGGAACGGCATGGAGTACAGATACTATCCCGGCTTCTCCATGACGCGCGACACGGTCGATCCGCTGCTCGAGGAGCAGGTCATCAAGAATATCCACTACGATACAAAGGTCATCATCGTTGCCGGCACGCATTACATGACGGACGGCGAGAGCTACAACCGCGAGTCCTACGATCTCCCGCGCAATATGCTCCACCTCATCAACCGCGTCGCGGCTCTGTCAAAGAGGACGATCGTCGTCATCCAGAGCGGCGGGCCCGTGTCGACCCCCTTCAGGGACAACGTTAAGGGACTCGTCTACGAAGGTCTTGCGGGCGAGGGGAGCGGCGAAGCGCTTTACAACGTCATCACCGGCAAGGTCAATCCCTCCGGAAGACTCTCGGAAACGTGGAACGATCAGATAGACTCCCGCTGGGTGCGCGACAGCGTAACGATGGGCGAGAACCTCTTCTATGACGAGAGCATCTACGTCGGTTACAGATACAACGACAAGACGGGCCTCAAACCCGCTTTCCCGTTCGGCTGGGGCCTTTCCTATACCGATTTCGACTATTCCCGCGTGGTGCTCACCAAAAAGAAGATAGCCAAGGGCGCCGGAGTCGCGGTCACGCTCACGGTCACCAATAAGGGCTACACCGACGGAGCGGACGTCGTGATGGTCTTTGTCGCTGACAAGACCGGCGGCGCGTTCAAGGCGGTCAAACAGCTCAAAGGCTTCGCGAAGGTCTGTCTCAAGGCCGGCGAGTCGAAGCACGTCCGCATCGACCTTGACGCTGCCGCGTTCCGGTTCTGGGATACCGACTCCCATTCGTGGCAGATCGACGGCGGCGAATACGATATCATCGTCGCGAAGAACGCCGAAGACTATATCAAGGTCCTGCCGCTGACCGTCGAGGGCGAGCACGTCTCGCGCGACCGCAGCGACGAGCTTCCGGGCTACTACGACCTTGAAGGCGGACTCCACCTTAAGGAAGGCGAGTTCGAAAAGCTTTACGGCAGGAGGTTCCCCGCCGAGCGCAAAAAAGGCGACCCGATAGACCGAAACACCTTCCTTTGGCAGATTGCCGACGAAAAACCGTTCGGCAAGGCGGCAAAATTCGCCTACAACCGCATTTGCAGGATACTCGACGCAGTCAGCCCCGACACGCGCGTGATGCTCGACGGTCTCATCCCTAAATCTTCACTGCGCAGCCTGCTTATGACGGGTTTCATCAAAGAGCAAAGCGTCGACGGCATCGTGGATTCGCTCAATAAAGACAAGTCCGGCATCAAAAAGCTCATCGAAAAGATGGGACTGTGACGGTAATCGAAGTTAGTTCGTTTCCTTATCGGGAGGACAGTGTATTATGATAAAAGAACAGCTTGAGTCCATAAGACTCGAGGCTCTGAAGAAGATAGAACAGGCCGCGGATATGTCCGGGGTCGAGAACGTTCGCGTCGGCGTGCTCGGCAAAAAGGGCGAGCTCGCCGGCATACTCAAACAGCTTGGCAAGCTCTCCGCGGAGGAAAGGCCCGTTGTCGGTCAGATAGCGAACTCCGTCAGAGCGGAGATAGAAAAGACGATCAGGGAGAAGGCCGAGCAGCTCAAAGCCATGGAGGGCGAGGCGCGCCTGAAGGCGGAAACGATCGACGTGACTATGCCTGGTTCCCCCGTGTGCATCGGCCACGAGCATCCGCTCGACAAGGTCCTTGACGACGTCAAGGAGATATTCATCGGCATGGGCTTCGATATCGCCTCCGGTCCCGAAGTCGAGCTCGATTATTATAACTTTGAGGCTCTCAATATCCCCAAGGGGCATCCCGCCCGCGACACGCAGGACACCTTCTATATCAGCGACAACGTCGTTCTGCGCACGCAGACTTCCCCGGTGCAGATCCGCATAATGGAGAAGCAGAAGCCGCCCATCAGGGCGATAGCTCCCGGCAGGGTCTACCGTTCGGACGCCGTCGACGCTACCCATTCCCCGATATTCCATCAGATCGAGGGGCTTGTGGTCGACGAGGGCATCACCATGGGCGACCTCAAAGGCTGCCTCATGGCATTCGCGAAGCGTCTTTACGGCGAGGAGACGAGGATCCGTCTTCGCCCGCATCACTTCCCGTTCACCGAACCCTCCTGCGAGATGGACGTTTCCTGTTTCCGCTGCGGCGGCAAGGGTTGTTCCATGTGCAAGGGCGAGGGCTGGATCGAGATCCTCGGCGGCGGCATGGTCCACCCGAAGGTGCTCAAAAACGGAGGCATCGATCCCGATAAATACTCCGGTTTCGCCTTCGGTCTCGGTCTTGAGCGTCTTGTCATGTTCAAGTATTCGATCGACGATATGCGTCTGTTGTACGACAACGACGTAAGATTTCTCGGTCAGTTCTGAGGGGGTGCCGTAAATGCAGCTTTCAAAAAGATGGCTCCTTGATCACGTCGACCTCGACGTGTCCGACAAGGATTTCATAGATAAGATGACCATGTCCGGCTCTATCGTCAATTCGGTAGAGGCGGAGGGCGCAGATATAAAGAACGTCGTAGTCGCTGAGATCCTCACGCTCGACAGACATCCCGATTCCGATCATCTGTGGGTAACGACGGTCGACGTCGGAGCCGGCGCGCCCGTTCAGATAGTTACCGGAGCGCAGAACCTAAAGGTCGGGGACTTTGTTCCCGCCGCGCTCGACGATTCTTACGTCGCCGGCGGGAAGCACATCAAGAGCGGCAAGCTTCGCGGAGTGCAGTCCGACGGTATGCTCTGCTCTCTCGGCGAGCTCGGGCTTACAGCTCACGATTTTCCGTACGCGATCGAGGACGGCATCTTCGTCCTCGGTGACGACTGCGATCTCGTTCCCGGCGAGGATATTCACAAGGCGATAGGTCTTGACGACAGCGTCGCGGACCTTGAGATCACCGGCAACCGTCCCGACTGTCTTTCGGTCATAGGTCTCGCACGCGAGGCTGCCGCGACCTTCGACCGCGAATTCAAAACGAGCTATCCCGAAGTCGAATGCAAGGCCGGCGGCGACGTGAACGACATTCTGCGCGTTTCGATAGAAGCTCCCGACAAGTGCTTCCGCTATATCGGCGCCGTCGTCAAAAACGTCAAAATAGAGCCGTCGCCCCGCTGGATGCGCGAACGGCTGCGCGCCATGGGAGTCCGTCCCATCAACAATATAGTCGACATCACGAACTTTGTGATGCTCGAGTACGGTCAGCCGATGCACGCTTTCGATCTCCGCTATCTCGAGGGCGGGCAGGTCGTCGTCAGGAACGCGCGCGCCGGTGAGACCATCACCACTCTTGACGGCATAGAACGCCCCCTCGCTGACGATATGCTCGTCATCTGCGATGAGAAAAAGCCCGTCGCCGTCGCCGGCGTCATGGGCGGCGAATACAGCGGCGTAATGGACGACACGACAACGATAGTGTTCGAGTCCGCGTGCTTCGACGGATTTTCCGTCCGCTCGGCGGCAAAGCGCCTCGGAATGAGGACGGAGTCTTCCTCGAGATTCGAGAAGGGGCTCGATCCCGCGGGCTGCATCGTTTCGCAGCTCAGGGCGCTTCAGCTCGTCGAGCAGCTCGGCGCGGGCGAGGTCGTTTCCGGTCTTGTCGACGTTTTCCCGTCTCCGCGTCCGCAGGTCGTTCTGCCGTT
>JAFRXS010000086.1 GCA_017443405.1 Clostridia bacterium | reverse complement strand
TACGATTACGTCAACTTCCTGTGCGCCTGGAACACCTACTTCGTAGACTCCGCGACAGATGAGAACGGCAATGAGATCCCCGGCTACTATCTGTACGCTTCCGACGCGGAAAAGTTCATAAAGACCGACGGCGCGCAGTACAACTACGGCTACAAGGACGGCTACTTCGACGGCATCGTCGGCAAGATAGAATCGGTCGATCCCGAAGCCTTTTCCGACCTTGTCGCGAACGTCCGCGCGGCGGAGACTCTCGCGAAGAAGGGCCTTTCCGAGCTCGAAAACGGAAACTATACGTTCGAGAAACAGTTTCTTGATAAGTTCGGCACCGAGGACTACGTTTACACCCTGAACGCCGGCGAGGAGCTTAAGTCGGAGATGGATAAGCTTTACAGCGAGTTCGCCAACTGGCTGGGCAGCTGGGAGATGTGATCTTCTTCTTCGCCCGCCTCGGAAGAAGGTCGATGAAGCGCGCCTGCGTCGTAAGCGGGTAGCGTTTTACACCGTCCGTATAAACACAAAAAAGCCTTTCTTTAAGGGAAGGCTTTTTTCGCCGGCTCTGTTTTATACCGGAACGGGACAGGGAAGGGAAGAATATGCGTCGGGGATCGAAAGAAAAAGGTTGACAAGTGACCGCTCGTTCACTATAATAGTGATCGAACGGTCACTTTTATTCGGAGGTGAGGATTTACGGCAAAGGATACGAGGGAACGGATACTTGCCGCCGCGCTCGATCTGTTTTCAGAAAAAGGGTACGAGGGCTCAAATATCCGCGAGCTGACCGGAGCTCTCGGGATAGTAAAATCGGGCGTTTATAAGCACTTCTCAAGCAAGGAGGAGATATGGAACGCTCTGCTTGACGAGCTTGTAGCCTATTATGAAGCGCATTTCGGCTCCGCAGAACGGATTCCTCCCGCGCCTGATTCCCTTGAGGGGCTGGTCGGGATGACAATGCGTCTGGCAGATTATACCGTGCATGACGAAAAGGTCGTAAAGTCACGGAAACTGCTTTCCATAGAGCAATTCCGCGACGATCGGGCGAGGGATCTCGCGACTAAGCACTTTCTGACCGGTCTTACGGCTATGTTTACTTCGATTTTTACCGGTATGATGGACAAGGGGCTGCTTTGCCGTGACGATCCGTCGATGCTCGCCTTTGCCTACACCGCTCCGATATCGTCGCTGATACATCTGTGCGACCGCGAACCGGAAAAAACGGAAGAAGCTATGGCCCAAATCGAAGCGTTCAGCAGGCATTTCGTTAAGACTTACGGGAGGGAGAAAGCATGACGGAACGCGGTATTTGCGGCGCGGACTGCGGAAGCTGCCCGACAAAAGATGAATGTAAGGGTTGCGCGGCCACCGGCGGTTCGCCCTTCGGCGGACGGTGCGCAGCCGCGGAATACATAAAGACAGGCGGCAAGGCGGCGTACGCGCAGTTCAAGCAGATGCTGACCGGAGAGATCAACGCCGTATTGGCGGCTTTGGAGATCGGCAGTATAGACGGGCTTTACGAGCTTGTCGGAGAGTTTGTAAACCTTGAATATCCGACGCCCTCAGGAGAAAAGGTCAGGCTTCTTAACGATAAGAACGTCTATCTCGGCGCGCAGATCGAATTTGCCGATCGCGGCGTCTGTTACGGCGTCGTCGCGGACGCGGGATTTATCCTTGTTTGCAGCTACGGCGTCGACGGCTCCGAACCGGAGCTGATAGTCTATAAAAAGAGATAAGATGACGGAGAAAACGATGGTCGAACTCAGAAAGATAACGGAAGACAATTTTTTGGACGCGTTCAATCTGAAGCTTGCCCCCGGGCAGGAAAAATTCGTGTCGCACCCTATACGCAGCCTTGCGCAGGCGTACGTTTACAGAGATCAGTGTCAGCCGTTCGGGATCTACGCTGACGGCGAGCCTGTCGGCTATGTCATGGTCATCTACGATTACGACGTTCCCGAATACGATATCTGGCACATGATGATCGACGAAAAGCGGCAGGGGCGCGGCTACGGCGGCGCCGCCCTTGATCTTGTCATCGACTATATAAGGACAAAACCTTTCGGTGACTGCGACAGAGTCGCCCTGACCTGCAATAAAGCGAATTCCGCCGCAAGAAAGCTGTACGAGCGTAAGGGCTTCATGGCGACCGGAGTCGAGGATGAAGACGAGGTCGAGCTCGTCCTGACGCTGAAATAACGGGACGCGGAAGGACGATATGAAGAAAGAGGCTGTATTGTATATCCACGGCAAGGGCGGCAGCGCGGCGGAATGTGAACACTACCGTCCGCTGTTCCCCGGATGCGGCGTTTTCGGTTCCCGATACCGAGGCTCCACTCCGTGGGAAGCGGGGCGGGAGATACGCGCCGAAGTCGAAAAGCTCAAAGGAGAATACGGCGGAATAATACTGATCGCCAACAGCGTCGGCGCGTTTTACGTCATGAACGCCGGGATCGACGCGATGATAAAAAAGGCGTATTTCATTTCGCCGATAGTCGGTATGGAAAAGCTGATACTCGGTATGATGAATGCGGAGGGGGTGACGGAGGACGAACTCCGCTCGAAAGGCGTTATCCTTTCCGCGGACGGGGAGGAGCTCTCGTGGGATTACCTCTGCTTCGTCCGGGAACATCCGATCGAATGGAACGCGCCGACGCATATACTTTACGCGGGCAAAGACTTTATGACCGATCCTGAGACCGTCCGCGCCTTTGCCGAAAAACACAAGGCGAGTCTTACGGTAATGGAGGGCGGCGAGCATTGGTTCCATACGGATGAACAGATGCGCTTTCTGGACGGCTGGATAAGAGATAAAGAAGGGGAACAATGAAGATACTCGTACTCAACGGCAGCCCCAAGCGGGAAAACAGCGACACTCTGCGCATCACCCGCGCTTTTCTTGACGGGATGAACGACGCCGCACCGCAGGAAATAAAAACGGTACACGTTATCGATGAGCATATCGAATACTGCGACGGCTGCTTCGCCTGTATGAGAAACGGCGGGGTCTGCGTTCACGACGACGGTATGCGGGGTATATTCGATGAGATACTCTCAAGCGACCTGCTTGTCTTCAGCTTCGGGCTTTACTGTTACGGAATGCCCGCGCCGCTCAAAACGCTGCTCGACCGGACGCTGCCGCTGTCGTCGATGGCGATGCGCAAGGTCGGAGAGCGTTATGAACACGTCGGGCAGGCGGATTTTTCCCGTCTGCGGTATCTGATGATCTGCGGCTGCGGTTTCCCGAACAGCAGACACAATTTCGAGCCCGCCGTCGCGCAGTTCGGTCTGTGTTTTCCGGGTAACCGGACGGTCATAACGGTACCGGAGAGCCCGATGATGGGCGCTCCCGAAGCGGAGGAAGTCACCGCGCCGCGCCTCGCTCTCGTCAGACGGGCCGGGAAAATATACGCCGAGACCGGAGCGATCGACATTTCTATGCTTGATGAGATATGTTCCCCGATGATACCGGAGGACCGGTACGCGGCCATAGTCAACAGCGGGGTGTGAGCAGGTGGAAACCGACAGGCTGATCATCGACACCGTCAAAGAAACGGATAAAGAGGACTATTTTACCAATATCTCCCATGACAAAAAGGTGCTTGAGACCTTTATCTGCCGATACGCGGAGACTTTGGAGGACTTCGATTTCTCTGACTATTCCGGCAGGGAGGATCTTTTCGCGATCCGTCTGAAAGAAAACGGGCGTCTGATCGGGATCCTTAGCCTATTTGACGAAAAGGACGGAAGCTGCGAGATAGGCTACGGTATCGGATCGGCATATTGGGGACGCGGCTACGCGACAGAAGCGGTGAAACGTTTTATCGATTATTTATTTGAAGAGAAGGACGTTCATACCGTTCGCGCCTCCTGTTTTATCGGGAACGGCGCCTCGCGGAGAGTAATGGAAAAATGCGGTATGACCTACGAGCGGTTTTCCGAAAAAGAGCTTACCTATCTCGGAGTCGAGCGTGATCTGGAATATTACGTGATCCGCAGATAGCGGCGGAGCTGTGCCCGGCGAACGAAATCATAAAAACGGAGAGAAAACTATATGAATAATGAAAACGGTTACAAGATCCGTCAGGAAGTTCCCGCGGATCACAGAGAGGTCGAAAACCTTATACGGGACTCTTTCTGGAACGTCTACCGCCCGGGCTGCAGCGAGCACTACGTGATCCACGTGCTTCGTGACGATCCCGCGTTCATCAAGGAGCTTGACTTCGTGATGGAGCAGGACGGCAGACTGATCGGTCAGAACATGTTTATGAGGACCGTGATCGATGCGGACGACGGCAGTACCGTACCGGTCCTGACCATGGGGCCCATCTGCGTCGCTCCTGAGCTTAAACGTCAGGGCTACGGGAAAAAGCTGCTTGACTATTCTTTGGAAAAAGCGGCAAAGCTCGGCTTCGGCGCTGTCCTCTTTGAAGGCAGCATAGGGTTCTACGGCAAGAGCGGCTTCGACTACGCGCGCAAGTTCGGCATCCGCTATCACGATCTGCCGGACGAGGCTGACGATTCCTTTTTCCTGTGCAGGGAACTGATCCCCGGCTATCTGAACCGCGTCACCGGCGTCTATCGGACTCCGTCCGGCTATTACGTGGACGACGCCGACGTTGAGGAGTTCGACAAAGATTTCCCTCCTAAGGAAAAACTAAAACTGCCCGGGCAGATATTCTAAATGAAAAAACGGCAACACGAGGAAGTGAAGCGGATATGAAATATCAAAAAACCGTTCGATTGAGGGACGGAAGGACCTGCATCCTGCGAAACGGAACGGAGAATGACGGACAGGCGCTGCTCGACATCTATCTTCTGACCCACGCTCAGACGGATTTTTTGCTGTCTTACCCCGACGAGGCGGGCATGACTGCCTCGCAGGAAGCGGAATTTCTTAAGAGTAAGACCGAAAGTCCGGACGAGATAGAGATACTCGCCGAAGTCTGCGGAAAGGTCGTCGGCTCGGCGGGTATCGGGCGCGTAGGCAATAAGTACAAGGTCAGTCATCGCGCTGAGTTCGGCGTCAGCGTAGACGAAGCGTACTGGGGGTTCGGCATCGGCAGGGCGCTTACCGAGGCTTGCATAGAATGCGCGAAAAACGCCGGCTATAAACAGGTCGAGCTCGACGTCGTGGCGGACAATAAAAAAGCCGTCGCTCTTTATAAAAGCGTCGGCTTTACCGAATACGGCCGCAATCCCATTGGTTTTCGCTCACGCCTGACCGGCCGGCAGGAGCTTATCCTCATGCGGCTGGAGCTTGACTGATTAGTTTTATCGGTTTTTTTCGGTTTTATCTTGACCTCGGCGGCAAAAAAGCGTATTCTATAATTGAAAAGTATTCAAGAAGTGAGGAAAAGAAATGAAACGCTTAAAAGCTTTTGTTGCGGTTCTGCTTGCCGTCACGCTGCTGACGCCCGCGCTGGCTGTCGGCGCCGAGTCTGATACGACTCTTAAATTCCGGGACGACGGCACGTTCAAGATCATGCTTTTCGCCGATCCGCAGGACGACGAGGATCTTGAGGAGACTACCACCGCGATTATGTGCGAGGCGCTTGATAAGTATACGCCCGACCTTGTCGTGTATCTCGGCGACAACACCGTCGCGGACGGCTACGAAAACCAGTATAAGGCGATAGAAGCCGTGACGAAGCCCGTTGTCGACAGAGGGATCCCGTATTCCCTCGTTTTCGGCAATCACGACGAGGAACACAACGTCAGCAAGGAACAGCTGCTCGAGATATATCAGTCCTTCGGCAACTGCCTGACTTATGACGCCGCGCCGGAGATCACCGGCTGCGGCAACTGCAACCTGCCCATCTACTCGTCCGACGGATCGAAGATGGTCTTCAATCTGTGGATGATCGATTCCAATATGTACAACTCCGATCCGGAGGTCGGCGGCTACGACTACGTGCACGAGGATCAGCTGGAGTGGTACAAGGCGACCGCCGCGGCGCTTGCCGAGGAGAACGGCGGCGAGCCGATACCCGCGATAGATTTTCAGCATATAGTCATACCTGAGATCTTTGACGAACTCTACGTCGAACTGCCGAAGTCCCTCGGCGACCTGTCCGAAAACCGCAACGGCAAGAGCTACAGCAAACTGCCGGTGTTCACCCGTCTTAACGGCTACTGGCTCGAAGTGCCCTGCCCGCCCAACTGCTACGACGGTCAGCTCGACGCGTGGCTCGAGGTCGGCGACGTGATCGCGGAGTTCCACGGTCACGACCACAACAACTCCTATCAGGTCAATATCGAGGGCGTCGACGTCATAAACGTTCCCTCCTGCGGCTGCAATTCCTATTCAGTGGATATCAGCAGGGGAGCCGGGCTTATCACCCTCCACGAGGACGACGTCAAAAACTACGACTATGAGCTGATAAATATTTTTGATCTCGCGCTGGCGAAAGATTCCGCCATCCCCAACGTCGACGGCGGCAAATCAAAGGCTTACTACGCGCTGCTGAAGGTCGTCGACGCGGTCGTACAGGCTATGTTCAAGGTATTCGGTCTGTTCTACAAGATCTTCCCGGAAGGGATACTTTGACGTTTACCGTATTGACCTTCTGAACGGATCGCGGCGCTTTCCTTTGCGGAAAGCGCCGCTGCGGAACGACCCGCGGTCAGCCGGATCTCTTTTGTCAGACAAATCCGCTTCGCATCAAAAAGCGGATCGGGTCCGGTCTGAATCTGCGGGTTCTTTTTTGTTTTGCGCCTCAGGCGGCTCTGACTGCGCGAAACTGCGCCCGGAGCATATCAGAATACCGACAGACCGGCAAAAAACGGAGTGATAACGATGATTCGTCTGACGCCCGTCCCGGGGATCAAGGCGCAAAAAGTCAAAGCGGGACGCGTCCCTCTTTTGATCCTCCGGCCCGAAAAACCGAAAGGAACCTCCATCGGTATCCTTTGGATACACGGCGGGGGTTATATCCTCGGGATGAAGGAAATGGTCTATATGAGCCGCGCTTCGGATCTTGTCTTAAAGTACGGAGTCACGGTCATTTCGCCGGGGTACCGCCTCGCCTGGCAGAAGCCCTATCCGGCAGCTGCTGAGGACTGTTACGCGGCGCTTGAATATCTGTACGCTCACGCTGACGCGCTCGGAGTGTGTCGGGACCGGATCGCGGTCGGAGGGGAGAGCGCGGGCGGCGGGCTCGCGGCGGCAGTCTGCATGATGGCAAGGGATCGCGGGGAGATGTCCGTGGCGTTTCAGATGCCGCTTTATCCGATGTTGAGCAGCTCGGACACCGAAACGTCAAAGGACAATCACGGGCGCGTCTGGAACACCCGCCGCAATCATATCGGCTGGCGCGCTTATCTTCGCGGGGACGCGAAAGCGGAGGTCTCTCCCTACGCGTCTCCCATTTGTCAGACGGATTTTTCGGGGCTGCCTCCGGCTTACACATTTGTCGGCGACGGCGAGCCGTTTTACGCGGAAACTATGGAATATGTAAGAAAACTCAAAGAAGCCGGCGTGCCGGCGGAAGCGGACGTTTATCATACCGATATCCACGCTTTCGATATGCTTTTCCCGAAGAAGAGTATCAGCAGGGAAGCGGCACGCAGATTTGAAGAGCGTTTCGAATACGCGCTGGAGCATTATTTATCAGCGCAAGACCGGTGAATGCTGATGGAGCTTATCGAAGTAAGACACGAAGACAGGGAACTGCTGTATAATCTCAATCAGAAGTATCTCTACGAGATGACCAACTACTACGACGACGAGCTTGACGCGCTCGGTAATCTTCATTACGGTCATTTCGACGCGTACTTCACCGACCCGAAGCGCAAAGCGTATTTTCTGTACGACGGACCGACGCTTTCCGGCTTCGCGATGATACATCCCTACTCGGATCTCGGGCGGGAAACGGACTTTGTACTCGCGGAATTCACGGTCTTCCCCATGTACCGCCGCAGGCGCCTGGCAACAGACGCCGCAAAGCTTATCTTCGACCGGTTCAAGGGCAGATGGGAAGTAAAATACAACGAAAAGAATAGCGCCGCGAAAAATCTCTGGAACCGCGTGACGGCGGGGTTCGATCCGGTCAGGGAGCAATTGAACGAGGACGAAACGGTGCTGATCTTCCGCACGGATCAGGAACATTGAGGAAAACAGACATGGAGCATAAGGGAACAAAGAGGATAGAAACGCCCCGTCTGGAGCTGAGGCCGTTCATTCCGGAGGACGCGGGCGCGGTCTACCGCAACTGGGCGTCCGAGCCGGAAGTCACCCGCTATCTTACCTGGGACACTCACACGTCGACAGATATCACGAAGCAGGTGCTCGCGGAATGGGTCGGCGGCTACCGGGATCCGAGGTTTTACCAGTGGGCGATAGAGCTCAAGCAGACAGCCGAGCCGATAGGCAGCATCTCCGCCGTCGGGATCGACGAAAAGACCGAATCGGTCACGATCGGATACTGTATCGGAACGAAGTGGTGGGGGCGCGGCATTATGCCGGAAGCTCTCGGCGCTGTCATATCGTTCTTTTTCGAAGAGGTCGGCGCGAACTGCGTGAACGCCTGTCACGACGCGAGAAACCCCAATTCCGGCAAGGTCATGAAAAAGTGCGGGATGAAGTTTGAGGGTATCCGGAGGCAGGCGGGGCGAAACAACCAGGGCGTCTGCGACGAGGCGTGGCATTCGATACTTCGCCGCGAATATTTTGAAAAGAAGGGCTTTTTTGTCGAGACCGGCAGGCTGATGATCCGTGAATTTACCGCGGATATGGCACGCGACGTGCATCTCAACTCTCTTGACGAAGACAACCGCCGTTTCGTTCCCGACGAGGTATTCGGGTCCGAAGAAGAAGCGCTGAAAACCGTAAAACGTCTTATCGGTCGCTACGGCAGCGCCGACGGGCCCTTCGTCTATCCCGTTTTTCTCAAGGACGGGATGAAGAATATAGGCTACGTGCAGCTCGCGCCGATAGAATACGACTTCGAGATCGGCTATCACGTCGCGAAAGCCCATACCGGAAACGGATACGCGACCGAGGCGGTTTCGGCGTTCCTTCCCGTCATTGCGGAGAAGCGCGGGCTTGACAGGGTATACGGTATCTGCCTTGCCGAAAACAAGGCTTCCGTCCGCGTCCTTGAGAAGTGCGGCTTCGAGCTGATGTACCGCGGACCGGGAGTTTATCACGGCGAAGAACGGGAGATCGCGCGGTACGTCCTGAAGCTGCCGGAACCGGTCAAGACGGGAAGCCGACGACAGGCTTGAAAAAGCTGTAACGCCCGCTTCGTCTGTATATAACAAGGAAAACGCCTCCGCGCCGATGCGGAGACGTTTTTGTCTATTCTGTTTTCCGTATTTCGTATGACTATCTGACCTTATTTGTTTCTGTCGGTTTGTATTGATTTATTCACACCCGGGTGCTATAATAATTAAAGGATTTGCCGTGTTGGCGGATCTTCCCGACGACGGGAAGCGTCCGCGCCGCAGGCAGGGCAAGGATAGATTCAACAAGGCTTGACACGAAAGGAGATAATCTTATGGCTTGTTTTATCGTTCCCGCAACGGAAGCGGTCATCGTTACCGCCGCCGCGCTTATCGTGAAACACACCGGAACAAAACGCGCGCAGACAGGTGTGAATAACGGGGTTTCAAACGCTTCGCATGAGAAGCAGGGCTTTGCCCGCAGGCTTTTCTGGCTGGCGGGTATGCTCTGGGGCGGCGTCGCGCTGCTTGCGTTCGAGCATCTGTGGCACGGCGAGATCACGCCGTTCTTCCCGTTCCTGACGGCTGCGACCGAGGGTGCCGCCGCGGTATCGGAGATGCTGCACGAGATGGCGACCGTCGGAGTCGGCATGGCGATACTCGTGACCGTAGTATGGGCGGTTATGGTCGCGGTGTCTTACGCTATCGAAAAACGTCCCGTGCCGCAGAACGCGGCAGAGAAGGCATGACGCTGCTTCTCACGGTTTTTGCCGCGGTCGTAGTTACCGCGATCTGGTATATCAAGAACGACCGCACACTGATGCTCGGCATCCTTTGCTGGATGTTCTGGGGCGCCTCCGTCATGTGGCTTGTTGACGCCGTCGCTGAGTATATAGAGCTCGGCGCGGAAATGTTCATACCCGCGCTTGAAGATATGATCAACGACGCGTTCCTCGGTCTCGCCGTCATAGCGCTCGCGCTCGTCATCTGGATAGTTATACTTCTTATCAAAGACCCGCGCGGGACCGTCCGCGAGCGTCTGAAGAAGAAAAAGTAAAGTCCTGCCGGACCCAACTCAAAACCCCGCGGAGCGTATCCGCGGGGTTTTACCGTATGTATTGAGTCAGGGAAGATATATCTTTTCTCTGTGCAGGAACGCGGCGTAGAATACCGATACTACCGCGGTGTATACGAAACTCGGCAGATAGAACGCGAAGAAAGCGGTCGAGAACTCGGCGGAGCCCAGAGGCGCCGATCTGAAAACGCAGTACAGCACGCAGCCGACAAGACTCGCGGCGCAGGAGAACAGGTAGGACGTGAGGAAGGTGCTTCTGAATCTGTAGCGCGAAAGCAGACCGCAGACCGCTCCGCACACGCCGAGGAACAGCGTGAATATACCGTCCGGGGCGGGGGAGACCGTGTCCCACATCAGGCCCGAAAAGATGCCCGCGGCAAAGCCCGCGCCCTCGTAGAAGGTCATGGCGGTGCAGACGACGGCGGGTATCATAAGCAGCGGACGCGAGGAGTATACCGCCGGGAAAAAGCCGGTGTTCTGCGCGAGCGCGGAAAGCAGCAGCATTACGGCTACGCCGGCGATTTTCGCCGCGCCCGACCGGTTTCCGCCGGTCGCTTTTTTCGTTATCGCGGAGCTCATTTTTCTCCCTTCCCGGGGAAGTCCGTGATAACGAACGCTCTCTTCATATTGTTAAGCGGCGCGTAGGGCTGCACTATCGCTATGAGCGAAACGTCCTCGCCGCTTTCCCTGACTTCGGATACCGCGCCTATTATGAGCCCTTTCGGCACGACGCCGCCCGCGCCGGACGTAAGAATGAGACTTCCGGGCGTGATGAGCGTATCCGACGACAGCCCCGCGTTGACCGCGAAACCGTAGAACGACTGCGATATGCCGTTGTCGATGAAACCGGCTTCAAGGCTGTAGCTGTCGTAGGTGCCGATGCTGACGGACGGGTCGAGAACGGTCGAGACCGTGCAGGTCGCGACGCCCGCTCTGCGGACGATGCCGACGAACACGCCCTCCTCCGTTATGACCGGGTCGCCGGCGGAGACGCCGTTCGCCGTGCCGACTCCGAGAGTCATGCTCGAGCAGACGTCGGCGCTGTCGCGCCCCGTGACCTGCGCGTAGACCTTGGTGAATTCGTCGTTGCCGGATTCCGTGTAAATCTCGTAGGCTTCAAGTCTGTTCTTTATGTCATCGTAGTCCGCCGTTTTTCTGAGCAGCTCGTCACGCTGACTTTCAAGTTCTTCGTTATGCTCCCTGTAGTAAGAAGCGGACCGGAAGTTGAGCGACAGATCGTCTGCGAATTCCGCGATGTACGCGGCTCCCTTCTCAAAGGGCGACAAAACAACACTCAACAGGCCGCCGACGTAGGAATCGCCGCCGCTGAGACCGGCGGCCGCCATTCCGAGCAGAACAGCGCAGAGGACCGCCGCCATTATCTTAAAGCCGGTTGATGAGAAGAATTTCATAATACTGTATCTTTATCTGTCCGCTCTTTCAAGACAGGCTTCCAGACCGAGAACGGCGCTTGAAAGCGGATCGCCGGAAACGACTACGGGTATCTTCGTGACCGCCTGTATGGCTCTGGCGAGACCTCTGAGCGATGAAGTGCCGCCCGTGAGAAAGATGCCCTTTGACATGATGTCGGAGAGCAGCTCCGGCGGCGTCTTCTTGGTGACCGATCTTATCATATCGATGATCGACGCAGTGACGGGGGCCATCGCCTCCCTGACCTGCGCGGAAGTGAGCTCGATATTGCGGGGCAGACCGTCGGTGAGGCTCCTGCCTCTGACGTCGACCGCGCCCTCGCCGTCGTACGGAATGGCGGAGCCTATCTTCATCTTGATGCTTTCGGCTGTCCTTTCGCCTATGAGAAGGTCGAAATTGCGCCTGACATACTCGATGATAGCGGCGTTGAGGTCGTCGCCGCCGACGCGAACACCCGCTGACGTTACTATATCGTCGAGCGCGAGGACCGCGACCTGTGTGCAGCCGCCGCCTATATCGGCGACCATCGTGCCGAACGGTCTGTCGATCGGCAGATTTTCGCCGAGAGCGTCCGCGAGCGTGGATTCGACAAGGCTGACGTACCTGGCGCCCGCGTCGCGCGCTGCCATCCTGACCGCCATACGCTCGACCTCGGTCGTGCCGGACGGAATGGTTATCATGACTCTCGTGCGCTTGAACGCCGAGGCGGAGATGCTGCGGTCAATGAGCTTTCTGAGAAGCTGCACCGTCACCGCGTAGTCCGCAATGACGCCGTTTTTTATAGGACTGACTGCGTTAAGCGAGCCGGGCGTCCTGCCGATCATATCGCGGGCCTTTTCGCCTATCTCGGTGACCGAACTGTCGTTGGAGGTAAGATCGACTGCCGCGACCGTCGGCTCCGTTATGACCGTGCCTTTGCCGCGCACGCATACCCTGGTATGGGTAGTGCCGAGATCTATTCCTATATCCTCACTGAATAACATGTCTTAACTCCGGAATGATTATATTGTATTATCAGCGGCGCCTCTTCGGACCGGAACGGTATAAGCGCCTGCCGGACGCCGTCAGGATAAAGCATATGATGACGGACAACGCCCTCATAGCGGTCGCGAGCCAGCCTGATACGAAAGCGTTTCCGGCGATGAGTCCGATGGCGGCGACGCCCGCGGCGATGAACACGCAAAGCGGCACGCTCATCGACGCTATCTGTCTGAGCGAATACGCAAGGTCGAAAGCCCTCATGAGTATCCTCGAGCGGCTCGAAGCGTCGTTCTTTGAGAACATCGACACTGGGACGATCGAACCGGCCCTTTCGCGGTATCTGCGGAACGCCGTGGACTGATACGAGTTGAGCAGCACGACGGAATCCTGCGGCAGGTCGAAATCGTTTTCAACGGTCCTGTCCGTCACCAGGCAGTCGTCCGAGCAGAGAAGTATCTCTATGCCCCTGCCCGAGAGCTCCTTAAGCAGCTCCTTCATCGATTTGATCGCGTCGTAGTGGACGGTATATTCTATTTTGAGTTCGCTGTTTACGGCAAGATACAGCTTGTAGCTGCCGTCTTCGAGAACGTCTGACGAATCGCCGAGCACGGAATCGTCGATCGTGTGGGCGGCAAACTTGTCGCGCTTGCAAAGCAGCGCTCTGCGCCCGTCGATCATCGCGGATATCTCTTTGCCGGATTCGCAGTTGTAATCCTCTATTCTCGGCCTCTTGATCTCTCTGTTATCAAGAATGTCCTTGAAGCAGCCGGCGAGGGGACTTTCGGCGAGCTCGAGCAGATACGCCGTCATGGGCAGCAGCACGTCCGCGCCCTCCGGGGTGAAAAAGCGGATGTTCGTTATCCTGCAGCTGTTCGCGCCGGAATAAAGATCCTTCGCCTCGACGACCATCGCTTCGCTCGACGCCGCGGTAACGGCGCCCGCGTAGGAGGTCACGCTGCCCGCGGAGTGTTTGTTGAACTTTTTTGAGCAGATGCGGTCGCAGAGAACGATGTACTGCATCGTGGGTATGCAGGAGATGATTATCGCTATGGCCAGAGTGAACGCCGAAACGAAGTTGTGCCCGTGGATGAAGAAGTCGGCTACGCCCGCCGCGACGCCTATCGCCGCGCTGATTATCAGGACCTTGACGAAGAACAGCGTCGTCGCGTCGTCCTGCATGGAGGTGTCGACGTAATTCTTCGGAAGGGCGATCTTGCCGAAATAGTTGACGTTAGCGGCTCCGTCGAGCTCGCCGCCGCCTATGACGGATACCGCCTGCGCGTCGTCCATACGGATAAGTCCGCTGAAATAGCTGCTCTGCTGTGTGAAATTGACGCCGAGCCGGGTCTTTTCGATGGGCAGCAGGCTGATATACAGCTCCGCCGCCGCCGCGCCCGCCGCCGCGCAGGACAGGGGCATGACCGCCGCTGTGTCGGACCTTACGAACAGAAGGACGATATTCTGGATTATGGCGAGAACGTAGATGACGATGACGCCCGTCTTCGAGTCCGGTCTGCCGAGCTTCAGCGCTTCAAAGCCGTCCGGAATGATGCCCGAGGGCTTTGTTGAGATCAGCGACGCGAAAAGCAGGACCTGCATCACGATGTTCATTATCAGCGCATTGCCGCCGAAGATGCCGAGCGTCCCGTCGCTGTTGACCGTCGCGGACGCGATGACCGATATCATCAGCATCACGATGAAGATCAGGCCGCTGAAAAACATGCACACGCTGACGGACGACGCGGATCTTTTGAAAAAGTCCGCCGTGACGCTCTTGGACGTGGTCATTTTAAGGTCGAGCCCCGATTTGACAGGTCTGTCGTCATACATGAGCCTGTCGTAGCCGGTTTTTTTGCGCGGTCTTGAAACTATCTTTATCCCGCCGCCGGGAGTGGGTATCCCGTCCTTGCCGGTCCCGTCGAATATCTTGACGGCGTCGTCCTCGTTCTGTTCGGGTTCAGGGTTGACGCGTCCCTTGAACTTCTTCTCGAAACCCCTTGTTTTGAGGTGTTTCTTTTCGCCGGGCGCCTGATTCTCGTCTCCGTCGGGCGCTTTGTCGGTGAACTTCTCAAAATACGACCCGCCGTGAACGGATTCGGACCTGGTTTTGAGTATCCTGCGCTGCGAATCGGGTACGGAAGCGGCCTCCTCCTCGACGGGTTCGGGGATGGCGTTCGTTTTAAGCAGGGCCTCCGCCGCCTCGTCGGGGTCGGGAGCGGGGCCGTCGGAGCGGAATACTTTTACACCGTCTTCGGTGACGGCGACGGGAGCGGGGGCGCCGGCGCCGTTATCGGCGGCTTCGGCCGCGGCGGGAACGGCGGCAGCCTCGCCGGGTATCTCTATGACCGTTTCGACGGCCCCTTCCGGAGCGGCGAACATCTCGTCTATGAGGCCCCAGACGTCGGGGTCCGATTTGTCGGGCCCCGACGCTGCTTCGGGCGCGGCGGTATCTGCCGCAGGCGCCGCCTCGGCTGTCGTTATTTCTTCCGCCTTTACGGCGGGGGAGGGAGAGGGGGCTCCGAAATGCCGTTTCCCTGTGTTTCTCTTGATGATATCCTCTTCCATTATTATGCCCCGTTAACTGTTTTTCGGACTTCGGCGACTCTGAACATCAGGATGCCCGCCGCGACCGACGCGTTGAGCGAGTTTATCCTTCCGTTCATCGGTATGGACAGCTTTCCGTCACAGTGCTCGCCGACAAGGCGAGAAACGCCTTTGCCTTCGCCGCCTACGACCAGCGCGACCGCTCCGCTCACGTCGGTCTTA